>NZ_JBWPWD010000016.1:0-539 GCF_056590455.1 Winkia sp. C0117E2 | reverse complement strand
ACGGTAACAGTGTCAATGACATTACCCTCACCATCCTTAACCTTGGCAACAATCTTGTCACCAGGCTTAGCATCAGCACTCGGAGTCACCTTCAAGGAACCATCCGCACCAATCTCAGCCTTACCAGGACCCTCCACCTCAACAGTGGTGCCCTCAACAACATCGCCACCCTTATTCGGGATAACAACAGTCTTATCAGCCGGAGTAGAAGCATCATCCCAAGCCGGCTTACCAGCATCAGTCCGACCCTTACCACCCTCAGTTACCTTAACCGGAACCTCAACAGCATCAGTAGACCCATCCGGATAAGTCACCACAACCGGAACCTTATAATCACCAGGAACTACATCCTTACCAGGAGCAACAGTAATAGACCCATCCGGGTTGACCTTAGCCCACTCAGGAACATCCTTACCAGGAACAAACTTAGTACCCTCCGGCAAAGCATTACCATCAGCATCCTTAGGAGCCACAACAGTCCCAGACTCCCCAGCCTTGACCACAGTATCCTGCGCATACTTCGGATCAACCGAATCAGT
>NZ_JBWPWD010000001.1:0-520778 GCF_056590455.1 Winkia sp. C0117E2 | reverse complement strand
AGACTGGGTTGATAGGCCAGGAATGTAAGGCTCGTGAGGGTTTGAGTTGACTGGTACTAATATCCCGATGACTAACAAAATTGAGTATTAATGTTTGTTTTGGGCATGCCAATTACGTGTGTTGGCATTGGCATTTGCGTCCACTGTGCGGTTCACGATTCAACCAGTCTTCTTTTTTTGGTTGGTTCAAATTGGTTTTCGTGGTGGTCATAGCGGTGAGGTCACGCCCGGTTCCGTTCCGATCCCGGTAGCTAAGCTTGCCAGCGCTGATGGTACTGCACTTTTTAGTGTGGGAGAGTAAGACGCTGCCACGATTATTCTTCTGGTTTAGCCTCCAGGCCTGCTTTTGTTAGTGGGTTTGGGGGCTAGATCTTTATCCCCATTTAACAACAGCAAGCCTAAGCCTCCCGCCCTCGGCCTGAAAGTCTGAGCGAAAACTTTTTCTACGGAGATGAATGAGGCAGGGGTTCATCGTGACGAAAGGCCGAGAAGAATTCGCGGCTGCGTGCTTAGAATAGGCGTGATGAGATGGCAAAATATCAAGCACCACGTTCGTGAAGTTTTCCGTCCCCAGGGGCTCCAGACCGATGTAGGAGCCTCACCTGAGTCTGAGCTGACCCAAGTAAGCGGGCAACAGGAAGAAATCGATCAGATGATCGAGGAAGATGAGCTGCTCACTGAGCAATCTAAAGTGGTAATGCGACTTGGGCACATGCTGCTGGCCTGCGGCGCTAGCTCCTTCCGCGTCAAAGTCTCGATGTCTCGCCTGGCTGCCGCTCTCGGGGTGAGGGAGCACCACGCGCAGGTGACATTTGGAGAGATTTCCTCGACGGTGTACGGAAAGTGCAACTTCCGTACTGAGGTATCAGAGCAGCGAACCTTTGGTACAAATGCCGCGCAGTTGGACCGACTGCGGGTGTTTGTGCAGCATCTAAAGGTGCGGATGAGCGTGGAGGAGGCCAACCGGGCACTCGACAAGATTGCTGCTAACGGTCCAGAGTACGGCACTGTTGCGAATATGCTGGCCTCAGGTATTAGCTGTGCGTGCTTCTGTTTTCTAAACCGAGGCGGTTTGGTCGAATGCATCCTTGCCGGTATTGCCGCTACGGCCGGACAGGCGCTGCGTAAGCAGATGATGATAAGGCACATGAACCACTTCGGCATCTGGATGGCTTGTGGGGTAGTGGCCTCCACCATTTACGTTGCCTTAGCGACTCTTTTCAATCTCGCACTGCCGCATCTGGCGAGTGCTTCCGAAATAGCAAACTTGCCCGTGTGGTTCACAGGAACTTCCTCCGGATACCACGCCGGTATTGTCTCGGCCGTACTGTTCCTAGTGCCCGGATTCCCCTTGATTACCGCTATGCTCGATTTAGTTCGTTCGGACCTAGCTGCCGGGGTAAACAGGTCCGTGTACGTGATGATGCTAGTAGTGTCTGCGGGCGCGGCAGTCTGGCTGACATCGCTAGCATTCAGCTGGGCAGTAGATCCGCCGGCAACGCCGCCGATTTCGGGTGTCGGACTTTACCTAGTACGAATGCTTTGCTCCTTTATTGCGGCATACGGCTTCGCAATGCTCTTCAACTGCACGTTAGAAGTCTCTTTCTGGGCAGCGCTTATTTGCGCAATTGTAAACCCCTTGCGTTTCTTCGGCGTCGAAGAAGGCCTACTGTGGCAGTTTGCGGTGGGGGTCGAGGCATTCGCGATTGGCATGGGCGCTCACTTTATTTCTAAGGCCACAAAATACGCGTATTCACGGGTCTCCCTGTCAGTGCCCGCTGCGGTGCTAATGATCCCAGGTGTGCCGCTGTACGCGGGACTTACCCATATGAACCAGGGCAACTACGCGGAGGCCATCTCGTCCATCACCGAGGTATGCATTGTAATTCTGGCAGTAGGGATCGGGCTAGCTCTAGCACGAATGGTCACGGATCCCAACTGGCGTACAGAATCCGAGCTGCGAAAGCTGCACCCGGGAGCTAAGACGGCACACCGCTACGTGATGCGGTAGTTACATACCGCCCAATAGTTGGGCGGCAAGAATCTTGCCGATCATTGCCATCGGATAAATCATGGCGTAGCCCAGTGCAACGCGCGGATCCATTCCTGTGCGGGAATTGGCAAAGCCAAGGATTGCTGGCTGGGTCTGCGCGCCACCTAGGTAACCCGATAGGCGAGTGCCGCCCATCTTCCATCCCCATCGCATACTGGCGTAGAGGGCAAAGCCTACAAACGATGTGATGACGGCCCCTAGTACCATGATCTTCCACCAGTGTCCTCCGGTAAAAGCACCCGCTATTTGGCCGCCTGCGTTAGTGCCAGCTTGAGCAAGGAAGATTAGCAAGCCTAGTTCCGAAAGTACTTGGCAGGTGGTAAACGGCATGGTGGTTACAAATTTGCCAACGCGGCCAATCTTGCCCATAACCAAGCCAACAACGAGTGTTCCCGCAGCTGAACCGATAGAGAATTCTTCTCCGGTAGGGGTGAAGATTGGCAGCTCACCAAGAAGTACCCCAAGAGCCATACCCAGCCCCAAAGCGATCGGATTGATGTCGGTGAGACCTCGGGATGAATCGCCGAAGAACTTAGTGATCTCTTTCATCTTAGAAACGGGAGCAACAACGCGGACTCGGTCGCCTTGCTGCAAGACTAGATTGGGTTCACCAATCATGTCGACGTCACCACGGCGGACTCGCGAGATGGTGGCAGAGAACCGTCGAGGCATCTCGAGCTCGTCCACAGTAAGACCTGCAATCTTTGAATCAGAGAGAGTAATTCTGCGGAAATCTAGATGCGTGCGGTCTTCGATTAGGGAATGCGAGGAGCCGTGCCCAAGTGAATCTATTATATTGTTTACCAAATCTACTGGGCCAACGACGGTGACTAGATCGCCGCGCCTAAGCCGATCCGACGAGGACGGACGGACGATAGTGGAAGCCTCGCTGCGCTTTAGTCGAGAAAACGTTATTCTGTCGCCGTACTTGGCAAGAATGTCTGCCACCTGTGGCTCATCGTCTCGCTCGACACGAATTGTCCGGTTCGCGACTGGGGAGGGAGTGTCCTTGTCAGAGGACCTGTAGGCCAATGCTGCACCGGCGAAGCCGAGCATTCCTACCACCCCAAAGATATAAGCAATAGAGTAGCCAACGGTAGCCAGCCCCTCGTTGCCCGAGGCAACCCCTGCTGCCGAAAGTGCCGGTGTATTTGTTAGGGCACCGGCGAAGGTGCCGGCAATCAAGGCGATATCCATGTGGAATATATGGACACCTACAAGGTAAGCGATGACTGCCGCGAGCCCGATGACGACAACGTAGGTAACGATTGGTCCTAACGATTTCTTGAGGCCTGCAAAGAAATTCGGTCCAGAGTTGATGCCGATTGCGAATGCGAATAGTGCTAGCCCAAAAATCCCGAGTAGGTGATCCACTTTGAGCTCTACTCCGTAAGCATTCGCCCATGCAGACAGGCCAATAGCCACGAAGAGTACGGCAGCGGAGCCCATCCCTATGCCCCGGATCTTAATGTGTCCAAAGATCATTCCTACGCCGACGAGGATGAAGAGTAACAAGACTCCATTGCCGGCCAAATATTCAAATACGGAAGCCACGAAACCTTACCTTTCCAGAATGTATCTTGGCTCACTATTGCATTTCCTTCTAATCTACTTCTGGAATTGCTCCCTGCCAGGCGGTTTGCTGTTAGAGGAATAGGCCTGCAGCGGCGACGACTCAGATATTAGGGCAGTGGCGTGTGCGATAAATCGTGACGGTATGAAAATTGGGCGCCCCGGTGGCTTGCTTTTCTTTAATGCGAGCGTCCCAAATCGTGACGTATGCGGTTCCAAGAAATGAAATGTCCGTACAGTTGTTGCATGTCAAAGCAAATCGACCTAGCGGTAATTCCTGGCGACGGGATCGGTCCTGAAGTGGTGGCTGAAGGACTGAAGGTGTTGCGGGCGGCGTTGCCACCCGAGATTGCCACAATTCAGACGCATGTGTTTTCTTTGGGTGCAGCGCACTATCACAAGAGTGGGGAAGTGCTCTCGGAGGAAACTCTAGAGAAGATACGGGCAAACGACGCGATTTTCCTCGGCGCCATTGGCGATCCATCCGTGCCCGCTGGCGTCCTAGAGCGCGGGTTGCTCCTGAAGCTACGATTCGCCCTCGACCATAGTGTCAATCTTCGTCCGGCGCGAAGCTATCCCGGCGTAAAAGGCGTGTTGCAGGCGAAGAACAATATTGATTTTGTTGTAGTTCGAGAGGGGACAGAGGGCCTCTATTGCGGTAATGGCGGTGTGCTTCGGGCTGGCACAGATCAAGAAATCGCTACCGAAGTATCTGTCAACACTGCCTACGGAGTAAATCGCGTAGTCCGCTACGCATTCGCACAAGCAATGCGCAGGCGAAAGAAAGTCACGCTGGTCCATAAGAAAAATGTGCTCGTAAACGCAGGGAGCTTGTGGTCTCGCGTAGTTAGTGAAGTAGCCGCAGAATATCCGCAGGTCGAAGTCGATTACTGCCACGTCGACGCGGCGACTATTTATCTACTAACAGATCCCGAACGCTTCGACGTGATCTGCACCGATAATCTGTTCGGAGACATCTTGACTGACGAGGCTGGTGCTATTACCGGAGGCATCGGATTGGCTGCCTCAGCAAACATCAACGTTGAGGGAACTGCGCCCTCGATGTTTGAACCGGTGCACGGCTCCGCGCCAGACATTGCCGGCCAGCAAAAAGCAGACCCACGAGCCGCTATTTTATCGATTGCGCTTCTGCTTGCCCATCAAGGATTTGATAATGAATCCAGGCGAGTAACCAAGGCAGTGCAGGCCGATGTGGCTAGCGGAGCTTCTGCGCGAACTACTGCAGAAATTGGTTCTGATATTGCCGCTGCGCTAAAGAGCACTGCCGATTAAAAGAAAAAGTAAAAGCAAAACTTTATAGGGTATTAGTAAAAAGGAAGGGACCGATGGCCACACATACTCCCACAGAGCTGGAAAAACAAGGATCCGAACCACTACCCGCAGCCGATGCGTTAGCTGGTAAGTTCCCAGTCCATCCACATCCGAAACCTGCTGACAAAGACGAATACGAGCGCATCATGTCCACGCTCGACTTCGGCCGAGATTTCACCGACTACATGGCTGTAGCAGATTGGAATAGTCAAGAAGGCTGGCACAATTACCGGATCGAGCCATTCGGGCCTATCTCGCTGTCACCGGCTGCGGCCGTACTGCACTACGGGCAAGAAGTATTTGAAGGATTGAAGGCATACCGCCACGCAGACGGGTCGGTATGGACCTTCAGGCCGCGCTACAACGCGGCCCGCTTTAACGCTTCCGCCCGCCGCCTCGCCTTGCCCGAACTGCCTGTGGAAGACTTCGTGCGCGCAGTCGTCGACCTCGTGCGTGCTGACAAACGGTGGGTGCCACAGGCCGAAGGTACTTCGCTGTACCTGCGTCCCTTTATGATCGCCACAGAAGCATTCCTGGGAGTGCACTCGGCGAATAATGTGACCTTCTATCTGATAGCTTCGCCCTCGGGAAGTTACTTCAAAGGTGGGGCAGAAGGCGTGAGTATTTGGGTAGACCGCAAATACCACAGGGCAGGCCCCGGCGGCACGGGAATGGCCAAGTGCGGAGGCAACTACGCCGCATCTCTACTGCCGCAAAATCTAGCGGCTAAAAAAGGTTACGCGCAGGTATGCTTCCTGGATACGACGCAGACCTACTTGGAAGAGCTCGGCGGAATGAACGTCTTCGTGGTGCGTGCCGACGGAACTGTTGCTACCCCCAGGCTGAGCGGCGTGATCTTAGAGGGAAACACCAGGAGCGCAATCTGCCGACTGCTCCGAGAGGGAGGCACAGAAGTCCGCGAAGAAGACATAGCGCTAAGCAGGCTTCTGGAGGACATCAAGAGCGGGGCGGTAACCGAGGTATTCGCCTGCGGCACCGCAGCCGTAGTCACCCCCATCACAAAACTAGGGAGTGACGACTTCGAAGTTGAACTACCGGTTGGTGCCAAGACGGTCGCCCTGCGCAAGCAACTCACAGACATCCAGAACGGGCTCAGCGAAGACCCATACAACTGGACCTACAAGATCTCTGACTAGCAAAGAAAACAATGACCAAAATAGAAACCACTCACGTTGGTTCACTGCCACGTACTTCGGAACTATTGGATGCGAACAAGAGGCGTTCGGAAGGAAGAATCTCCGAAACCGAGTTTGCGCAGATCCTTACCGATTCCGTGCAGGACGTGGTTCGCCGCCAGAAAGACATCGGGATCGACATCGTCAACGAGGGCGAGTACGGGCACATCACTTCCGGTGCGGTTGACTACGGCGCCTGGTGGAATTACTCGTTCTCCCGCATGGGTGGGCTAACCATGACCAACGAAGACCGGTGGGCAGCCCAAGACATTGTGCGTTCTGAACCCGGAAAGATTCGACTAACCTCGTTTCCTGACCGGCGTGACCGCGCAAAATTCCGCGATGCATACGAGGATCCTAATTCCGGCATCCTCGGGGGAAGAGCCTCGGTTGGAAATCCGAAAATTACCGGACCGCTAACCTACACCGCCGGCGAGCAGGTAGGTGCTGATATCGACTTGCTCACCAAAGCCATGAAGGATAACGGAATTGCAAAAGGATTTATTGCAGCACTTTCGCCGGGATCTGCGGCCCGAATCAAGAACGAATACTATGCCACCGATGCTGACGTCGTAGAAGCTTGCGCCGATGTGATGGCCGAGGAATACAAAGCCATTGCCGAGGCCGGACTTACCGTTCAACTCGATGCCCCAGATTTGGCTGAGTCCTGGGACCAGATCAATCCGGAACCCACCATTGCCGACTACCAAAAATGGTTGCAGATTCGAATCGATGCCATTAATAAGGCGATCTCCGGGATCGCTCCGGAGCAGGTGCGACTGCACATCTGTTGGGGTTCTTGGCACGGACCACATACGACAGACATTCCGTTCGAAGCAATCATTGAGCAGTGCCTGCAGGTAAATGCCGGGCAGTTCAGTTTTGAAGGATCTTCGCCCAGACATGCCCACGAATGGAAAATTTGGAAGAAATACCAGCTTCCAGCCGGCCGAAAGATTGTGCCCGGGGTAGTCTGCCATTCGACCAACGTGGTGGAACATCCGGAGCTTGTCGCAGAACGCATCATTCGTTTTGCCGAGGTCGTAGGCCCAGAAAACGTAATCGCTTCCACCGACTGCGGCCTGGGAGGGAGGGTGCATTCCCAGATCGCATGGGCAAAGCTAGAGGCACTCGCACAGGGCGCCGAGATAGCTAGTGAGCGGCTATTCTAAGGGGCTAATACCTTCCTCAAGAAGGCCGTAAATATAGGAATCTGCTAGGGCTTCCCACGAGGCTTCGATCAAGTCGGTACCCACACCAACAGTGGTCCAAGTTCCCGTGGGGCCCGCGGCTTCCAGTAACACGCGTACGGTGGCATCCGAGCCATGGTCCTCATCTAAGATGCGGACCTTAAAGTCAATGAGTTTTAGCTTTTGCACCGTGGGGTAGAACTGGGCTAGTGCCCCCGAAAAAGCATGATCAAGCGCGTTTACCGGGCCATTTCCGGCGCAACTACGAATCACCTGCGCGCCACCAGCAGTCAATGAGACTTCCGCTTTAGCGCGCGTTCTGCCTCCCGGGGTAGCGGTATTGGGAGCAAGTGCCAGCACCTGCGCATGCCAAGATTCGACCTCGAAATAGTGGGGGAGGTTTCCCTGCAAATACCGCACGAGAAGTGCAAAGGAGGCGTCGGCGGCATCGTAGGTGTATCCGCGGGCTTCACGTTCCTTGACAGCGTTCGTAACTTTTCTGAGCAAGGTCGGGTCCGTAGCAGGGATTCCCAGTTCGGCAGCCTTCATCTCGACTAGTGCCCGTCCAGACATTTCAGAGACCAGCATCCTTCTACTATTACCGACCTGTTCCGGATTAACGTGCTGGTAGAGGGCGGGATCAACCTTCATTGCCGAAGCGTGTAGACCACCCTTGTGAGCGAACGCTGAAGCCCCCACGTAGGGGTCGCGCGCGAAAGGAGAAATATTGGTGATCTCCGAAATGCGATGCGAGAGATGAGTCAGGTCCGCGAGCCTTGTAGGGTCAGCAAGGGTCTTGCATCCCATCTTCAACTCTAGGTTCGCAATGGTGGTGAATAAGTTTGAATTTCCCGTTCGTTCGCCATACCCATTGGCGGTTACCTGCACCTGCCTTGCTCCGGCCTCGACAGCCACCACCGCGTTCGCATTTGCGCAGCCAGAATCGTTATGAGCATGAATTCCAACCGCATCGCCGAAGCGTTCCACTAGCGCCTTGGTGTGGGCGAAGATTTGCCCCGGCAGGGTACCTCCATTGGTGTCGCACGCAATGACTGTGTGAGCGCCATTTCTAAGAGCAGTATCGGCAACCCTGAGGGCGTAGTCGCTACGGTGCAGGGAATCAAAACAATGCTCCAGGTCAACCATTACCTGTTTGCCTTGACTGCAAAGAAAGGCAACCGTGTCAGCCACCATCCGCAAATTTTCGGAAAGATCTGTGTGAAGAGCTTTTTGCACATGTGTCTCGTCAGCCTTCGCCACCAACGTCACCTGGGGAGCGCAGCACCCGGCAAGCGCCGCTACCTGCGGATCGCTAGCAGCCGGAACGTGCGGTTTGGCGGTAGCGCCAAAAGCGCAAAGCTGGGCGTTTACGAGTGATAATTCACCCGCTTTGGTAAAAAACTCGCTATCCTTGGGGCCCATTCCGGGCCATCCGCCCTCGACATAAGCGATCCCAATCTTGTCGAGTGCCTTCACAATGCGAAGCTTATCTGCGACAGAAAGGGAGATACCTTCCTGTTGGGCACCATCGCGAAGGGTGGTGTCGTATATAGCTATCCGTGTGCGCTCCATGTACCTAAATGTATACGCAATAGTCTAAAAGGCATCATTAATACGCCGCGAGAGGCATATTTCCAAAGGAATAATTTGCGATATTCCTTCCAAAATAGCCGAAGTGTTCACTAACTGGCCTAAAAATGCCCTTTCATTTGAAGCTCCCTAAACTAGTTGAAAAATAACGGAAAAGGAGAGGACATGGCATACCCACTTCGTTCGCGAACTTCCACGCACGGTCGGAATATGGCAGGAGCTCGTTCGCTATGGCGAGCAACAGGCATGACGGACGAAGATTTTGGAAAACCGATTATTGCCATCGCAAATTCCTTTACGCAGTTTGTTCCCGGACACGTTCATCTAAAAGATATGGGCCAGTTGGTAGCAAAATCCGTGGCAGCCGCTGGGGGAGTAGCAAAGGAATTTAATACGATCGCGATCGACGATGGTATTGCCATGGGTCATACCGGAATGCTGTACTCGCTCCCGTCGCGCGAATTGATCGCTGATTCTGTCGAATTCATGGTTAATGCGCACTGTGCAGATGCCCTAGTTTGTATCTCGAATTGCGACAAAATAACGCCGGGAATGCTGCTAGCTGCGATGCGACTGAACATTCCCACAATCTTTGTCTCTGGTGGGCCAATGGAAGCGGGGAAGAACATTCCTCCCGAAGCGATTGTAGGGACAACCCACACCGGTAAAGGCAGCTTGATCACTGTAATGGCTGCTACCGCAGACGACGTGCTTGACGATGACACCCTGCTGCGGGTTGAAAAGCTTGCCTGTCCTACCTGCGGGTCATGTTCCGGAATGTTTACTGCCAATTCCATGAACTGTCTGACGGAGGCACTGGGGCTGTCTCTGCCTGGAAATGGCTCCACACTAGCTACCCACGCCTTTAGGAAAACTCTGTTTGAAAAGGCCGGAAACCTCATTGTGGAATTGGCAAACCGCTACTACGAGGGCGAGGACGAATCCGTGTTGCCGCGTTCTATCGCCTCCAGAGATGCGTTCTTCAACGCGATGAGCTTGGACATGGCTATGGGCGGTTCTTCGAACACTGTCTTGCACCTGTTGGCTGTAGCCCGAGAGGCGGGCACAGACTTCGACCTCGAGGACATTGCAACGCTGGGTAGGACAGTACCGTGTCTGGCAAAGGTGGCTCCGAACCACGTTGACTACCACATGGAGGACGTGCACCGGGCAGGAGGCGTCCCGGCAATCTTGGGAGAACTAGACCGGGCGGGGCTACTGCGCCATACCGTTCACACTGTCCATTCCGACAGCTTGGATTCATGGCTGCGGAAGTGGGATGTGCGCGGCGCAGACGCCAGCGAGGAAGCAAAAGAACTATTCAGTGCCGCTCCCGGCGGAGTGCGCACCACCGTTCCTTTCTCGACCACCAATCAGTGGAAACAGTTGGACACCGATTCTGAAAATGGATGCATCAGAGCAGTCACAAACGCCTACACGAAGAATGGTGGGCTGACAGTGCTCCGAGGCAACCTCGCGCCAGAAGGGGCGATCGTGAAGGCTGCCGGCATTGATCCGGAACTCTTCCATTTCGAAGGGGAAGCCATCGTAATGGAGTCTCAAGAGGAAGCCATCCAAAAGATCCTAGACAAAACAGTACATGCCGGCCACGTCGTAGTAATACGCTACGAAGGCCCCTCAGGAGGCCCCGGAATGCAAGAAATGTTGTATCCGACCTCGTTCCTGAAAGGACGCGGGCTGGGCAAGAAGTGCGCGCTGATCACTGACGGGCGCTTCTCGGGCGGAACCTCAGGGATTTCCATCGGGCACATCTCGCCGGAAGCAGCCGATGGCGGACTTATTGGCCTGATCGAGGACGGCGACCGCATCGTGATCGACGTGAACACGGAAGAGCTAACCCTGAAAGTAGACGAAGAAGAGCTGGAACGCAGACGGCAAAAAATGGAGCAGCGAGAAAAACCATGGACGCCGCTAGCCCGCGACCGGAAAATATCGGCCGCACTTCAGCTATACGCTGCAACCGCCAGCTCAGCATCACAGGGGGCGAGCCGCGACATCTCGAGGGTGCTATAAAACTTTAGGGGGTGGGAAAATCCACCCCCTAATCACTAGTCTCGCTTGCCGAAGACTGCTGTGCCGACGCGCACCCGTGTGGCTCCGTGTGCCACGGCAATTTCAAGATCCTGCGTCATTCCCATAGACAGATCTTTTGCTTGCGCGGTGCCTTCTTCACCGGAGGCGAGGACGGTGTCGCGAATTTCGCGCAAAGCCTCGAAGGACGCAACAATCTTCGCTTCCTCGCTTGTATGAGCCCCGATCGTCATGAAGCCGCGCAGGTTTAGCCCTTCAGCAGCTGCGGCAGCGTACGCCAGCTCGACGGCCTCTTCAGGCTTACACCCGGACTTGGTTTCCTCGCCGGAGGTATTTACCTGTACCCACACGTCGAATCCCTCGGGGAACCTATCAGCAAAGCGTCCGCCTGGTCGGACCCGTTCGGAAATCTTATTGATTAGTTTGCCCCGATCGATGGTTTCGATACCGGTGACGCAACCCAGGGCGTTATTCAACTTGTTCGATTGCAGGTTGCCAATCATGTTCACCTTTGATTCGACCATCGTGGCGCTAATGGCATCAAAAGTAGCCTGTGCCTCTTGCACCTTATTTTGCCCGAGCAATACGGGCAGTGACAGTTCGTGCAGGGCTACTGCGGCTGCTGCGCAAGTTGCCGGAGTCTGCGTTTTTATGGCTAGTTCTAGATCTACCTCGGAGCCGTTTCGGCCCGCCTTTTCAGCAGCGTCATCAATCCGCCGCCTGATCGTCGAAATAGACTTCTTTAGATCTTCCACAGTTAGCTTTGTCTCAGACATACTTCAATCATACTGATTTCAGTCGGCGCTCACGGAAATAGTGTGCACCACGGCCCGCCGCTTACCGGCTAATGCGGCCTCATCAGAGGCATCGAGATCAGCAAGGGCCCAAATCCGCCACGGTAGGTCGCCCTCGGGATCCAAAATGGTTTGCCGCGCCAGCCAGATGCGTCCTTCCAATGCCCGTCCTGCTAGAGGGGAGTCCAGATCTATCCCAATTGTTGCTAGGTCAGCCTCGGTGGGGGCGGAGATGACTTTGAATAGTCCAGCCGAACGAGCATCCTGATCGGTGCCAATCCAGTCGTACTCGTTGTAGTAACGATCTAAAACGTTATTCCACCGGTCTTCATCCCACCCTGGATCCTGCAAATCCAGGAGGCCGTCGACGTCCTCTCGTGCCATCAACTCAACGCGTCTGAAGAGCTCTTTGCGAATCGCGGTGGTGAAGGCATGTTTGTTGGCAGAAAAAGCAACATTGCCGTTCTCGTCTGCCCCGAAAGCAACTTCGGTACCTACTGTTTCGGGCTGGGCAGACACGGCCTGGTTGCCCATCATCTCCCATTCAGCCAGCAACGAGGAATCGACCGCTCTAACCAGGTCTCCTAGCCAGGTGACAATAGCGTCGAACTCTTCGTTTCGGGCATCCTGCGGAACGATCTGGTGCAGCGAGCGATAGGCGTCGGACAGATATCGCAGGATCACGCCCTCGGAACGAGCCAGATCGTAGCGAGAGATGAGTGAGGAGAAAGTGTCAGCGTTTTCGACCATTTCGCGGACTACAGATTTGGGAGACGGTTCATTTCCTGCCACCCAGGGGTTGGTTTGGCGGAAGGTCGAGAAAGCGCCATGTAGCTCTTCTGCAAGCGGGGTGGGCCAGGATATTTCATCGAGGGCGTCCATCCGCTGATCGTAGTCCAGGCCCTCTGCTTTCATCGCTGCCATGGCCTGATCGCGTGCAAGTCGCCTTTGGGCGAAGAGGAGGGGGCGCGGATCTTCCAGAATCGATTCGACGACCGAAACAACGTCGAGGGCGTAGGTCGGCGAATCCGGATCTAGCAGTTCTACTGCGGCTAGGGCAAAAGGTGACAGTGCCTGGTTTAGTGCGAAGGATTCTGGCAGTTCGCGCTGTAGCACGAGCTTTCCTTCTTCCCACGCCACGACTTCGGCGGTGCGAAGTGAGGAATAGATTTGCCCGAGAGTGCGCAGATGACGGTTGCGCTCGCGGGGTTTGTCGTGGTTGTTGCGAGCCAGACACACTAGGTGAGAGGCCGCATCGCGGTTGCCCGACAGCACGTTTAGCACCATGGAGTGAGTCATTGTGAACTGCGAGGAGAGGGCTTCCGGCTGTGCCTGAGTTAGTCGCTCGAAGGTAGCCTCGGTCCAGGAGACGAAGCCTTCTGGGGCCTGCTTCAACTTGGCTCGTCCGCCCGTCTTTTTGCCATTTACTACCGCCTGCGCGCGCGCTTTGATTTTGGCGTTTTCAATTTCGTGTTCGGGGGCTTGCACTTCTACAAAGCCAATGGTGTCGAATCCGGCTCTGCCTGCCCTGCCAGCGATCTGGTGGAATTCGCGGGCCGAAAGGTGGCGGGAGCGTCTGCCGTCGAACTTGGTTAGGGAGGCTAGTACTACGGTGCGGATGGGAACGTTGATGCCGACTCCTAGTGTGTCTGTACCGCATATAGCAACTAGAAGTCCCTCTTGGGTGAGCCGCTCTACTAGGCGGCGGTATCGGGGCAACATCCCGGCGTGATGGACGCCGATCCCGGCGCGAAGTAGCGTTTTCAGGGTCTTGCCGAACCCGCCGCCGAAGGAAAAGCCTTTGATAGCTTCGGCAACCTTGTCCCTTTGGCTGCGCGAGACTTTCGAGGTCGCCGCTAGAGCACTCGCTCTCTCGATGGCGTCGCGCTGGGCAAAATGTACCAGGTAGATTGGCCAGCGGCCCTGTTTCATCAGCCTTTCGATCAACTCTGAGGTTTCTTCGTACGTGTAGTTGAATTCCAGGGGGACAGGGCGTTTGGCATTGTCGATTACTGAGACGGTGCGAGAGGTGCGGTTGTATAGGTCTTCTTTGAAGAAGTCGATGTTGCCTAGCGTGGCTGACATCAGCACCATCTGGGTTTTTGTCATTTCGAGTAGCGGCACTTGCCAGGCCCACCCGCGCTGGTGATCGCCGTAGAAGTGGAATTCATCCATAATGGCTATGCCGCAGTCGGTCTCGGCACCGTCTGCCAGGGCCTGGTTGGCAAGGATTTCGGCGGTGCAGCAGATTATGGGCGCATCCGCGTTTAGGGACACGTCACCGGTTACCATTCCCACGTTCTCGGTACCGAAAAGTCCGGCCAGATCGAAGAATTTTTCGGAGACTAACGCTTTCAGGGGAGCGGTGTAGTAGCTGCGTTCGCCTCTGGACAGTGCCACCATGTGTGCTGCTAGGGCGATCATGGACTTGCCCGAGCCAGTAGGCGTTGCGGCAATTACGTGCTCCCCAGCTGCGATGGCGAGGGCGGCGTCGAGCTGGTGCGGGTAAAGTTCGCGTCCGCCCTCCTTCGCCCAGGCGGCAAAGGCTTCAATGACGGCGGTGGGATCTGCGATCTTGCCGCTGTCTTCTAGATCGTCGAGCAGTAGGTTTAGCGCGGGTTTCATAGCCATGTTGGTGCCTCTTCTTAGCGGTATTCGTGTGCCAGAACCTGCTCGATTAGTTCCTTCTCTTCTGGGATGAGGGTGGTAAGTAGCAGTTCGAAGAAGCCTCTGGTATTGACGTTGGTGCAGATATGTCCGTTTTGCGGCAGGGACGGGAAGCGCTTCTTTCGGGCGACTTGTGAGCGCCCTCGGCAGATGCCATCCAGCGCGATCTCGATGCTGGCACTTTCGGTTTCTACGAGGGAATCGTCAATGAGTTTGGCGATTGCTAGGACATCGCATAGTTCGGCGCCTAGCGCCTTTTGCGTATCCCAATAGAAATCAGCGTATTGCTGGGTAATTTGATAAAGGAATTGGGCGTTCTTGGAATCTGAAAGGCGGCGAAGTAACTCGCGCGTGCCCGCTGTTATGAAGGCTTGTTCGGTTGCGTCCAGCCCGACCAGGGTGATTTTCTTGAAGCCGGCGTTCATAACCGCAGCTGCGGCCTCTGGATCGAACCAGAAGTTGAATTCTGCAGACGGAGTGACGTTGCCGGGGCCCTCTGCGCCGCCCATAAGCAGTACTTCTGGTACCCGCTCTGGCAAGGTCGGGTCTATCTCTAGAGCCTTGGCAATGTTAGTTAGGGGGCCGATGGGAACGAGCGTTATTTCGCCAGGGTGGGCCTTTGTGTGATCCACGATGAATTGTGGGGCGTCGGTTCCGGCAATTTTTCTGTCTGCCGGGTCTAGGTGCACCTGTCCGGTACCGGATTCGCCGTGAGTGTCGTCAGCGTACTGCTCTGCAGCTCCTGCTAGCGGATGAGCCGCACCTTGATAAACAGGAATGTCGCCTGCCTTTGCGAAATTCAGTATTCCGAGGGCGTTGGCCGTCGTCTTTTCCAGGGGAACGTTGCCGCCCACGGTGGTTAGCGCATCGATGCATACTTCCGGATGTGTAGAAGCAAGAAGAATGGCAATAGAATCGTCAATGCCGGGGTCGGTGTCAATAATTACGTGGCGCATGTGCATTCCTTTCGACTCCCCACAAGTGTACGTAGTAGCAGGCTAATTATTCTGGTGTAGTGGTCGAGATGTGGCCGATTCGGAAGCGGTGGGGAAAATCTGCCAGTATAAATACCAGTGTATGTTTTCGCCCCGGAGGTTTTTATGGGCTCTCTAGCTGACGGCATTTTGGCAGTTGCTGACTGGGTTACGTTGCACATCACGATGTGGGTGTTGCTGGGCGTGGGGATATTCCTAACGATCATTTCCAGGGGCATGCAGTTCCGCCATCTGGGGGCCATGTTCAAGGCGGTGTTGTCCTCTCGTACCGATGCGAAGGGGGGAATTTCTTCCTTCCAGGCCTTCACGATCTCTCTTGCGGCTCGCGTTGGTGTTGGCAACGTTTTCGGCGTTGCAGCAGCCCTGTTGATGGGAGGGCCGGGAGCCGTCTTCTGGATGTGGGTAGTGGCTCTTGTCGGCATGGCTACTTCCTTTTTTGAATCGACGTTGGCGCAGATTTATAAGGTGCGCCAGGCAGATGGAACGTTCCGTGGGGGGCCGGCCTACTACATGTGGAAGGGCGTTGGCTCTAGAGCCTATGGGGCTGTTTTTGCGATCATCGCGATTGTCACCTGCGGTGTAGTAATCACTTCCGTGCAGTCGAACGCGATTGCCTCCACAATCATGTGGACGATTCCGGGCGCTAACAAGTGGATTATTGCCGCTTTGATCTTCGCGTTCGCAGGGCCGATAATCCTGGGGGGAATTCGTTCCGTGGCCCGGGTTACCGAGTGGATGGCGCCGATCATGGCAACGGTTTACGTAGTTATCGCCTTCATTATCTGCTTGATTAACCTGCCGCAGATCCCTGCCTTGATTGGCCAGATTGTAGAGTCTGCTTTCAATGGGGCGGCACTGGGTGGCGGTGTCGGCGGCGGCATCATGGCTGCAATTATCAACGGTACAAAGAGGGGCTTGTTCTCGAATGAGGCAGGGCAGGGTACCGCGCCGAATGCGGCTGCTACAGCTACTGTGTCTCATCCGGTAAAGCAGGGATTCATTCAGGCTCTCGGTGTGTTTGTTGACACCGTGATTGTGTGTTCCGCTACCGCTTTCATTATTCTTTTGGCCGGCCCGAAGGTGTGGAGCAAAGAGGGCGTCGATCCGTCTAATCTGACGGCGTACGCGGTGGCAGATCAGATCGGCCAGTGGGCGATGGTGCCGATGGCGTTGATGATTTTCGTCCTGGCCTTTAGCTCTGTAATTGCAGCTTATGTTTACTCAGAAGTGAATATGTCTTTTGTCACCGACGCGAAGTGGGCTAGGAATCTGGTTCGCGTGGTGTGTGTGGCCTCTGCCTGTCTGGGAGCGGTGGTTTCGTTGCCCGTCCTGTGGAACTCGGTAGATATCGCCATGGCTGTTATGACGGTGACGAACCTAGTGGCGATTGCGCTGCTGTGGAAGTGGGTCGCCGGCGCACTGCGGGATTATGAAGCACAGACACGCGCAGATAAGGATCCGGTATTTGTTGCTACCGACAACAAGTTCTTGCCGGATGTTCTCAAGGGAGATGTGTGGGTGCGTAGAGAGGATTAGTTAGCTTTCTAATCTGATTCTCATAGGTGCAGTTGACAGCCAAAAGGTAAAGATTTCTTCTCTATTTTGTAAAAGTAAATTTCACTCTGGCCTATTCTTGGAGTTACCTTTAACCAGTATTGACACGACTAATAGTTAAGTAACACCGAGAGGACTTAGCGTGGACGATTCCGCCAAACCCGGCAGCTTCTATGACAGCTTCACAAAGATCAACGAGTCGATCTCAGGATTTTTGGACAACGTCTACGGACACTCCATTGTCTGGGTCCTGATCGTGTTACTGCTGGGGGCGGGTGTTATCTTCACTATCCGCTCCCGCTTCATGCAGATTCGCATGTTCCCGCACATGGTCAAGGTGATCTTGGGCTCTCGAGACGGAGCTAAGGGAGGCATCTCTTCCTTCCAAGCTTTCGCAATCGGGCTTGCCGACAGGGTAGGGACCGGATCCATTGCGGGGGTGGCCCTTGCAGTAGTGGCTGGTGGCCCGGGAGCGGTGTTCTGGATGTGGGTAGTTGCCGCTGTTGGTATGGTGACTGCTTTCATCGAAGCAACGCTCGCGCAGCTTTACAAGGTACGCAATGGGGACGGGACGTTCCGAGGCGGACCGGCTTACTACATTCAGCGTGGCTTGGGAAGTCGTGGTTGGGGGATCGTCTTCGCAATACTGCTGATATTCGCATATGGCTTCAGTTTCGAGATGATTCAATCCAATTCGATTAGCCAGCTCGCGCACACTTCCTTTGGTATTCCGCCGTGGGCCAGCGCGTTGGTGCTAATTTTGATGACCTTGCCGCTGGTACTTGGCGGAGTCAAGCCGATCGCACGCTTTTCCGAATTGTTGGCACCCGCAATGGCCCTGCTGTACGTGCTGATGGGCATCATGGTGATGGCGTTGAATTACCAGCGTATTCCGTCCGTGTTCAGCGAGATCTTTGCCGGTGCATTTGGACAGGGCACCTACGTTCCTCCAGCAGTTGCTGGCGCCACCGGTGCTTTTGTTGCCGCAATTACTACCGGTATTAAGCGTGGCCTGTTCACTAACGAGGCAGGCATGGGGTCTGCGCCAAACGCTGCAGCTACCGCGACTGTGTCGCACCCCGTTACCCAGGGCATGGTGCAGTCTCTAGGCGTTTTTGTGGACACCATGCTGGTGTGTACCTCGACCGGATTCATAATCCTCATGTCTGAACCTTTCTGGAATCCCGATCGCAGCGCAGACCTAGACGGAACGGCGCTAACATCGACTTCTCTAGTTACCTCCTTGGGAGGAGCAGGCCACGTTGAAGGAATCGTGGCAATCCTGGTCATGGCAATGATGATTTGTTTCGGGTATTCCACAATCTTGGGTAACTACACCTACGCAGAGACGAACTACAGGTTCATTGTCGGCCTAAAGAGGTCGACGCTACCTCTGAAAATTCTGGTTATTTTTGCCACTGCGCTTGGCGCCGTGCTTCCGCTAGTTGCGGTCTGGTCCATCGCGGACTGGGCAACAGCGCTAATGACCATCGTGAACTTGGTCGCAATCCTCCTTCTGGGCAAGTGGGCCTTGGGGGCACTGCGCGACTACCAGGCGCAGCTAAAGGAGGGGAAGATCCCTGAGTTCCAATCTCTAGACAACCCGCATATGCCTGGTGAACTTCCAACTTCTGTGTGGCATGTTAAAGGTGGCCACGAGGAATCGTGGGCCGAGATGGAAGCAGAGAGCCACGACTTGAATGAGGCAAAATGAAGGTTGCACGTTTTTCTACCGGAGATTCCCCGATGTTCGGAGTTTTCGAGGACGACGCTAAGCAGATAGTGGCACTTAAGAACGACCCGCTCTTTTCCAAGGTGGAACCGTCCGGGCTCCTAGTGCCTTTTGAAGAGGCAAGGTTTCTTTCGCCGGTAATCCCACGGTCAAAGGTAGTAGGGGTCATCGGAAACTATCCGTTAAGTGGAGCCGAAGAGGCCGGGCAGCCTGCAGAACAGCCGCCGCTGTTCTTGAAGCCGAACACCTCGGTGATCGGCCCGGATGATCCGATCGTGCTGCCAAAATTCTCTGCAGAAGTAGAGCAAGAGGCGCAGCTCGCTGTCGTGATCAAGACTTTGGCGAAAGATATCCCTGTCGAGCAGGTCGACCAGGTAATTATGGGCTACACCATTGCTAACGATGCAACTGCCCGAGACACGCAGCGGCAGGATGGGCAGCTTACCCGGGCAAAAGGATGGGATACCTCCTGCCCGGTAGGTCCTTGGATTGTTGTAGATCCGAAGCTGGACCCGGATAACTTGCATATTGAATGCAGGGTAAATGGCTCGGTGCGGCAGTCGGCCAGCACAGCCGACATGAAACACTCGGTGCGGGAGCTGGTCTCCTATGTCTCTAGCGTTTTCACACTACTGCCAGGGGATATAGTCCTGACTGGCACGCCAGCGGGCGCCGGCCCAATGGATGCTGGGGACACTGTCGAGTGCGAGATAGAAAATATCGGCACGTTGAGAAATCAGGTGCTTCGCCGATAACTCCGATGCAGGGGAGCAGAACGGTAAGTCCCCTAAAGCGTTAGCTGTCAATGGAAAAGGGGGATGGGCTCGGCCAAGGCCGGGCCCATCCCCCTAAAACTATTCTTGGTCCCCTAGTTAGCGAAGGCTGCGAGTATACGAGAGACCATATCTTCCAATACCGGCGTGGGTGAGGCCAGATTTAGTCTGAAGAAGCGCGAGTAATCTTCTCCCAGCTCGTGGCCGGCATTTACCGCCACCGCCGCTTTGGAAGCGATGAGTTCAGCGGGATTGTTGACCTCGTAAGCGCTCGCATCCCACCACGTCAGATAGGTTGCCTGTGGGCTGGTGCAGCGGAGCCGGGAGCCGGAATCCGCAAGTAGCTCCTGTACGCGCACAGAATTCTTCACTATGTAGGCATTGAAGTCATCCAGCCAGTCACGCCCATCCCGGTAGGCGACGCATGCTCCTAGAGCTCCGAGTGGGCTAGCCCCACTAGCTAACAACTCCGATCCGCGGGCAAAACGCTCTTTAAGAGTGCTGCCAGCGATGTACCACTGCGCACAATTGAGCCCCGGAATGTTCCACCCCTTTGATGCCGCGGTTGCAGTTACCGTCCGAGAAGCCGTCTGCTCACTTAGAGAAGCAAAAGGAATATGGGTACGGTCTGCATGTACCAGAGGGGAGTGGATCTCGTCGCTGAAAACAATTGCCTGCGGGTGTTTGTGCACCACGCTAGCTAGCTCAACCAATTCTTCGCGAGTGAAAGTCTGGCCGGTCGGATTCCAGGGATTGCACAGGATCAACAACTGTGCGCCCTCGGAAAAAGCACGGTCGATCCGCTCCAGGTCGAGCTTGTAACGGCCATTTGCATCAACGTGTGACGGAACTTGAATAGTGGCCCGGAAATGGGAGCCGGGAATGGTCAGGAAGGGCATATATGCAGGAGTAGGAACAATAACCGGGGTGCCTTTGTCGGTTAATTGTTCAATTACTTGATGCAGTACAGAAAGGACGTCGGGGGCAATGCCATAACAGTCCTCGGCTAGCGTTACGCCAAAACGGTCTGCTTGGAACTGCCTACATTCATAGAGCGTGCGCTCGACTAGCCAGGTAGGCATGTAGCCCAGAAAGTTGTTCGAGATCGCCTCGTGGAGTGCGGCCTCCACCTGCGGGGCAGTACCAAAGTCTGCTTCGGCGATCCACGCCCCGTCCAACAGGGATTCGCCCATACGCATGGACCACTTCCTTGTTGCCCTACCACGTAACTGCTCAATAGAAAGCGAATCCGCTTTTCGCGAGAAATCTGCGAGCGACACTTGCCCCTCCAGCGACTAGTTCTTCATTTTTCCCTATTATGAACTACTCGCGAATATTCCATGTTGGTTAGAGGCCGCGGTTCGAAGATCTGGCCGGCACGCGGTACGCTATAGGCATTATGAGCACTGAAAAAACGCCAGCGACAGGCAGTGATGTTCGCGTTCGTTTTTGTCCGTCTCCGACCGGCACCCCTCACGTAGGGATGGTACGCACATGCCTGTTCAACTGGGCATATGCGCGCCACACGGGCGGCACTTTCATATTCCGTATCGAAGACACGGATGCGGCCCGCGACAGCCAGGAATCATTCGACCAGATCATTGAGTCTTTGAAGTGGATGGGTCTGGACTGGGACGAAGGGATCGGTGTGGGAGGTCCCCACGAGCCCTACCGGCAGTCCGAAAGAATGGACATCTACAAAGATGTAGCCAAGAAGCTTATTGATGCGGGTTATGCCTACGAATCCTATTCGACTCCGCAGGAAATCGAGGAGCGACACAAGGCCGCTGGTCGTCCTCCGAAGCTGGGCTACGACGGTTATGACCGCAACCTGACTGCTGAACAGATCGCGGCTTTCAAAGCCGAGGGGCGCAAGCCTGTTTACCGTATGCGCATGCCAGATGAAGACGTTACTTTCACTGACCTGGTGCGCGGCGAGATCACATTCAAGGCAGGAACTGTACCGGATTACGTGATTCTGCGGGCGAATGGGGATCCACTTTATCCTCTGGTAAATCCCATCGACGATGCTCTTATGGACGTGACGCACATTCTGCGCGGGGAAGACATTCTGTCTTCTACTCCCCGCCAGATTGTCATGTACCGGGCGCTAATGGAGCTCGGTATCGCAAAGCGAATCCCCGAATTTGGGCACTTGCCGTATGTCATGGGAGAGGGGAATAAGAAGCTATCTAAACGAGATCCGAAGTCCAACCTTCTGCTCCATCGCGAAAACGGGATGCTCCCAGAAGGGCTACTGAACTACTTGGCATTGCTCGGTTGGTCTATCGCGCCAGACCGGGACATCTTCGACAAAGAAGAGATGATCAAGGCCTTCGATATTCACGACGTGAACCCCAATCCGGCTCGCTTTGACCAGAAGAAGTGCGTCGCGATAAATGCGGAGCATATCCGCAGGCTAGACGTTGAAGATTTCCGTGCCCGCCTAGTCCCGTACCTGCATGAAGGCAAGGTCGTCTCCGCTCCTTCCTGGGATGACCTGACTGAACAGGAACAGTACTTGCTTGGCGAAGCTGCCCCTCTTGCGCAAACTCGTATCCAGCTGCTGGGCGAGGCTGTCGATCTACTGCGGTTCCTCTTCATTGATGGCGAGGAACTCACGTATAACGAGAAGGCAGTTCGAAAACTGAAGGACTCTGCTCCGCAGGTTCTTGCCCAGGCAGCTAAGACTGTTGAGGCCCTGCCTGAAAGCCAGTACACGGTGGATGGTATTCATGAAGCTCTAACAGAGTCCATAATCGAGGGCCTGGAATTGAAGCCTAGGGTTGCGTTTGGGCCACTATTCGTGGCAATGACCGGGACCAATGCTTCGATCCCTGTTTTCAATTCGATGGTTATCTTGGGCCGTGAAGAGACACTGAAGCGGCTGAATGCTGCTGCACAGATGTTGCAGAAATAGCCGATAAACAAATAGCTGGGGAGCAGGCATCGCCTGCTCCCCAGCTTTTTGGGCCCAAATTCCCTTACCAGCTTTTCTGAATGTGCCCAAGAGGGGGCAAATCGGCATAAATAACGCAGTTCGTAGGTGCGCGGGGGGTTCTGGTTTTTCGTAACACTTAAGTCCTTTTAATGTTTCCCCACCTTCTACCGCATAATCCTTCTACCTGGGCAAACAGGGGTAAATGATGAGGTGAAGCGCGGTTGGGGTAGCTTGCAGTGTAAGACTTACGGCCTAACGGCCATGCAACAGGATGGTTCTAATTTGGTAGCGACTGCAACGTATACCGCCCCGGACGCCCCGGTTATTGGTTCACTCTTCCTATCTGCAATAGTGGGACTCATTCCCTTGGCGGTATTTTTCATCCTCCTAGGAGCTTTCAAGGTCAAGACGCATTGGTGCGCACTTATTTCCTTGGTGGCTTCACTACTGGTAGCTTGGCTGAGTTTCAAGATGCCGCTTTCCCTTGCTCTGCTATCTGCTAGCCAGGGGTTGGCCTTTGGATTCATGCCAATTTTGTACATTATTATTGCCGCGGTCTGGCTGTACAACCTGACCGTGGAATCGGGTCGCGGAGACGACGTACGTGCGACCTTCAACCTTGTCGGACGTGGCGATCGCCGTGTCCAAGCACTTATCATTTCGTTTAGTTTCTGCGGGCTGCTAGAAGGGCTGGCTGGTTTTGGCGCCCCCGTGGCAATTGTTGCTGCGATGCTAGTGGCAATTGGAATTAAGCCGATTAAGGCGGCTCTTGTCACCATTGCTGGTAACGCGATCAGTGTTGGCTACGGCGCTATGGCAATTCCGGTGACTACCGCCGGGCGACTGGGGGGAGTAAAGGCTACTGAGGTAGCCAGCCAGATGAGTCACCTCACTCCAATAATTGCGTGCTTCATCCCGGTCCTGCTGCTGTTTATGCTAGACGGGATACGCGGTCTGAAGCAGCTGTGGCCAGCGGCGCTCGTAGCTGGAGCGGTCACTGCGCTGGGACACTTCTGGTGCGCTGGATTCTTCTCTTATGAGCTCACTTCTGTGCTTGCTTCACTGCTTGGCTTTGGCGCAGTTACTGCACTTATGCAGGTGTGGCATCCGCATACCCCGGAAGAGGAATGTACTGAGGGGACGTCCGAGCTGACCGCTTCTAGGGCAGCACTGGCTCTAATGCCGTACTGGTTGGTCGTACTGGTCTTTGCCGTGGCTAAGCTGTGGACGGTCGGTGTTGACATCCCAGGTCTACTTGCTTCCACGGATATCAAATTCGGGTGGCCCGGGCTAGATGGAAACCTGGTCAACAAGGCCGGAGAACCGCTCGCAGGAACTACGTTCAACCTGCAGTGGCTATCCTCTCCTGGCACCCTAATCGCGATCACCGCTTTAGTAGTAGCGGCGGTCTACAGTGCCACCTCTTCGGAGGGCGCTTTCCCGCTTACCTTCAAACAGGGAATTGCCACGCTCTTCAAGACGATCTATTCGTTGCGGATCTCGATCCTGACCATCGCCACGGTAATGGCTTTGGCCTATGTGATGAACTTCTCTGGCCAGACAGCGGTTATCGGTGCGTGGATGGCGGGTACAGGTGCGGCGTTCGCGTTCATCTCGCCGGTCCTTGGTTGGCTGGGCACTGCCGTGACCGGTTCGGCTACTTCTGCCAACGCCCTGTTCGCAGACCTGCAGTCAACCGCGGCGCACTCTGTTGGCGCAGATCCGTCATTGTTGCTCGGTGCCAACACTGTGGGTGGCGGACTCGGCAAGATCATCTCGCCGCAGAACTTGACTATCGCAGCCGGAGCTGTGGGGCAGCCCAACTCCGAGCCGCAGCTCCTCCGCAAAGCGCTGCCGATCTCACTCGTACTGCTGGTAGCCCTGGCGCTACTCGTAGGTTTTAGCTCGTTGTTGGGCTAGCACAGTAAAGAAAGGAAAACTGGTGAAAATAGCACTATTTGCCACGTGCATTTCGGATGTTATGTTTCCGCAAGCATCGCAGGCCACAGTGCATTTGCTTCAGCGTCTAGGGCACGAGGTCATTTTCCCCGAGTCACAGGGGTGCTGCGGCCAGATGCATATCAATACTGGCTACTACAACGAAGCGATGCCTCTAATCAGAAACCACGTAAAGACCTTCCAGCCCGTCCTGGACGGGGAATGGGATGCAATCGTGGTTCCGTCGGGGTCCTGCACGGGTTCTCTTAGGCACCAACAGCAGACGGTTGCGTCCTCGCTAGACGATTCCGCCCTCGCTAAGAAGGCGCAGCAGATTGCGTCGCACACCTACGAACTGTCTGAACTGTTAGTAGACGTTCTAGGACTCGAGGACGTGGGTGCCTACTTCCCGCACAAGGTTACCTACCACCCGACTTGCCACTCCCTGCGCATTGCGAAGGTGGGGGATAAACCTTACAAGCTTCTGCAAAATGTAGAAGGCCTTGAATTCGTTCGTCTGCCAGACGAAAAATCTTGCTGCGGTTTCGGTGGTACCTTCTCGCTCAAGAATCCCGACGTCTCGGCAGCGATGCTCTCGAAGAAGATGGCAAACGCAATGGCTACTGGAGCAGAGGTGCTCGTAGCCGGTGACTACTCCTGTCTGATGCATATTGGCGGTGGTCTCTCGCGCAACCAGTCGGGACTGCGCGTGATGCACCTAGCTGAAGTGCTAGCCCCAACCGCTGACGACCCGTGGACCCCGCCCTCGACTACCAATAAGGTTGGTGCGTAATGCTACAAGAGATGCTGAAAAAGAAGAAGCAAGAAGAAGCCAAGCCCCAACACAACTGGAGCCCGGGTGCAGAGATCCCAGAAGATGCGCTTCGGTGGGGAAACTACTTCGAGGATTCTGCGAAGAAGCAGCTTGCTAACTCTCAGCTGCGTCGCAATATTCGGCACGCGACTACTGCTATCCGCAACAAGCGGCAGACTCGCGTTGACGAGATGCCTGACTGGGAACAACTACGTCTAGCGGCTTCTGCAGTAAAGCAGAACACGCAGGAGAATTTGCCGGAGCTGCTCGAGGAATTCGAAAAGAATTTCACCGCCCGGGGCGGAATCGTGCACTGGGCCCGCGATGGCAAAGAAGCATGTGAAATCGTAAAGGAACTCATTGAGCAGAAGGGACTTGACGACATAGTCAAGGTCAAGTCCATGGCCACTCAAGAGATCAACCTGAATGAATACCTGGAAGCCAATGGCATTACCGCATGGGAGACCGACCTCGCTGAAATGATCGTTCAGCTAGGCGAAGATATGCCTTCCCACGTGGTGGTTCCTGCGTTGCACAGGAACCGTTCGGAAGTGCGCGAAATCTTCAAAGAGAAGATGGACAATATCCCGGCCGATATTTCTACCGAGCCTCGCGAACTTACCATGGCCGCTCGCGCCCACCTGCGCGAAAAATTCCTCTCTTCCACCCTTGCCGTGTCCGGATCGAACATGGCAATTGCCGAGACGGGAACCTTGTCGGTCTATGAATCCGAAGGTAACGGCAGGATGTGCCTTACCCTTCCCGACACTCTGATTTCGATCGTAGGCATCGAAAAGATCGTGCCTACGTTCCAAGATGCTGAAATATTTAGCCAGCTACTTCCCAGGTCGGCCACTGGGGAGCGCATGAACCCCTACACCTCAATGTGGACCGGGGTCAGCCCCGACGATGGTCCGCAGGAAGTGCACGTCATCCTTATGGACAACGGCCGTACCAAGGTGCTAGCCGACGAGGTCGCTCACGAAGCACTGTCCTGCATCCGCTGCGGTGCCTGTCTAAATATTTGTCCCGTGTACGAACAGGTTGGCGGTCACGCCTACAACTCGGTCTATCCGGGCCCAATTGGTATCTGTCTCACTCCGCAGCTCAAGAGTGCATTCAACCACTCGGATCCCGATTCGACCCTGCCCTTCGCCTGTTCGCTATGTAACGCCTGCGCAGAAGCATGTCCGGTACACATTGATCTGCCTGGCATCATTGTCGAAAATAGGCGGAAATATCAGGATGCGCACCGGAAGTCCATCCCGAATGGCTGGGACCTGTCGATGAAAGCTATGTCGAAGGTGATGTCCTCTGGAAAGAACATGGAGATGGCTGGCAAGTTGGCTACCATGGGACGTTTCCTTGGCGGTAAATCCGGCAAAATTGGGGCCGTCCCGCTTCCGGTAGCAGCCTCGTGGACGCGTATCCACGATGTGCCCGCACCGCCTAAGCAGACATTTAGAGGCTGGTGGAAAGAAACCCAGGAAGGTGAGGAGTAGCAGTGAATCGCGTAGAGAAAGATAAGGCTGCAAAAGCCGAGATCATGCGCCGCATCCGCGCAGCGCTGCAGACTAGCCAGATCCAGCCGATCGAGGTGCCCAGAGACTACCGGCGTACCGGTGAAGACGAGCCCGGCTCGCAGCCGGTAATTGAAACCTTCGTCGAAGCTTTGGAAGACTACAATGCGATCGTCGATGTAGTTACCGAGGACGAGGTTTCTGCCGCAATTGGAAAGGCCCTAGAGGGCGATGCCACAGTGGTTGTTCCCGAGGGACTAGATTCGTCTTGGCTATCGGCGGTTAGCGGCGAGGTAAAGGTAGACAAGCCGGGCGCGCAGCTGAGCCACAGGGAACTTAGTAACGTCGCTGCGGTACTTACATCCTCGCGTTGCGCTGTTTCCCATACCGGAACCATTTTGCTCGATGGGGACAAAGACCAGGGAAGGCGCGCAATCACCCTAGTGCCAGACAAGCACGTAGTATTGGTTGCAGCGAAGAATGTGTTTCCGACGGTACCTCAAGCAGTAGACCTGTTGGGGGAGCATCCCCAGCGTCCAATAACTTGGATCGCTGGTCCATCTGCTACCTCTGACATTGAGCTCGTTAGAGTGGATGGAGTCCACGGTCCGCGTACTTTGCACGTAATAATCGTGAAGTAGAAAAAGAGGCGCTCCCTTTGGAGCGCCTCTTTTTCTTAGTTATCTGCTGGTCTAGTTGTCTGTTGGCCAGTCGTCCTGCTCGTCTACATCGGAAAAGTCAGCTGGCTTAGAGACGTGTTCATCCCCGCCTCCCAATACTTCTGTCAGAGGATCGACTTGGTCGTCTCCGGTAGGAGCGTCCTTCGCGATGGAGCGAAGCTTTTCCTGTAGCTTGTTCAGCTGGGTAACCGAATCTTCTAGTTCAGTGTTTTCTACTCCCACAGTGGTCTCCTTGTTGTAGTAATGGCCACATCCAACATAGTGGAAAGGTGGCGGCTGGCACTAGCGGAGCGAAGAAAAAATTGCCGTTACCGCAAAATACCCCTGATAACTGCTGTTTACCTGCGGAAATAAATTCGTGATTAGCTGCACACTGTTTTGGTTTGGATTTCTTGGGTCTGTTGTGTAAAGTTTTGGGAGTGCCGCGGGAAACCGTTGGAAACACCGTATTGGGGTATGGTGTAATTGGCAACACAGGTGATTCTGGTTCATCCGTTCTAGGTTCGAGTCCTGGTACCCCAGCGAAGCGACCACTTAGTGGTCGTCTTAGGCCCCCGTCGTCTAGCGGCCTAGGACACCGCCCTCTCACGGCGGTAACACGGGTTCAAATCCCGTCGGGGGTACCAATAATGCTCACCACGCGGTGAGCATTTTTTATGCCGTCGGACAGGGCGGGTAGGTTTTCTTTTCGCCATTACTAGTAAACTCCTATGCGGAGTATTTGTTTTTCACGGAGGAGTATATGGCTAACATTTCCCCGGACTTGTCTTCGCGGCGTGACACGATCGCCAACTATGTGATTATGCACGGAGATATATCGGTTGAGGAGCTGGCCGATACTTGCGGGGTGTCAGTGATGACTATCTACCGTGACATATCAGTGCTAGAGAAAGCGGGGATTGTCCACCGCGAACATGGCCGGATAAGGGCTACGGCTTCCGGCTTGCACGAAGCCACCGCGCAATACCGCATGGCACAGGGGGTAGAAGAGAAGAAGCAGATGGGTAAGGCTGCAGCCGCGCTCATCCCGGCTTCAGCCTCGGTGATTATTGACGATTCCACCTCGGCTATTTGGGCTATTAGGCAGCTCGAACAAACAAGTGGCCTGTCTGTGGTCACTAACTCCCTGCTGGTGGCTCAGGAGCTGCGTGAGCGTCCGAAGAACTCCCTGTTCTTCCTTGGTGGCGAATATCAGAGCTGGGCAGAGGCTACGTTAGGGCCGCATACCATCTCCGCCCTTGAAAAGGTAGATGCGGATCTATGTCTAATTTCGGCCTCTGGTATTCGCGGAGACCAACTGTTCCACCCCTATGCGGACGTAGCGGCCGTGAAGGCGAAGATGATGCAGGCCGCGGCAAAAACGATACTTTTGCTGGATCACTCCAAGTTTGCTCGGCGGGCCCTACATAGATTTGGCTCCATAAGTGAAGTAGACACTGTGGTAGTGGATGCTGACGCTCCCGCTCAGAAGGTCGCGCAGCTCCGGGAAAATGGGGCGAAAGTGGTAGTGGCGGAACGTTAGTCCCGTCCCTTGATGTGCCTGGTGAAGTCCCTTTTCAAAAAATCACACTAAATCTGGTGTTTTTCTCAGGGGATTTGATACAGTTCCGTTGTAGTGCTTATCGCCACATCCAAAGGAGGATTCAATGGGACTACGCATCGTTGTCGCTGCCGATAGCGCCGGAGTGGACTACAAGGACGTACTAAAGAAGGATCTGGAAGCAGACGATCGAGTAGACGAAGTAATCGACGTAGGTGTAAACGGCGACGAGGACGTAGATTACCCTCACGTCGCGGTAAAAGGGGCGCGCCTAATCGCCGCGGGCAAGGCAGATCGTGGCCTATTCGTGTGTGGTACCGGTATGGGGGTTGCGATGGCTGCAAATAAGGTTCGCGGCATTCGTGCTTCCGTTGCTCATGATTCGTTCTCGGTAGAGCGGCTAATCATGTCCAACAACGCCCAGGTGCTGACGTTTGGCGAACGAGTAATTGGTCTAGAGCTCGCTCGCAGGCTAGCCAAGGAATGGTTGGGATACGAATTCGATCCGTCCTCGCACTCTGCCCCGAAGGTCGCTGCAATTGACGAGTACGACAATCAGAAAGATGCAGGCGAAGATACTGTTGCAGGATGTTAAAACGGCACCTGAAACACGCTAATATCGAATAGCGCTAGCTTGGCATGCTGAGGCATCGATGCTGATGCCTCAGCATGCCAGCTGAAATAAGGCGCACACAATAAATCTCGATCGGTCCGCCAACGAGGACGGGCCCCTAAGTTAGGTAACCAAATGACTCCAGACTTAGCTGCACAATTTGTAGAAAATATAACCATTTTTGGTGCAATTGCAGCAATCGCCGGCGGTTTTTTCGGAGCCGCAATCGGAGGTAACAACGCTTTCGGATTCACCGGAGTGTTGATCTTTTTCGCTTTCCCCATTGCTCTTGCGACTGGTTCTGCCATTGGCTTCGAATACATGGCATTCGGGCCGCTCTTCGGCCCACACGTAGCGTTTGCCGGAGGTGTGGCTGCCTCTGCCTACGCCTCGAAGAAGGGGCTACTAGATAAGACCGGATACGGCAAGGACGTAAACCAGCCACTCGCAGGACTCGGCAGGACGGACGTGCTGCTGGTCGGTGCTGCGTTCGGTTTGGGCGGTTACATCTTCCAGAAGCTGGTTGCAATGATCCCGTGGTTCGGTACTCACACTGACTCGGTTGCTTTCACCGTCTTCTGCTCGGGTATTTTGGCGCGGCTCCTATTTTCCAAGAAGTCTCCATTTGAATGGGTATCGAACCTAGGCGAGAATCGCCGCTGGCTGGAATGGCAGGAAAAGCCCAGCCAATACCTACCGCTCGGAGCCTTCTCCGGTCTACTCGGAGCCGGTGCGGTACTGGCAATGATTCACTACGTTTACGATGCCAAGCCGGAAGTAATAGACGTGATCATGGCTAATGCGCAAGGGCTTCCCTTCGCAATCTCGGCGCTATGCATTTTCCTCGTAGCCATGGGGATCAAGATGCCGGTAACTCACCACATGACGATCGTCGGGGCTCTTGCAGCAGTGAAGTTCCTGCCCGTGGTCGGATACAACCCATTCATTTGCCTGCTGGTAGGTGTCGTCTTCGGTGTACTCGCCGCATTTGTTGCTGAGGTAATGGCTCGGCTCTCTTACGACGCTGGCGACACGCACATTGACCCCCCAGCAGCTGCTATTTGGCCTTGCACCACCCTGGTTCTTGGCCTGAGCTCGTTACTTGCATAGCTGACGAGCGTACTACCCGAATATTCGAACAGGAGACACATGAGCGAGCACGAGGGCGCACCCCTTTCCTTCCCGACGGAGTTCTACGATGCCTACATCTTCGATATGGACGGCACAATCTACCTTGGTGATGAGTTACTTCCAGGTGTAGAGCGCATGATTAATGAACTGCGCCGGAGGAATATTCCGGTTCGCTTTTTGTCAAACAATCCCACCAAGGATCCTCACCAGTACGTGGAAAAGCTTGAGCGGCTTGGACTACCTACAGATATCTCAGATATAGCCAACACCGTAGTGACTATGACCAAGTGGCTGAAGAACCATCACCCTGATGCGGTGGTGTTCCCAATAGCTGAAGAACCATTGATCAAGGCTTTCAAAAAGGCCGGGATCAAGATTAGTGAGGATCCAGCCGAGATTGACTTCGTCATAGCCTCCTATGACCGCACATTCGAATATCGGAAACTGCAAATCGCATTTGACGCAATCTGGTTCCATAAGCGAGCGAAACTAATCGCCACTAACCCTGACCGTTACTGCCCATTCCCAGGTGGCCGGGGGGAACCAGATTGCGCCGCGATCATTGCGGCAATCGAAGCTTGCACCCAAACAAAATGCGAGATGGTGATCGGCAAGCCAAACCCAGAGATGCTAGTAGAGGCCATTGCGGGATTAGACGTAGATCCCAAACACTGCATCATGGTAGGCGACCGGCTAGGAACTGACATCCAGATGGCAGTGCGCACGGGCATGGTCTCTGCCATGCCTTTAACCGGGGACTCTACCTGGCAAGAAGCGCTCGCCCTCGACAAGAAAGATCAGCCGACATTCCTGATTGATCGCGCAGACCGGCTAATTCCCCAGACTACGTGGGATGATCTGGGCTGGACTGAAGACAACTGGAAATAACAAAAGTAGCTAAGGAAGGTAACAACGTGGTTGCTCCGGGTTATGAAGGCCCATACCTATTGGGAATTGATTTCGGCACTGAATCGTGCCGTGCCGCAATATTTGATTTGCGTGGTAACCCGCTAGGGTTCGCAGGCACTCCGTACAAGACTAATTTCCCCTCTCCGGGCAGGGCAGAGCAATCGCCCACCGACTGGTGGGAGGCTCTCCAAGCATCCGTGCACAGGGTCTTCGACAAGACAGGTATTCCCGCACGGCATATTGCCGGCATCTCCTATGACGCCACCACCATGACAGTCGTAGCCATGGACAAAGATGGCAACGCGTTGCGCGATGCGATCATGTGGATGGACGTGCGGGCAACAAAGCAGGCAGCCCGTGCAGACGAGATAGACCATTGGGCAAAGCTTTATAACGGCGGTGGCACTATGCCAGCAACCGCAGAATGGTATCCATTCAAAGCCGCCTGGCTCAAAGAAAACGAGCCGGACAATTACAACAGTGCCTACCGGCTAGTTGATGCGCCGGACTGGCTGACCTTCAGACTTACCGGAGAATGGACGGTAAACCAAAACACCGCCTCCATCCGTTCGTACTACAACTCCGACAAGGGCGGCTGGCCTGTCGACTTTTACGAAAAGCTAGGGGTAGGCGACGTTTTTGAGAAATTACCAGAGCGCGTTGCCGCCCTCGGCGATCCAATCGGGGGACTGTCGGTATCTGCAGCGTCTGACCTTGGACTTACCCCGGGAATTCCCGTGGTACAGGGTGGTGGCGATGCCTGGCATGGGCAGATCGGATTGGGCGCAGTAGAACCCGGTTCGCTTGCCATTATTACCGGTTCCTCTCAGGTAATGACGGGGCAGAGCGCAAAACCACTCTATGGCAAGGGATTCATGGGCGCCTACACCGATGCCGTCGTCGAAGGGCAGTACACAGTGGAAGGCTCTTCGGTATCTTCCGGCTCGGTACTGAAGTGGTTCAAGGACGGCTTTGCTCGCGACGTCGTAAATGCTACGGAGAGAATTGGTCTCAACGCGTATGAGGTACTGGACCGAGCTTGCGCCGATATTCCGCCAGGATCAGACGGAGTTATCGTCAATGAGTACTTCCAGGGCAACCGCACCCCGTACACAGACTCACGCGCTCGTGGCATGATCTGGGGGCTTTCGCTGTCTCACACGCCGGAGCACCTGTACCACGCGATCTTGGAGTCGGTGGCTTACGATACCGCGCACAACCTAAAGGTTATGGAAGAGGGCGGATTCAAGCCCGACAAGCTCGTTTATTGCGGTGGGGCAACCAAATCCAAGGTGTGGATGCAAATGTATGCCGACGTGACCGGTATTCCCGCAACTCTGACACAGGTAGGCGATGCGGTGGTGCTCGGTTCGTGCATGCTTGCCGCGGTTGGCGCCGGACTGTATCAGTCATTGCCGGACGCAGCACGCAACATGGTTCACGAGGCCGAAGTCATTGAACCGAACAAAGACAAGCACGAGCAGTACCAGTTCTACTTGCAGCAGTACATGGACGCATGGCCGCAAATGGCAGAACTAACCCACAAGACTGTTGACCACATCAGTTAGGAGAGATGGTGTCAGAACTAATAGAGACCGCCCTTAAGACGGCAACTGAGACTAGGGATATCGCCTTCGGAGAAGACGTAAACCAAAAGACCGGCGAGCTATTTGCCAAGAATTTCCCGGGCAAGAAAGTGTTCGTTGTTGCTGACCAGAATACCTACGGCGCCTGTGGTGACCAGGTGGTGCAATCCCTTCGTGAAGCAGGGGTGCCCTTTGCGGCAGAGCCGTATATCTTCCCCGGCAAGCCGACTCTGTACGCAGGCTATGAAAACGTCGAAAAGCTACGCGAGATTATTCGACCTCTGGGCGAGGAGACGGTAGTTTGTTCCATCGCCTCCGGCACGTTGAACGACCTGGCAAAGCTCTCCTCCGGAGAACTGAAGCGCGAGTACATGAACGTCTGCACGGCGCCGTCTGTAGACGGATATGCCGCCTTTGGCGCTTCCATTGCCAAGGATGGATTCAAGTCGACGCACTCATGCCCAGCTCCGGCCGCACTCGTAGCCGATCTGCAGACCATGGCGGATTCGCCGAAACGTCTTATTGCTACTGGATACGGCGATCTAATAGAGAAGATTCCCGCTGGAGCGGACTGGATTGTTGCCGACGCCCTAGGTATCGAACCAATTGACGAATACGTGTGGTCGCTAGCGCAGTCGACTTTGCGCGATGCTCTGGCAGACCCTGAGGCGGTTGCCCAGGGGGAGCTGGAATCGATTGCCAAGCTAGCAGAGGCCAACATCATTTCCGGTCTGGCGATGCAAGCGGCGCAGTCTTCTCGGCCAGCATCTGGAGCGGGCCACCAGTTCTCGCACGTATGGGAGATGGAAGGACACGGAACCGACTGGGATCCGCCACTATCTCACGGCATGAAGGTGGGCATCGGCACCGTTGCTTCCTGCGCTATCTGGGAAGAATTGCTGAATGTTGACATCGAAAATCTTGATGTTGACGAAATCGTCCAGAACGCTCCGAGCGCGGAGCAGGTAGAAGAGCGTGTTCGTTCGATGCACACAGACCGCATCGTTGAGGACGCCGTGAAGCACACGCTTGCAAAGCATCTGGAAGGCGATGAATTGCGCGAGCGCGTAATAAAGATCAAGGAAGTTTGGCCAGAGGTATCTAAGAAGGCGAAGGAACAGTTGTATTCGCCCTCCAAGGTGTGGCAGATGCTGAAGAAGGCGGGAGCGCCGTACCACCCAGAGATGATCAAGATCGACTGGGACCGGTTCGTCGAAACCCACTACAAGGCACAGAACATCAGGCCGCGATACACGGTACTAGACGTCATTGCTGATCTGGGGCTTACCGACCAGATTGTGCAGAAGCTGTTCAGTGAGGACGGTTTCTGGGGTAGGCACCGGCATCCAGACGCTGATTAGTTAGTAGGGAGGGCGCAGCTCATGGGGGCTGCGCCCTTTCTTTGCAGTGACTGCGATGCGTTATCCCGGATCGGCTGCGGCGGCGCGGATGCAACGATATGATTCTTGCGGTCCCTATCCTGGAGGTTGTCTGTGCTAGCCCTACTGATCGGTTTTCTTGTAGGGATAGTCGTGGGAGCCCTAGGCGCGGGTGGGGGCATCCTTTCGGTGCCGGTGCTGGTCTATTTGCTGGCGCAACCTCCGCATGCGGCAACTGCTGAATCCCTGGTCATTGTAGGGGTGACGGCTGGAGTATCACTCGTATTTCGAGCCCGGAAAAAGCAGGTGAACTACAAGGGCGGACTAATCTTCGGATGCTGCTCTTTGGCAGGAACTTTTGTTGGCACCTACGCCAACGCCTTAGTACCAGCAAAAGCACTGATGATTGCCTTTGCAATCTTGCTCTTCATTGTTGCTGCGGTAATGTTCCGCAGGGCAAAATCTGAGGGCGAGCAAGCTCAGAGGAGCCCGGCTGCCCCCCGACTTAATCCTTACGTAGCAGTAGTGGGACTGGGCAGCTTAGTTGGACTCTTGACAGGCTTCTTTGGCGTTGGAGGCGGATTCGCAATAGTACCGGCGCTCATGCTGGGTTTGGGTTACCCCATCCATAAGGCTTCTGGGACATCGCTGCTCATCATGGTGATCGCTTCCCTTGGGGGACTAATCCCGCGGTTGGTCACCGGGGTGAGCGTCGATTGGGCTGTCGTAGTGGCATTCACGGTGTCCTCCGCCCTAGGCGGACTGGTGGGCGGGCCACTGTCTCAAAAAGTCCGTCCGGCCACCCTTACCTTGCTATTTGCAGGGCTGCTTTCGGCAGTGGCAGTGGCTACTCTGGCCGGTGAGCTGATCTTTTAGAAATTGCCGTCTAACGCATCGGTTAGTCGGCTTACCAGTTGCGGCCAAGCCCAATTCTCGGCATACTCGCGACCTTTCCATCCCATCTGGCGACGGGCGTCGTCGTTCTCGAGTAACTGGCATATACGCATTGCTAGATCTACCACTGCGGTGCCTTTTACTACGTAACCAGTCTGTCCATGCAGCACGGTTTCTGGAGCGCCACCGCTGTCTCCGGCTATCACAGGCACAGCTGCGGCGCCGGCTTCTAGGTAGACGATGCCCAGACCTTCCACATCTAGTCCTCCCCACCGCGTGCGAGCGGGCATAGCAAAGATATCTGCCATCGCGTGATGGGCGGCTAACTCGGCGGCAGGAATGGCTCCCGTGAACGTGATGTTAGCGCTAGCGGGCGAGGCCTTCGCCATTGCCTTCAGGTGGTTTTCGTAAGGGCCAGATCCTGTGATAACCAGGTGCGCCTCGGGGTGACGTTTGGTAATGCCCTCCATAGCCCTGATTAACATGTCTTGGCCCTTGCGGGGGACAAGCCGCGAAAGACACAGAATTACTGGCCTATCACCGAGCTGATACCGTTGGCGCAGCTGGGCCCTCGCCTGTGGGTTAGGGCGGAACTCTGCTGTATCAATCCCCCCGGGAAGATGCACTACAGGAGTGTTGCCGATAGCCGGCTTCAGATTGTGCAGGGTGTAGTCAGAGATATATGTAACTGCATCAGTGTCAGCAAATATCTTCTTCACCAGCTGGCGGGCACCAGGAATTAGTGTCCATCCGATTTCGTGGCCGTGGGTGGTCACAACAACGTTGCTAGCGCCGGCGGCCTTCGCGGTTTGCGCAAGCAGCCCCAAAGGCGCAGCGGCACCGAACCAGACAGTAGAAATGGCCTCGTCGCGAATTATTTTGGCCATCTTCCGTGCTACCCGCGGCGTTGGTAGCAGCATGCTGGTCTTATCCCTGTAGGTCTTCCACCCAACCGTGGCGTCGTAGCTGGCGCACTCGCCGCCGCGGTCGTTGCGCTTGTATGAGGACGCGTAAACCACCAGGTCTTCAGCAGGAAGTCGACTAGCGTAGTTCTGCAAGAAGGTCTGGATGCCCCCAAGACGAGGCGGGAAATCGTTAGTTACAAGTAGGGTGCGACGCATAAAGCCCACTTTACCTAGATCCGCCCCCGCCTGCCTGCGATCTATCGCCCCGACGACTCGCGCATATGCTGGGAGTGCAGTTCCTCGGCGCGGCGCAAGAACTCTGAAAGCCTATTTCCGGCAGCGACGAGGGCGGGGCCGTGCATCCGTCCTGGCTGGCGTCCCATTCTCTCGATTGGTCCCGAAATGGAGACCGCTGCAATTACCCTTCCCGAAGGGCCCCGGACAGGAGCTGAGACCGAAGCTACTCCCGCTTCGCGTTCGCCGACTGATTGTGCCCAGCCGCGCCTGCGTACTTGACTCAGCTGGGTCGCAGTGAAAGATGCCCCGTGAAGTCCTCGGTGCAGCCTGTCTGGCTCTTCCCATGCCAAAAGTATCTGAGCCGCTGAGCCGGCTTTCATGGACAAAGTAGCTCCTGCCGGGATGGAGTCGCGCAGGCCTACCGGGCGTTCTGCGGCTGCAACGCAAATTCGTTGGTCGCCCTGCCTGCGGTAAAGCTGGGCGGATTCCTTAGTGTGATCGCGCAGAGCATTAAGAATGGGAGCTGCCGACGCCAGGAGTCTGTCCTCGCCAGCGGCTGAGGAGAGTTCTGCTAATCGGGGTCCCAAGATGAATCGCCCTTGGATATCGCGTGCCACGAAGCGGTGATATTCCAATGCCACTGCGAGTCTGTGCGCTGTGGGGCGAGCTAGATGTGTTGCCGACACCAACTGGGCAAGGGTAGCCGGTCCTGATTCAAGGGCACTAAGTACCAGCGCGGCTTTGTCGAGTACACCGACGCCGCTGGTATTTTTCGCTTTGTCCATAGACTGATATTGCCATCTCAGTGAGCAAGATTGCAAGTATCGTGGTCAGAAATCCCCTGGTGAAGGACCGGAAATCAGCAAAGGAGTGAGGCAAATGGGTAAAACCTTGGCAGAAAAAGTTTGGCAAGACCACGTGGTTTACCATGGCGAAAATGGGGCCCCCGACCTCCTTTACATTGATCTGCACCTGTGCCACGAAGTGACTTCGCCGCAAGCATTTGACGGTTTGAGGCAAGCTGGCAGAACGGTGCGCCGCCCAGATCTCACGATTGCCACGGAGGACCACAACACTCCGACGCTGAACATAGACCTACCCATTTCGGATCCGACTTCGCGGCTGCAGCTGCAGACACTGCGCGATAACGCCGAGGAATTTGGCATTAGGCTGCACCAGTTAGGAGATGCTGACCAAGGAATCGTCCACGTGGTTGGGCCCCAATTAGGACTTACTCAACCGGGCATGACGGTAGTCTGCGGCGATTCGCACACCTCAACTCACGGTGCGTTTGGAGCCTTGGCGTTTGGCATCGGTACCTCGCAAGTGGAACATGTCCTGGCTACGCAGACGCTGCCAATGCAACCGTTCAAGACAATGGCCGTAACAATTAATGGCCACCTCCCGGCTGGGACCGGAGCAAAAGACATCATCTTGGCAGTCATTGCCAAGATCGGTACCGGTGGCGGAGCCGGTTACGTCATCGAATATCGGGGGAGCGCGATCGAAGAGCTGTCCATGGAAGGGCGCATGACAGTTTGCAACATGTCTATTGAAGCGGGCGCTCGTGCCGGCATGATCGCGCCAGACGAGGTTACCTTCGAGTATCTGAAGGGACGTCCGCATGCTCCGGAAGGTAAACAGTGGGATGAGGCCGTTGAGTACTGGAGGGGGCTGCACTCTGATCCGGATGCCATTTTCGACGCCGAGATAGTCCTGGAAGGGGAAGAAATGGAACCTTTCGTCACCTGGGGCACTAACCCTGGACAAGGGGCTCCTCTGAGTGGGTATGTGCCGGATCCAGAAACATTCTGCGATGAAACTACCCGTGCCAGCGCCCGCAGAGCGGTGCAGTACATGGGACTCACCCCAGGCACGGCGCTGCGTGACATAAAAATTGACACGGTGTTTCTTGGTTCGTGCACCAACGGTCGTATCGAAGATCTACGGGCTGCCGCCGAAATTGTGCGAGGGCGCCACAAAGCTAGCGGTGTGCGCATGCTAGTCGTCCCCGGATCGGCTCGGGTGCGACTGCAGGCAGAAGCGGAGGGGCTGGACAAGATCTTCAAAGATTTCGGGGCCGAATGGCGCAACGCAGGGTGCTCTATGTGTCTCGGCATGAACCCGGACAAACTGCGTGAAGGAGAAAGGTCGGCCTCGACCTCAAATCGCAACTTCGAAGGAAGACAGGGCAAGGGTGGGCGTACTCACCTAGTGTCCCCGCTGGTAGCAGCCGCTACTGCCGTGCGCGGCACCCTGTCATCGCCAGCAGACCTGTAAGGAGAGGGAAATGGAAAAGCTGATAAAGCACACCGGAATCGGAGTGCCCCTGCGGCGCTCCAACGTGGATACCGATCAGATCATCCCCGCAGTTTTCCTAAAGAGAGTAACGAAGACTGGTTTTGCTGATGGCCTTTTTGCTTCCTGGCGGAATCGGCCTGACTTTGTTTTGAACAATCCCGCCTATGCCCAGGGCAGCGTGCTGGTAGCAGGGCCTGATTTTGGAACCGGGTCCTCGCGCGAACATGCGGTGTGGGCGCTCAAAGACTACGGCTTTCGAGTGGTGTTATCGCCAAAGTTTGCAGACATATTTCGCGGTAATGCCGGAAAACAGGGGCTGGTAGCCGGAGTGATTTCGCCCTCGGATCTGGAAGAGGTCTGGCAGCGCCTGGAGGCGCATCCCGGTATGGAAATCAGCGTGGACCTCACTGACAGGTCAGTGCGCGCCGGCGACTATTCTTGTCATTTTGAACTGGATGATTACACGTGTTGGCGCATCATGGAAGGGATGGACGACATCTCGATCACGCTTGCACATGTGGGCGAAATTGATGCCTTCGAAGCTGCCCGTCCAGGCTTCAAACCAGTGACCTTACCCGCTAAACATTTGCCATCAGCGAAGGTGGAAGCAGCTAGACCAAACGTAGAATAAACTCGTATAGTCTTTGCCGCATCTAATTGGAGGAAGTATGGGTGGAATTTTGCGTGTCAACGGCGGGAAACCCCTCAAGGGGCGTATCCGAGTCCGTGGCGCTAAGAACTTTGTTCCCAAAGCCATGGTTGCGGCTCTACTAGGCGATGGGCCCTCGGTACTCCGTTCTGTTCCCCTGATTCGCGACGTGGACGTGGTCAGTGGCCTGCTGCAGTTGCACGGGGTCAAGATTGACTATGACCAGGCTGGTGGTGTCCTCAAGATGGATCCCACAAATGTCGATTCTGCTCACGTGGCCGACATTGATGCTCACGCCGGCTCGTCCAGAATTCCAATTCTGTTTTGTGGACCGCTGTTGCACAGGTTGGGGGAGGCCTTTATCCCAGACTTAGGTGGTTGCAACATTGGTGGCAGGCCGATCGATTTTCACCTGAATATTCTTCGCGGCTTCGGAGCGATCGTCGACAAGATGGAGGCGGGTATCCATCTGCGTGCTCCGAATGGGCTGAAAGGCACGGTAATTGAGCTGCCCTACCCCTCGGTTGGAGCCACAGAGCAGACGCTACTCACCGCTGTACGTGCGGAAGGTATCACCGAGCTGCGCGGTGCAGCCGTTGAACCCGAGATCATTGACTTGATCAACGTCCTCCAGAAGATGGGCGCCATTATTTCGGTAGATACCGACCGCGCCATCAGGATTGAGGGCGTGAAGCGCCTTACCGGATACAGTCACACTTCTTTGCCTGATCGCATCGAGACCGCTTCCTGGGCGTCTGCCGCTCTGGCTACAAAGGGAGACATCTTTGTCGAGGGCGCTCACCAGGGGGACATGACGACGTTCCTGAACGTGTTCCGCAAGGTAGGCGGCGCTTTCGAGGTGGACGAGGACGGCATCCGCTTCTACCATCCGGGCGGCGCGCTAAAGTCGATTGCCCTAGAGACGAACGTGCATCCGGGCTTCATGACCGATTGGCAACAGCCGCTTGTCGTTGCGCTTACTCAGGCTGAGGGGTTGTCAATTGTTCACGAGACGGTCTACGAGAACCGTTTTGGTTTCACTTCTGCATTGCGTGAAATGGGCGCAACAATCCAGGTTTACCGCGAATGTCTAGGCGGTCTGGAGTGTCGCTTTGGGCAGCGGAACTTCTTCCATTCGGCGGTAATCTCGGGTCCCACCCCGCTCCACGGGGCCGATATTGAAATACCTGATCTGCGCGGTGGCTTTTCGCATCTGATTGCTGCTCTTGCAGCTGAGGGCACTTCCAATGTGCGGGGTATCAATATGATTTCGCGTGGTTACGAGCATTTCATCTCTAAGTTGGAGGCTCTGGACGCTGACGTGGAACTGGTGCAGTGAGTCTGTCTTTTGCTGTTTTGGCCTCTACCCGTTCGGGTAGGGGCCACTCTGCTAGATGCCTCCGGCAGGTAGTCAAAGAAATGTCGAGGCGCGGTAACGTCTTACTGGCTCAGCAAGTCTCGTGGGCTAAGGAAGTCAGCCAGGTAGTGGAGCATGCCTGCGCGCTGGACATAGACGTGGTTGTAGCTATTGGCGGAGACGGGTTTGTGGCTGCCTGTGCCCCGACGGTTGCGGCATGGCAGAAGATATTGCTGCCTATTCCTGCGGGCAGCGGCAACGACTTTGTCCGCTCGGTGGGGCTGCCTTTGGATGTGGGGGAAGTGTTTGCCGGGTTTGAAGGATACTGTTCCCGGCAGGTAGATATGCTGCGGGTCACAGGACAAAGTGGCCAAGTTAAGTACTGTTTAGGGGCGGTTTCTACAGGTATAGATGCGGCGATTAACGCCGCGGCTAACGCTTCTAGAATTCCGGGTGCACTGGGGTATCGGTCGGCTCTTCTTCAAGCCGCGCTCCGATACAAGCCCTTCCCGTATCTAATTGAGTTTCGCGATGAAACTGGGCAGCGGCGGAGGTATCGCCATCACGCGTATTTAGCTACCTGCGCTAATACTTCTGTCATTGGCGGTGGCATCAAGATTGCTTCGGGGAGCCTCGGCGATGGAATGTTTGAACTGGTCACGTTCCGCAAGCCGCCGTCCGTAAGGAAGATCCTCCAGGCTGTTTCCATGGCGAACGCCGGTAAGATACAGGAAAACGAATTCTACGAGGTGACCCGGCTGGCGTGGGCGAAAATTACCCCGTTGGTCCCCATTGTTGCGTATGCCGACGGCGATGCGCTTTGGCAAGGGAGCGTTGAGGTGGCCACTGCGTCGCAAAGATTGAAAGTGCTAGCGCCTGTAGAATAGGGCCCATGCGAGAGTTCGGATCTTTCTACAAATTCTGTTTCAATGTTGCCAAGACTGCGGTGGCGGCTATTACTAAGAAGGATTGGGCTGGCCAAGAGCATCTGCCGGAAGGTGGCTTCATTGCCGTGTCTAACCATGCCACTAATTTCGATGCGCTGACTTTCATGTATTTTCTAGGTGAGGCCGGAATCCCGCCTAGGATGCTTGCAAAGGCTGAGTTATTCGACATTCCGGTGTTGGGAGCCATCATGCGGAAGTGCAAGCAGGTGCCCGTATACCGAGGTTCCGACAGGGCCGGTGATGCCCTGGCAGGGGCTGAGAAGGCTTTGCTGGCTGGCGAATGTGTCGGTATTTTCCCTGAGGGGACACTTACCGAGGATCCGAATTTCTGGCCTATGAGGGGAAAAACCGGGGCAGCAAGGCTCGCCCTGCGCACGCATGTTCCCGTTATCCCTATCGCACAGTGGGGCGCCCTAGAAGTGCTCCCGCAGCGGTCGTCGAAGTGGAAGCTGTATCCCCCGACGAAGATCACGATGAGGGCGATGGAACCGGTATACCTAGAGGATCTGTACGAGCGAGGCGTCGAAGATCACGAGGCTGTCAAAGAGGCGACTGCACGAATCATGAAAGCCCTAACGCAGGGGGTTGCTCAGATTCGCGGGGAAGTACCTCCGGCCCAGCCGTTCGAACCAACTAAGAAATCTCGTTCCAAGCGTCCGTACAAGAAGCGGTCTATTTGGCAGCGGTTGCGTAAGCCTTTTGACTAGCGTGGCTGAGGCAATAACGGGCAGGTGATAACGTGGCGGGCGTGGGAACAAGCAAAGAAGCTGCGATTATTGGGGCCGGCGCTTGGGGCAAAGTATTTGCATCGCTGATGGTGCAAGCGGGTACGAAAGTCAGCGTTTGGGCGCGTAATTCCCGATCTTTTCAGGGACTCGATTCAAGCTGTTTTGCCTCCACTGATTTGCACCGGGTGCTCACAGGCCAATCCGTCCTAGTGATGGCTTTGCCATCGGCTGCGGTACGTCAGGTAGCTAGCAGACTGGCACTGCCAAAAGACGTTACTGTGGTGTCCTTGTCTAAGGGGCTAGAAGCAGAAACGAACCTCTTTATGGCAGACGTGTTAGCCGATGCTTTGCGGATTGATCGCAGTCAGGTCGTGGTGGTCTCTGGACCAAATCTTTCTGCCGAGATCGCAGAAGGGCAGCCGGCTGGCGCGGTAGCAGCATGTTCGGATTTGGCGCGGGCGCAGCAGGTATGCCCGCTCTTTTCTACGCCGCTGTTTCGGCCTTATCTTTCGACGGATGTGATTGGCGCCGAAGTCGGCGGAGTAGTCAAAAATGTCATTGCGGTGGCGGTAGGGGCTGCTGCTGGAATGGGGTATCAGACAAATACTCGCTCCATGCTGATCACCCGTGGGCTTGCAGAGATGGCTCGCTTTGGAAAAGCACTGGGGGCAGATGAGGCAACGTTCCTCGGGCTGGCTGGTGTCGGAGATCTAGTAGCTACCTGTTCGTCAGCAAAGTCTAGAAATTTTACTTTTGGGTTCAACATGGGATCCGGAATGGCCCGGGAGCAAGCCTTCAAAGTCTCGGCGGGTGTGGTTGAAGGGGCCCGTTCTGCAAAGGCGGTGATCACTATTGCGCGGGCTCGCGGAATAGAGATGCCTATCACTGAAGCAGTAGCGAAAGTAGTATTTGAAGGCGGTTCCATAGCTGATATGGGTGAATATCTGATGGGTAGATCACGCAAGATGGACGGTGTAGACATCAAACTTGTTTAGCAAGGCAAGTTGTACGGGAAGAAGGGGAAAACTGCGGTACCGTAAAACGGTGAACTCTTCCCAAATGAAACCGCGTGTGCTGATTGTATTTGGCGGTCGCTCTGGTGAGCACTCAATCTCATGCTCTACCGCAGCGGGTGTCCTCGAGAACATCGACCGTTCTAAGTTTGACGTCCTTACGGTCGGAATTACTCCGGAGGGAAAGTGGGTAAATGTGCCCGACGACCCGACGTTGTACCGGCTTGAGGGCGACAGCGGGGCAACTATCGCCGGAGACAAGTCGCGGATGGACATCGTTCCAGGCGAGGGGCGCGCCCTCGAAATCATTTTGGAAGAGGGCGAGATCGTAGAAGCTGCAGATCTGGGAAATGTCGATGTGGTTTTTCCTCTTCTGCACGGACCGTATGGCGAAGACGGCACCATTCAGGGCATGCTCGAGATGGCGGGGCTGCCGTACGTAGGCTGTGGAGTGCTCGCCTCTGCTGCTTGCATGGACAAGCCGACTACCAAAACTATCCTTACCGAGCAGGGAATTCCGGCCGGCCGCTGGCAGCTGGTAACTGACTATCAGTGGCGCAGTGATCAGGATGGAGTCCTCTATCGGCTGGGGGCCTTAGGGCTGCCGGTATACGTAAAGCCGGCTCGCGCTGGCTCATCGCTAGGGATCACAAAGGTTACGGCCGTAGAAGATCTTCCCGCAGCGATCGAGGAGGCACGCAGGCACGATCCGCGTGTCATCGTCGAAGCGTTGACTAAGGGGATCGAAGTGGAATGCGCGGTGTTGGGCGCTCCTGCCGGAGAACAGCCGAAAGCATCGGTTTTGGGGCAAATTGAGGTCAAGAACGAGCAGAAGTTCTATGACTACAAGACCAAGTACGTCGATCACGATGCTGTTTCTCTGGTCATCCCGGCGCCGCTGCCGGATGAGCTCATGAAGAAGGCTCAGGACATTGCGGTGGCGGCCTTTGATGCCATGGGGTGCGAGGGACTAGCCCGAGTGGATTGTTTCGCTGATCTTGAGACAGGGCAGATCACTGTAAACGAGATCAACACTATGCCCGGTTTCACGCCGTTTTCTATGTATCCGCTGCTATGGCAAGAGGCAGGTATGAGTTACTCTGACCTTATTACCAAACTAATCGAACTAGCTTTACAGCGCCCTCAGGGCCTGCGTTAAGGGGTATAGAAATAATGAGCAAACCGCGGCTAAATTTGGTGACATGTACCGAATTTCCAAACTTGCAAAGCGATGACGAGGGGCTCCTTGATGCTCTCTCGGATCGCGGCTTGGACCCTTATGTAGTGTGCTGGGACGACAAGTCGGTGGACTGGTCGGATTCTGCTGCGCAGGTTACTCGTTCGGTACGCGATTATCCGCGCAGGCGGAAGGAATATCTACAGTGGGCGCATTCCGTACCCAGGTTGCTAAATCACCCCGATATTCAGGAATGGAATTCGGACAAGCACTACTTGCAGCAGCTGGAAAAGCTGGGGCTTCGCATAATTCCTACTACGTGGCTTGAACCCAGCATGGGGCTTACTAAGCACCAGGTGCATTCTCGTTTCCCTGCCAGCGGCGATTTCGTGATCAAACCGGCGGTTTCCTCAGGCGGTCGGGACATGGGCCGTTACACTGCCAATACTGTTTCGCACAGGCAGAAGGCGCTTGCACAGGCTATGGATCTTCTGTCCAGTGGCGAGACCGTGATGGTGCAGCGCTACATTGATGAGGTAGACGAGCATGGCGAAATGTCTCTGGTTTACATCAACGGGATCATTTCTCACGCCGTGAAGAAGAGGGCGATGCTGCATCCTGCCGAGACTCGCGACGACGAGATCTATGACGAGGTGATTGTGTCCCAGACCGGTACCGAACGAGAGTGGCATTGGGGCGAAGAGATCCGTACCGCGCTGCACGCGCATGTGAGGGCTCGCCTAGGACGCGACGAGCAGTTCTTGTTTAACCGCATCGACCTAGTCGAGGACGGCAAGGGCGGCTACTACGTGATGGAAGTTTCGCTAGTGGATGCGCTCCTTTATTTGAAGGACACGGAGGGCGCGCTCGACACCTTTGCCGACGGTATTGCAATGCGTGCTTTCTGGTAAAGATCTCGGGGCCTCGCCCGTATTTTACGTAAAAAGGTGCTCCGCCACAGTAACTGTGGCGGAGCACCTTTGTGTGTAGGGCCTATTCGATACCTGCTGCTGTTAGGTAGAGCAGAGCAAGGTTCAGGCAGACAATCAGCGCGGTGATGATGAATCCGATTACCTTGATTGCGGTGGAATCAACGTATTCGCCCATGATCTCTTTCTTCGCGGTGTAACGCATTAGAGGGATGATGGCGAAGGGAATGCCCACGCTCAGTAGCGCTTGGCTCCATACGAGAGCGAGGGTTGGGTCCATGCCGGCCCCCACGATAATTAGTGCGGGAATTAGGGTTACTAGTCTGCGCACTACCAAGGGGACCTTGACGTGCAGCAGTCCCAACATAATTTCCGACCCTGCGTATGCACCCACGGAAGTTGACGCTAGCCCCGAGGCTAGAAGACCAATGCCAAAGATGATTCCCATTCCACTGCCAAGGTGGGAAACGATGGCTCCGTGTGCGCCCTCGATAGTGTCAGTGCCTTTTACGCCAAATAGGGAAGAGGCCGCAAGTAGCAGAAGACCAATATTTACTAATCCGGCAAGAATTAGTGCCCAAGTAACGTCAAACTTGCTGGCCCGCAGCAGTCGCTTCAAGCTGTGTGAGCGATCTGCAAAACGGTGGTTTACCAGCGAGGAGTGAAGGTAGATGGCGTGAGGCATTACTGTTGCGCCCAGCATGGAGGCGGCAAGCAGAACTGTCTCGGTGCCCTTTAGGCGCGGAACTAGGCCGCCTAGGGTACCGCTTGCAGAGGGCGGATCTAGCACGAGGCCAGCCATGAATCCGAAGGTGATAACTAGGAGCAATCCGAGCACCACACGTTCAAAAATGTGTTGGCGATCTTCTCCTTGTACCAGCAGCAACAGAATCGATACGAAGCCGGTGATGATTGCGCCTGTCAGGAGCGAAACATTGAAGAGCAAGTTCAGGGCGATAGCCCCGCCAATAACTTCAGCAAGGTCGGTAGCGGCAGCTACGATCTCGGCTTGTAGCCAGAAGGCAATGCGCGACCGTTTGGCCATGCGGTCCCCGAGTAGCTGGGGGAGGGACTTTCCTGTTACTAGGCCGAGCTTTGCGCTCTGATACTGAACTAGAACCGCCATCGCATTGGCTAGCACCAGTACCCATACCAGGAGGTAGCCGTACTTTGCGCCGGCAGTGATGTTTGCTGCGACGTTGCCGGGGTCGACGTACGCAACAGCGGCAACGAATGCAGGGCCAAGGAGCGCAATCATTCGCGCTTTTGCCCCGGTTGCTTCCGGGGCAGATTTTTCAAGTGTAGCTGTAGACATTATTTAGCATACCCGTGTTAGATTGTTCGACTACACGAACTTTAGTTCCAAACGTTTCTCTTAGGCAAGTTTGTCCAGTTCAGCGTGATTGTTGTAAGGGGCAGTAGGGGGCGGGCCTTGCTGAGCAGTTAAACAAAAAGGCGGCTAGCTTACGCTAGCCGCCAGACTGGGGTGGCTGACGGGACTCGAACCCGCGACGTCCTGGACCACAACCAGGTGCTCTACCAGCTGAACTACAGCCACCATTGTCACCAACAGGCAACGGATTAGATGTTACACAATGTTGGTGCCAAGAAGCAAAAAACTGAGGGCGTGTTTCACCTCACCATAGGGATCAGCGAACCTCGGGGTCTCCGAGCGCCTCGGTTTCTTGCTTGGTGTGCTCTACTGCTTCCTTCGCTACCTGCTTGCACTCCTCGCTGGTCGGCCCATCGTCGTGTGGCCACAGTAGCTCTTTGTAATAGCGCAGTTCCTGAAGTGATTCGATGATGTCGGCAAGTGCTCGGTGCCCACCGTGCTTCTCGGGAGCGTGGAAGAAGCTGCGTGGGTACCACCTGCGGGCAAGCTCTTTCACGGACGATACGTCAATTACTCGGTAGTGCAAGTAGTCGATTACTTCGGGCATTTCCTTGGCTAGGAAAGTCTTGTCAGTGCCAATGGAATTGCCTGCCAGGAGTGCCTTACCTGCGGTAGGGACGAAACGCTTGATGTAGTCAAGCACTGCCTGTTGCGCAGTGGCAACGTCGACTCCACCATCCAGCTCTTCCAGAAGACCGGAAGTGGTGTGCATGTTGCGCACGAAGTCATTCATGTTGTCGAGCGCGCTCTGTGGTGGCTTGATCAAGATGTCGAAGCCAGCATCGAGCATCTTTAGATTTGCATCGGTAACAATTACCGCCACCTCAATTAGGCAGTCCTTGTCCAAATCGAGGCCGGTCATCTCGCAATCTATCCACACCAGGGGAGTGCCCTGGACAGTTTTTTCACTACTCATACATCTAACACTAGATCTTTTCGGTTACGTTTTGCTCACTGGTTGTAACTGCGGGACCGGGTGGAAGGGCGGTAGTGCCCCAAATAACATCCCTATCCCGCCGGGTAGGGGTAGTCAGAGTAGTAATTTCTGTGGCAAAGCCGCTAAAGTGGGGGCGTTGCCTCCGTAGCTCAATGGATAGAGCAAGGGCCTTCTAATCCCGAGGTTGCAGGTTCGAGTCCTGTCGGGGGCGCCACTCGTCACCGGGCGCAGGCGTCATGAGTGCCCAAGGGGTTGTGTTGAATAGTGTTGCGATCGACTCAAGGTCGCTGATCTTCCACTCTGTCTTCCCGGTCATTCGGTTAGAGATTTGAGTCTGATTGATCCTTAACGCCCTTGCTAAATCTGATCCGGTCCATCCTGCCCGCGTTAAAAGCAGCTTGATATTAAGGGTAGTGATATCGCCTGCCGAGGTCGGTCTCGCCAATAGTGTAGTGCTCATGCTGTTACCTTATTCGATTAGCGCATAGTCTAGCAAGGTGTGGAGCATCTTATTGCATAATTGATAATTACATGCTTGTAAGTTGTGCGAAAAATGCATAGCATACGCAATATGAACACTACTCAAACGAACGTGTGCGATCGAGTGCGCGAGTATATGGCCGCCGAAGGGATTTCGCAGTCGGTCTTAGCTTCCCGTTTAGGTATGTCGCAACCTTCCTTTAATCGGCGCCTCAACGGGCTTACGGCGTTTAGCGTCGCTGATCTCGAGGCCCTGGCTGGCCTAGGCATTCAGTTGGTCATAACACCCCGTTTTCTTGCTGGTGTTACGGCTGAGTCGCCTCACCCGATTAGGGGGCGTGATGATGAGTAACCCGGATCGTTTTAGGTCTTTGCATGATGCTGCCGATGCCCTAGGCGAGGTTTTGCCGGTCCTTGGCGTGGCTTACATGGGTAGGGATTTACCGGTAGGTGTCGAATATGCCCTTAGGGATCTAGAGACACGGGCCCTGTTAGTCGAGAAGCTTATTAGCCGCACTCTCGAGAAGGAGTCGAGTGATGAGGGCTATTAAAGTTCGTCGCGTCCTGATTTGGGGCCTGCTGCTGCTGACCGTCCTTTTCATTATCGGGGGCGTGCTAGGCGTTTGGTTTGGCCTATATGGAGCTGATCCGATTACCCGGTCTTATGGAGTAGCTATCTTCCTGTTGTCCTCGATTGCTTGCCTTTGGGCGGCGCTCGGTCTATTCATCCTTGACTCAATCGAGATGGGCGCATGAGGCCCGCTACCGCTGGGATGCCCGGCCCGATGCTTATAGGGATGCTCTCACATGCCGGTTGGGGCCCTCTGACCGGTCGCCGATGGCAAGGGGTGCGTTCAACACTGCGCGCTCTAGTGGACCATCTTTACAAAACGCCGAGTTTGAGCGGACGGGGTACAGCGTATCAGATTAGCGTCCGTACCGGCCTTTCAAAGGACTGGACACGGCGTTGTCTTTGGGTACTCGAGGGCCTCGGTGTCATTACCTGGAACCGGGGCGGTGTTATTGATGGCAAGCCCACTGCTGGCACATTCCGTGTCTCTAAACGCGCCCTTGCTGCCCTGATTAATCTTGCCCGCCCGATCAATGACGAGAACACTCGCCGGCACCGCCTCGAGACCTCAAAGCGCTTGGCCAATCTGTACAAACTGTGTTTCAGAAATCGCGGCAAGCGTTTACCCAGCTCAGACCAAGAAGAACTAGGTAAAGACCCTCACACCTTAAAGGGTGGTGAGTGTACCCACTCAACTCACCGCCGAAGTATCTCACCTAAGAAAGGTAAAGAAATGCCAGCTATTCCGAGTATCTCGCCAGATCGATTAGCGGGCGTGCATTGCTCCCACGGCTTTGCCCGCCCTGATCGGTGTCCGCAATGCAAGCTAAACCACTTACCGCCTAATCTGTTTGCCGAGTGGGACGCGCAGCGCAACAAAGCAGCAGGCGGGGCACTAAACCCGGCTGCAGCGGCCGAGCCGGCTCTTATGGGTACTTCTGCTGACCCGGATGTCGCACAGCTCGAGAAGCAGGGATACGCCGGGCCTGCCCTCGCTCTTGCAATGGCAAGGAGGAAGCGCGCATGAGAGAAGTCGAAGAAATCGAAGCGGCTAAGATGGCTATTGATCTATTGACTGACGGTATGCACCGGATAGCGGGCGGCTCGCCGTATTCGATGAGTTGCCAGCAGATTAGCTTTTCTAACGCTCTCGCATCGGCGCGGGACATCCTTCGTATTGGTGTAGCGACTTATCGGATGGATATCCAGGGCTATGAGACCGATTAATGATAATCGCCTTTGGACCCCGGCCGAGGCCGCCGAGGTGCTAGCCGTGTCACCTTGCCAGCTCTCGCATATGAGGAAGCGGGGTACCGGCCCCGCCTTTGTCAAGGTGGGTAGGTCAGTACGGTACGTCCCGGCGGATGTGGCCAGGTATATTACCGAGCGGCGCCGGGGCGGTACACTGCCCGCTACTGGGGTAATATCATGAGGTGCGGCGAGGACTGGCTCACTCGGTCTGGTAAAGCGCGCCGCGCGTTCACTCTCGAGTTGCTCCGGCTGTATGGCTGGCGCTGCTGCATCTGTGGTCTACCGATCAGGCCGGGCGATGAGTCCGTCGAACATCTAACACCGAGGTCTAAAGGCGGGCTGACGACCCTCGAGTCTTGCCGGCCGGCCCATCGGCGCTGTAATAGCTCGGTCGGTAATCGCGGATACGCGGGGCCGGGGGGCCTAATCGAGTCTGGGCTTGGATACTTCACATGAGACCGCGATGTTACGGCTGGCCGCGCGGGCGTGTTTTTTCGCTCGAGGCTGGGGCGGCTCCACCTCGCCCCTGCCGGACTTCCCTCCCCAAACCCACTATTAAAACCGGCCTGAAACCCATCCGAAAGAAGGCCCGCCCAGTATGGATGAATTGGCATTATTTAGCGTAAAAACCCCAGAAAAAAATGAGATTATCGGCGATGTCGAGCAATCATTTAAAACCCAGATCGAATACCTAGAAAAAACCGGGGTAATGAACGCGGCCCAGGCCGGCCTAAAAACTCTGGTCCTCAGATCAGCCCGCGCGGTAGACCGGATCAAACCAACAGACGCCGCAAGCGGGCAAGCCAACCTCATAAAAGCTTTGAACGAGGTATCGGCCCGCCTTCCAGAGCCAAAAAGCGAGGAAGTAAGTGTGATTGATCGGCTTACCGAGCTTTTCGCCGCTGACACGGACGAACCCGGCCCCTTCGACGTGGCACCAACTGATTAGGCTCGCTCATGGCTACTACACTTCGGACTTTTACGCATTTCCCCGCCCCAGCTCACGCGCCCCGCCGCGACTACTCTTATTACACCGAGGAACCCTCTATAACCCGCGTTGCCCGTGCCCTCGGCTTTGAACCCATGCCCTACCAACGGCACATATGGGCTATCGGAACAGAATACCGCCGTGACTCGAGAGGGCGGCGAGTCTACCATTACAACGATGTGCTTGTATCGACCCCGCGCCAATCCGGTAAAACAACCCTACTTAGACCGTTGCGCGTGTACCGGATGGTAATAAACCCGGCTACTCATCTTTTCTGCACCGCCCAGACCCAAAAACACGCCTCAAAGCGCATGTTAGACATGGTCGACGCGGTAGATCACTCTATAATTGGGCCTCTTTTTCACCCTCGGCGGGGTAAAGGCGACGCCGGCCTAACCCTTACCTGTAACGGCGCTGACCTGGCCCAGTTCACCCCGAACGAGGAAGCCGTCCACGGTGAAACCACCCCGTACGTTGATCTCGATGAGATCTGGAACTTTACCGCCGATCAGGGCCGGGCGATTATGGGCGGGATCAGACCCGCGCAGATCACCCTACACGGCCAAGCGCAGCGGTGGTACACCTCGACCAAAGGGACGGCCGCATCAACGTTCATGAACGGTATGGTTGGCGCGTCTTTGAAAGGTGAAACCCCGCGCCTGGCTTATTTTAGCTGGGAAATGGCCGAGGGCGCCGACCCATACGATCCGGCCGTCTGGTGGTCCTTTCACCCCGCTTTAGGTAACACGATTACCGAGGAAGCCCTCCGCGATGAAATCGACCTACCGAGAGGGGAATGGCTTAGAGCATACTGTAACCGGCTTACTGAGGTTGCTGCGACCCTCATGCCTTTGGAGGATTGGGACCTACTCGCCGAGGACTTTCCCAAGCTGGCCCCGCCGGCCCTGGAGGACGTGACAGTAGGGTTTGATCTCGCCGCCGGTAATGAGTGCGCAGCGGTAGTTGCCTCATGGACCACCCCGACCGGCCGGCCCGTCGGCAAGCTATTGCACCAAGCCCCCGGTACCGGGTGGGTAAAAGACTACCTCGAGGACCTTACCGCGCGCGGGGTAAAAGTCTTTGCCGCTGACTCGAAAGGCCCCGCCGCCCGCCTTGTTGACGCACTCGCCGACCAATTACCCGTTAAGGCGCTTAGCTTTTCCGAGCGTGCCCTTGCCGATCAGACTCTCCTAACTGCCGCCCGTGACGAGGCAAAGCTAATCCAAGACGGATCAAAAGCTTTTCGGATCGCTATCGCTAACGCCCAAATACGCCGCCGCAACGGAGTTGATCTATTCGACCGCGACCGGTCGACCGCTCCGATACCCTCCCTAATCGCTCTCTCGATAGGCATATATGCCCATACGCACCAAGTCGCCGAGGTAACCCCGCTGATCGTAGCCTAGGCGGATCGTAAAGGCCCGTAAAGGCCTGTAACGGTTGCCCAGCCTGGCCAAACGCGCGCCCGGCGGCCTAGCCTCTGGGCTATGAGCATTACCCGCGCGATTAGCCAATGGCTGAAAGGCCCAACCGCAACCCGACAAGCTGCCGGCGGGGCTGGGATAAGCATCCCTCCGGCCCTAAGACGCTCCGAAAACGCCTCGCTTTCGGTATCGGCGGCATGTGGCCTGTCTGGTGTCTATCGCGCGATCCAGATCATCGCGACCTCCGTCGCCCAGCTACCCCTACAAGTCGAGCGATCCGGCACTACCGTCACCGAGGGAGTTCCCCCGTACGTTCGCCGCCCGAACCTACATCAATCCCGCTCCGACTTCCTCGAGGCCCTTGCCCTGTCCCTAGCATCCGGGGGAAATGCCTACATTATGGCAACCGGACAAGGCCGGGACATGCTACTCGAGGCCCTCAACCCCGCCGAAGCCACCCCGATAGTAGACCCAAAAACCGGGGCAAAAACAGTTTCGTATCGGGGCCGGACCTACGGCGCGGACCGTATCCAGCACCTAGCGCTAATGCCCCTGCCCGGCTCTCTCTTTGGTCTCGGCCCGATCCAGGCCGCCCGCGTCGAGCTCGCCGGCGCTTTGGACATGCGCGACTATGCCGCTAAGTATTTCCGCGATAGTGGCCAGCCAGCCGGAATCTTGACTACCGACCAGGACGCAACCCAAGACCAGCTAAAAGCCATGCGCAACGCGTGGAACTACCGGGACGCCGACGGGGTGCCCTTGCCGGTCGAGGACAACCCCGCCCGTGTGCGAGTCCTGTCCAAGGGAATGCATTACACGCCCCTTTTCATCAACCCCCGCGATGCCCAATGGATCGAAGGCAGGAAGATGAGCGCGGTCGACATTAGCCGACTTTTCGGTATACCTGCCTCGCTCATGCTCGCCGCTGTCGAGGGCGGAAGCAAGACCTATTCCAACCTCGAACAAGAATGGTTGAGCTTTATCCGCTTCACCCTAATGACTTACACGCGGAAGATCGAGGAAGCCCTCACCGCCCTCGCCCCGAATGGGCAAACCATCCGATTCAACTTCGAGGCCTTCCTACGCCCCGATACCCTAACGCGCTATCAAGCCCACGAGATCGCCCTTAGAAACGGCTTCCTAACGCCTAACGAAGTCCGAAAGATCGAGGGCTTAAACCCACTCGAGGAAGATCAAACCAATGCAGAACACTAGCCCGCTAGAGGGACTACAGACCCGCGCTCTGGCTGACCTTACCGCCGATAACACCGGCGGGGCCGAAGGACGGACCATTACCGCGCTTGCTGTCCCGTACGATACCGAGACGACTCTTTGGGACGGCCTCAAAGAGAAGTTCGCGCCCGGCTCTATCGATGACACCGGCGCGATACTGCGCTATGGGCATACCGAGCCGATCGGCCGAATTATCAAAGCCGAGGACACGGACGCCGGCCGCGTCATTACTGCTGAGATTAGCGATACCGCGCGCGGGCGGGATATCGCAACCCTCATAACTGACGGTGTCTTAACCCGCATGTCCATAGGATTTGACGGCCTCGAGCACACCGAAACCGTCCAGGACGAGGCCACCCTCATAACCTGGACGGCTGTCAAAGCTCGAGAGTATTCGGTTGTCGAGTTCCCAGCATACGAAACCACCCAGATTACAGAAATTAGAGAAAGGCCAACCATGCCAACTGAGACCCAGACCCTGACCCGCTCCGACCTGACCACCGTGACCGACCCGCTAAGGGAACAGGTCGAGGACCTCAGCCGCGACCTCGCCCAGCTGCGAGAAGCCACCAGACCAGACGAGACCGAGGGCATCCCCTTCGTATTCCGCTCTCTTGGTGAGTATGCTCACGCCCTAATTGGCAAGGAATCCCGTCCTGGCGCGACCGAGCTCGCCAAGCGCGCATATGAGGGCGCGGTCATCGGCGATACCGTCGCCCGCCCTGCCTGGCTTGGCAATCTCGAGCGGCGCATCGAGCTAAAACAGCCCGTGACCAACCTTTTCACCCACACAACCGACCTGCCCGCCGAGGGGATGACGGTCGAGTACGCTCAGCGTAAAGGAGAGAGCACTGTCAAGGTTGGGGTACAGGCCAACGAGGGGGACCCGCTGCCCCTTGGCAAGCCCGCCCAGTATGAAGTCAAGTCCGCCCCGGTCCTAACTTACGGCGGCGCCGGTAAAATGAGCTTCCAGGCCATTGACCGCTCGAGCGTCTCCCTACTGGATGACCTCCTCTACCTGCAGGCCCTCGAATACGGTAGGCAGATCGAAGCGAAAACCCGCTCAGTCTTTACCGAACGGGTGAAAGCTAACACTGCCCTTGCTGTCGGCTCGATCACCGCTGGCACCGTGAACGAATGGATCGACACGATCCTTGCATTACTTGCCGCCTATGACGACACCCCTTACCCGCTAGACGGGATCGCGGTCTCGCCGGCGGTCTACGCTGCCCTTGCCAAGCTCGAATACACGCCAAAGGCGCTACAGTTTACCGGCGCGCCGGATCGCCAACAGGGCACCCTAACAGTTGCTACAGGTAGCGCGACCTTCGCTAACCTTTCTGTTGTGCGCGTGCCAGGCTGGGCGGGTAATGCTGCTGCTGGCTTTGCCAAGGAAGCAATCGCGATCAAGGAAGCGCCCGGCGCGCCTCTAAGGTTGCAGGACACGAACGTCTTGGACCTTACCAAGGACTTCGCCGTCTATGGGTACGCCGCTCATTTCGAGCCCGCCCCGGCCGCTATCCGACCAATCACCTTTACCAAGGCCGAATAAATGGTTACCGCTACCGAGCTACGAGCATACCTGCGGGCCGGGCCAAAAGCCGACGAGGCTTTTGTTGTCTCCTGCCTTACCGCCGCGACCGGAACCGTCGAGCGTCACATCGGCACCGCCTCCGTACCGGAAGAAGTAAAAGACCAGGCAATCTTGCAGGTCGCCGGTAATCTCTGGGCTCGGCGTGCCCAATCGGCCCAGCCAGGCCTAGGCGAGGGGATCGAGAGCGCGCCAGCATACTATAGGCCAGCCCTGGACCCGCTAACCCCGGCCCGCCCGATCCTTGCCCCGTGGCTGAAAGGGGCGGGCCTAGCATGATACAAACCGCAATAGATGCAATGGCTGAGGCCGCCGCTGAGGCCCTCGAGGGGACCGGCGTCCCGATCATCACAGACCCGGCAGAGGTGATCCCAGCCCTGGCAGCCGATCAAATAATCCTATTTATTGCCCCGCCAACCGAGATAACCCCGATCACTTATGAACGGCGATCTTACAAGTTCGAGCCCGCCCTCATATCACCCAATAGCGAGGACGCGGCCGGGGCCGTCCTAGCCCTTGGTGAGATTCTCGAAGACCTCGACATGGACCTCGAGGCCGAGACCACAACCCTAGAAACTCTCCAGATTGGGGCCGGGCCGGCCTGGCCCGCCGCGATCATACACACGACGATCACCCTCTAAGAAAGGCAAACTATTATGGCTTCCAAACTCAAAGAGTCTCCCCGCATCCGCGGCAAGCGCCTAGGATTCAAACTAAACGAGACCGAATACTGGCCAGACATGTCCTCTGTAACCCTGGAACCGGTCGATAAAGACGATTCCGCTACCTTCGGGTCCATCAACGTAGGCGGAACCCCGATGCAGCTAAAAGTCGCCGGTATCCAGTCGACCGCTAAAGCCTCGCTTTGGCGCTTCCTGTTCGATCACGTTGGTGAAACAGTCCCGTTTATGATCGCGGTACACGGTAATGAAAAGCCCACCGACGACCAGCCGCACGTTACCGGTAAATGCACGATTGAAAAGCCTCCGGCCTTGTCTACAGAGGTTAACGAGACTGCGACTTTTGAGCTCGAGCTACCCGTCGAGGACTGGACCCTCACAGGCGGTACCGCCGCGCCTTTGGGCTAAAAATGAGTCGAGACAAGGGCGGCAAATACGCTGGCTTAAACGCCCGCATTAGCGGCCTAAACGAGACTATTAGGGACTTGAACCGGGCCGGCGCGGCCGCAACGGACATGCGTGATCTAATGCACTCTGTCGGCATGATTGTAGTACGCCGCGCCGCCGGACTCGTCCCATTAAAGACCGGGCGGCTAAAAGGCTCTCTCAGAGCCGGCCGAGGCAAAACTAAGGCTGTATCGAGGGCCGGCGGGGCGCGCGTGCCATACGCTCCGGTAATTAACTACGGGTGGCCGCGCCGGCGTATCCGCGCGGTGCATTTCCTCGACCAAGCCCTCCGAGATACCCGCGCCGCACAATTCCGCGCCTTCGATGAGGGCATCGAGAAACTACTAAAAAAGAACGGAATGAAATAAGAAAATGGACACCTCCGCAATGCTTGACCGCCTGACCATGGGCGAACTCGAACAATTTGAAAAAATTAGCGGACTACCAATGGACGAAATGGGTAGCCCTGGCACCCCTAAAGCTGGCCTACTAATCGCCCTCGCATACATTGCCGCCCGCCGTAACGGCACCGGCGAAACACTCGAGGATATCCGCGCCCTGCCAGTGAGCAAGGTCGAGGGCATCGTCGAGACCGTCCTCGGCGTCGAGGACGAGCCGGACCCTACCCAGCCGCTAGGCGACTAGCCGCCTTCTGCCTAGCGACAGGCCTACCCCCGTCCGAATACCGCGCCCTTACCCTCGCCGAATACACCGCCTTTTGCCAGCTAGTGAAAGAAAGAGCTAAACATGGCTAAACATACTGTTATCGTCTCTCTCCTTGCCGAGGTGAAAGACTTTACAAAAGGCTTTGAAGACGCCGCCAAAACCTCGAAAAGTTTCGGCGCGAAACTCGGCACCATTGGCAAGCTCGGCGCTGGCGCCGCCGTAGGGATTGGGACCGCGATAGCCGGCCTTGCCGCAAAAGGCGGCTTTGCACGCGCGATGAAACTCGAGGACGCGACCAAGAAACTCACCGCCCTTGGGGTCTCAGCAAGCAGGGTAAAACAGATCTCAGCGGACGCACTCAAAGCCGTAAAGGGAACAGCCTACGGTCTCGATGAGGCTTCCACGGCGGCGGCCTCGGCTTTCGCTGCTGGCATCAAACCCGGTAAAGACATGACCCGATACCTGACCCTTGTAGCTGACTCGGCTCAAATTGCCGGGGTTGGCATGGGCGAAATGGGCGCTATCTTCGGCAAAGTCGCAACTAACGGCCGCGTATCGGCTGAGGAAATGAATCAGATAGCCGACCGGGGCATCCCAATCTATAAAAAGCTTGCCGACCACTACGGCGTAACAGCGGACGAGCTCCGAAAGATGGTAGCCGCCGGTAAAGTCGATCTCGCCGGCTTCCTAGCCGCTATGGAGGACACGGTCGGGGGCACCGGCAAGGTAATGGCAGATACCACGCGTGGCCAGTTCGCTAATTTCATGGCCGCGATAAACCGGCTTGGTGAGGTTGCTGTCTCGCCTGTATTCCCAGCCGTGAAAAAAGCCCTTTTTGAGATGACTGTCGCCGTCGATAACGTCACGGCAGCGATCGCTCCGGCCGTGCAAAGGCTTGCTGAGTGGCTTGGACCGCGTTTGGAGGCCGTCCTCGACGGTCTCGGGGAAAAGCTTACCGGCGGGCTAAAAGACAAGCTCGGCGCGGCGGCCGAGACCGCCGAGGCCGGAATGGCTAAACTCTCCGAAGGCCTATCTAGGATTAGGACCTCTGAGATAGGGCAGAAGATCACCGGCGCTCTAAGTACTCTACCGGCTCAGATTGGCCCCGCTCTCGCTCCGATAGCCCAGGGGCTAGGCTCCTTCCTTAGCTCAGTAATGCAGACGGCCGGCCCGGCCCTGTCCCAGCTTGGCGACATGCTCACTTCCACCCTCGGCCCGGCCCTATCCCAGGCGGCCCCGCTGATTGGCCAGCTAGTGACCTCCCTGTCACCGATGAGTATCATCTTTCAGACTTTGGCCCCCCTCGGCGCTCAGATCGGCCAAGTATTAGGGCAGATAGCCCTAGCGGTCGGTCAACTCCTTATGAGCGCGCTACAAGCAATCCTGCCCGTACTGCCACAACTTGCCGAGGCCTTTACCAATATTGCCGGTCTCCTTGCCGGGGCCCTCTCAAACGCTCTGGCACAGCTTTTGCCCGTACTGGCACAGCTCATAGGCCAAGTAGTATCTGCTCTGGTTCCGGTCCTTCCGCAGCTTACCCCTTTACTGACTGGGATCGTTGACGCTTTCACCGCCCTAATTGGGGCGGTAGCACCGCTGCTGCCAATGCTAATTACCTTCGTTGTACAAGTCATCCAAGCTCTTTTGCCTACCCTGCCATCTATCGCTCAGCTGCTAGGCACGGTTGCCCAGGTAGTCGGCACCCTGCTAAGAGCACTATCGCCTTTACTTCCAGCTATTGGCCAGCTTGTAATGACTGTTCTCTCCGCGCTCATGCCAATACTGCCAACCCTGGTAAACGCCCTCGGACTAGTCGCCCAGATCGTAGCCGACGTCCTAAACGCTGCCCTTAGCGCACTTTTGCCGATCGTCACCCCGATAATCTCGGTTATCTCGACCCTCGCCCAGATCCTAGCCTCTGTCCTTGCCGGTGCAGTCTCAACAGCCGCCGGGCTAATATCCGGTGTGCTAAACGGTGCTCTCGCGATCGGCCGGTCTATGTGGTCGGCTTTCTCATCGACCGTCCTCGGCGTAATCGGTGGGATCGCACGCGGTATCGCTTCCTTCGTAGCTGGTATTACCGGCAAACTCTCGGCGGGCTGGTCCCGTATTACCGCCGGGGTACAAGGCGCAATGAGCCGCTTTACCGGAACTATCAGCAACGGAATCTCCAGAGCGGTCGGATGGATCGCCGGCTTACCCGGCCGGGCCGTCTCTGCTGTGGGTAATCTCGGCTCTGCGCTCACCTGGGCTGGCCGATCATTAATTCAGGGATTTATCGACGGTATAATGTCGGTCTTTCATAGGGTGCGCTCTACTCTGTCTCGATTAACTAACCTGCTGCCTTCCTGGAAGGGCCCAGCGAGTAAAGACGCGCGCCTCCTTAGGGACAATGGCCGTCTAATCATTGGCGGGTTTATCGACGGGCTCGAGGACCGCTACAGCGCCGTTCGGGCATCCCTAAGCGGGCTAACCTCCGGTCTGAAAGTCCCAGGCATTGGTGAGGCGGGACTGCTACCTGCTGGCGGCGGCCTGACTGTTAATAACTACTCGATCAATCTCGAAGTAAAAGCCCTCGACGCTACCCCTGAAACAGGGCGGCGTATCCGCGACGCGCTCGATCAATGGACCCGCGTAAATGGAGGCAGATAGCCATGCAACTCCCTGTTAGCTGGCACGATTTCACGCCAACCCCACGATTTCAAAACCCATACGTATTTGATCTAACCCAAGCCGGGCGCGCAGTCTTTACTGCTACCGACCTTATCGCAGGCCACAAATACACTATTAATGCTCTCGCGGCCGAGAAAGTCTTTTACTCTCTGCCTGGTAGGTCCTACCCAGCCAGCCCCGGCGAGGAAGTAACCCACACCTTCACAGCCGAGACGGCCGAGGTCGAGGTAATAATGACCGGGCCGGCCTCACTGACATTGCAGAAATTCACCCTAACCGACCACGCCCAAATCAACGCCGAGCCACACCCGGCCCAGGTCCTCGGACTGTTTGCCTACCTACCAGTAAAAGGCCTCGGCGCCTTCTATCTTGGTACCTCCCGCCTGAACGTGGACGCACTCGACCGACCCGCCGCCGGCGGCGATACCTTCATCCTTGACCGTTCCAGGCTCAATCAGGGCCGCTTACAAGCCCCCGTGCGCACAGTGGCCTGGCAAAACATTATTAGCCCTGTAACCAATATTGAAACATCCAGGGGCAATGACGCGGCTGGTCCGGTCCGTAAAGCCCGCGCCGGGACCATGGAAGTAACAGCAGCCGGCGGCCTTGACCCGCGCGTTACCGGCATGCGGCAAGGCACCCCGATAAGGCTAGTACATTGGCCAACCCGCCAAGCCATCTTTACTGGAGAGGTAATCAATCTAAAATATGACCCCGCCCGGCCCGGCTCGGCCGTTCCGTACCACGTCAAGATCACCGCTGCTGATGCAGTTGCCGAGCTCGCTAACATTACCCGCTACGGCGCGATAGGACCATACCAAGGACGCAACGGGGCCGAGTTATTCCCCGATCGGACCCGGCGCCTTATGGGATCAGCAAGGGGCCGCCAATACTGGATAAACGGTACCAGCCAGATCGAATTAGCCCCTACCACCTGGGAAACTAGCCTTGCTAATTACCTCGACGCCCTAACCGCCTCGGTAGGTGGCTTCTGGCGCGTAGACCGAGACGGGCGCCTGCTGATCTCTGCTGAGCCCGAGCTTAGGGATCCTTTCCCCTTCCACCTTACCGACGAGGCCGAAACCGACCCGGATGCCCACGTCTGGTCCTACACGCAAGCCGCGACCGGTTGGGAGATTTCAACAGCTGTAACAGACATCGAGGCTAATAATCACTCGGCACGATGGGATACCGAGCGTCTCGAGTGGGAACAAACTGACCAGACCGTCAGTCATTCCCGCTCTGATGTGCCCTACAGGGGCGCTAGAGCATCCCTAGATCTCATGCTGTACAGGCAAGACCAAATATCGGGTGTCCTAGCCGCTCTGATCCGCCAAGCCGAACAGGTTCCACCGCCCGCCGAGATAACCCTCCTTGCCTCCACTAAGACACGAACCTCCCATAAAGGCGCATTGATGGCCGCCGCTGTCATGCTCGAGACCATGCTAACTGCACGAGTAACCGCGCGTGGTGAGACCATGCGCGGCCTAATTGTTGGCATAAAACACCGGATAACTCCCTACCGGTGGGAAATTGCCCTAGAGCTTACCCAACCCATGAAAGGACAAATTAGATGAAACAGTACACGCCCGGCCAAATACTCACCGCCGAGGACCTTAACAAGTCTTTTGCCGAGACAAATCGCGCTAATAAGGTAGTCATCGAGGGCAAAGAGTACGAAGTTAGCGGGCTTTTTCGGTCCATCCCTAAGTTTAGCTACTCCCAAAAAGGCGACTGCTATGTCGCGACTCTACGCTTACCCGCCCCTTACATTCCCCCCGATGGGTACTACTTCGAGGCTTTCGCGGCCTCAACTACCGGCTTCACTTTCGTTCAAACCTGCTCGACTGCCCTTGTCGAGGGGACCGTTAACTGCCGAGTTCTACAAATCGCTTCCAATAACACCGGCGCCCTCGGGACCGTCGGCTGGCGTCTAACTTCCATGCAGAAAGGCTAAAAAATGGGATTTGAATATCGAACTAACTTGACCACGCCTAACCGGTGGGCAGGTGGAAATGCCCGCGTTTCTGTAACCTTCCATCACTTCGGCGATCCCTCCCAATATGCCAACAAGAGGACCGCCGCGACCGCCGTCGCTGACTTTTTCATGAGTGAGACCGCCGGCGTGTCAGCTCATTTTGTTATCTCTCATGATCTCGTCTACTGCCTCGCCGCGTGCTCTGATCGGACCTGGTCCACTGGGACAAGGGCGGGGAATAACTCGACTATCGCGATCGAGCTCAACCCACACGCAGACCCCGCGACCAGAGAATCGGCGGCAATGTTACTGGCCGTGCTTTGGCACTGGTACCCGCACTTAGCCGGTAAAACCCCGCTGCCTCATAGTTCATGGGTCCCGACCACCTGCCCTGGGAAATACCTCGGCTTGCTAACCCAGATCAGAGACCGGGCGGCGCAGCTTTACCCAGCCGTTGACCCGGACCACCCCGGCAAACTCAAAGCCGACGGGGCTGCCCCAGTAGGTAAATACCCAAAGAGCCCCGCGACCGCCTCGGCCGCCCGCCTTGCCCCTGATGGGTACTGGGGTACCGAGACTACTCGAGTCTTCCAACAGTTTTTCGGTACCCCGGCCGACGGCCTGGTCTCATCCCAGCCGAGAGCCTGGCGAGGGTGTAATCCCGGCCTAACCTCCGGGTGGGAATGGACCGACCAGCCAGCCGGCTCTGCCCTTATCTTGCACTTGCAAAAACTCTGGAATATGCCGGCTCCGACCTGCGACGGCCTGATTGGCCCAGCGACTATAAAAGCCATGCAAACCTACTATAAAACGCCTATCGACGGGCGCCTAGATGGCCCCTCACCCGCGATCGCCGCATTGCAGCGGATCGTTAACTCGCGCTTTTCGAAAGGGAAATAACCCATGAGTAAACACCGCGCCCCTGGATTGCCACCGATCCCACCGGCCGCCCGCCGCTACCTCTACGGTATCGTTACAGCTCTTGTCCCTCTCCTCATTGCCTATGGAGTCCTCGAGGCTACACAGGCCGCTCTATGGCTCGCTCTGGCAGCCGCTGTCCTGGGGACTGGGACTGCCCTCGCGCATACCCCAAAACACCGAGATGATGAAGATAATGGATCAGATCGCCCCAATAATTAGCGCTTTGGGCGGCCTTGGCGGTATTGGCGCTCTAATAACTGCCCTGGCCACCTACCGCCGCACCGATCAAATCAAAGCTGAAACAAAAGACTTACGGCCTCCAGACGGGCCCTCACTTGTCGACCGAGTCGGTGAAATAGCCGAAATGGTACAAGCGCTGACTGCGCAGGTAAATACGCTCTATCTAGACGAGGTGAACACGCACAATGAGCTACGCGGGCGCATCTACCAAATAGAAAGGGAATGCAAAAGATGTCCTAAGCCGCGCCGAGCGCGGCGGCCCTAAGCTCTGAGGCCGGCACCGCAATGTACTGGATAGTTGTATCTGGCGAGGCATGACCCAACAGCTTTTGCACCGCGACCAGGTTCGAGCTCGCAGCATACGCGCGCGAAGCGAACCTGTGTCTAAGCGCGTGCATAGTAACACCTGCTGGCATTGCCCGCCCAACTAGCTTGCCAACCCACGCAGGCGAGAGATGTCCGCTATCGCGGCCGGGGAATACATACCCCGGCCCGGCGTCCTCAACCGCCCCGGCAAGGTCATCCGAGATCGGGACAACCCGTTGCTTACCACCCTTACCATGCACAATCAGCGACCGGCCCGTTAGATCAGCAATCAGATCAGAAGTATTTACCCTGGCAACCTCACCGCGACGAAGCCCCGCCTCGGCGGCTAACCTGACCATGAGCCAGACTCGCCGATCGGTAGAATGCAAGCCCTTTTGATAAGAAAAGTCATCGGCGGGATGAGGGGCGGCCGGGCCCTTCCTAATCCCAGGGATTACAGGCGCCTCACTCACTCGCCCAGTCTGAAACGCCCAAGTGTAAAAAAGACGCGCCGAATCATGCACGCTTTTCCGAGTATTCACAGACCAGGTCGCCCGGCCGGAGTACTTAGCAAACATAGCCGAAGTAACCTCGCCGGGCCCGGCTGGCTCCATAGCCCGCGCTAACCGTTTTATCCAATCGGTCCGCATTCTGACAGTCTCGACAGACCGGCCCGCCGCATAAAGAGAGACCTCCCACTCACTAATGAGCCCGGCCCAGGCCGGCGGGGTATGCTTACTCATTCTTAACTCTTTTCCTTAGGCCCTGTGGATTAGAGAAATATTAAGCGGCAAGTGAAAAGGGGTAAAAATGCCAATCCCGAGGTTGCAGGTTCGAGTCCTGTCGGGGGCGCCACTTATCCAGGCCGGAAGTCGCATCCCAAGGTTGCGTGTTTGCGCCGTGGTTTGCCGGGAAAGTCTATCCACAGAGGGCGCAGTCGTGGTTGTTTCAGGCCGCTTGTTATTAGTGCGCGAATAGAATAATGGGTAATCTCCATGATGGTTGCGTAAGTAAAATCACAACATCTTGGAGGATGCGATGACGCGACCATACGACATTACTTTGGCAGGTTATGTAGGGGCCGACCCGGCGGTAGGGCAAGATCCTAATCAGACTGATTACGCCCGGTTCCGACTAGCATGTACGCCTACTAAACGGACAGAAAATGGCTGGGAGGAACTGGAGACTATCTGGTACTCAGTGAAGGCCTGGGGGCGACTTGGGCGTGCGGTGAAGGCAAATGTTAGGCGCGGCATGGGGCTGGTAATTACCGGGCAGCCTCGCCTGGAGCGGTGGACCGATGCGCAGGGCCAGGAGCATCAAGACTTTTGCATCTATCTGAGCAGAGTGGCTATTGATCTGACGGCTGGAAACTACATTTGGTTTAGGGCCTGTGACGATAAGGGCAACTACATTGTCCATTCCATTTCCGGTGCAGAAAAAACTGACAGAGATCTTACGAAGTCAGCCGGATCCGAAACAGTGCCTGACCCGTGGCAGGTGGATAGGCCAGAAATGGCCACTTTGCAACAATCGGACCCAGTCAAAGCGCTGGCAGATGCCGCTGCTGGGAAGGGCGAATACGCCCTTAGTGAGGAAAACCAATCTGACATGGGCGCATTGGGGTAGGGAAGGGGCGCAATTGCCGGTATGGTGAAGGCGTTGATGAAAAATCTGGAACTTTGAAACGGAGAGCCAGTGGCTGAATACATTTACTCCATGGTGCGCGCTCGGAAAAAGATTGGCGACAAGCTAATCCTTGACGATGTGACCATGGCCTTCCTGCCGGGCGCAAAGATTGGCATGGTTGGCCCTAACGGTGCAGGTAAGTCTTCTATTTTGAAGATCATGGCTGGAATCGATGAGCCTTCCAACGGCGAGGCCCGTCTGACTCCTGGGTACACTGTTGGAATTCTGATGCAGGAACCGGTATTGGATGACGATGCCACGGTTCTGGAAAATGTGCAGCAGGGCGTTGGCGACATGATGTCCAAAATTGCCCGGTTCAATGAGATCAGTGCCGAGATGGCCAATCCGGATGCAGACTTCGATGCCTTGATGGAAGAGATGGGCACCCTGCAAAACGAGATCGATGCTGCCAACGCTTGGGATCTGGACTCTCAGTTGGAGCAGGCGATGGACGCTCTTCGGTGTCCGCCTCCCGACACTCCCGTGAAGGTTCTTTCTGGCGGTGAGCGGCGCCGTGTCGCCCTCTGCAAGCTGCTGCTCGAGGCTCCAGACTTGCTGTTGCTAGACGAACCTACTAACCACTTGGATGCCGAGAGTGTGCTCTGGCTAGAAAAGCACCTGCATTCTTACCCCGGTGCGGTAATTGCCATCACCCACGACCGCTACTTCTTGGATCACGTAGCCGAGTGGATTGCCGAGGTTGATCGCGGCCACCTCTATCCGTATGAGGGCAACTACTCCACCTACCTCGAGAAGAAGAAAGATCGCCTAGAGGTCCAGGGGCGCAAGGATGCCAAACTCGCCAAGAGGCTGAAAGATGAACTTGCCTGGGTCCGGAGCAATGCTAAGGGCCGGCAGGCGAAATCTAAGGCCCGTCTGGAACGTTACGAGGAAATGGCTGCGGAAGCCGAGAAGACTCGCAAACTTGATTTCGAAGAGATCCAAATCCCGCCTGGGCCACGTCTTGGCAATTTGGTTATCGAGGCCAAGGACCTGAAGAAGGGCTTCGGAGATCGAGTGCTTATTGACGGGCTGTCGTTCTCGCTGCCCAGGAACGGCATAGTGGGTATCATCGGGCCGAACGGCGTGGGTAAGACTACGCTATTCAAGACCATCGTTGGGCTTGAGCCCCTGGACGGCGGTTCGCTCCGCATTGGCGAGACCGTAAAGATGTCGTATGTAGATCAGAACCGCGCGGGCATCGACCCGAATAAGACGGTGTGGGAAGTAGTTTCGGATGGGCTGGACTACATCGAAGTCGGCAAGGTAGAGATGCCCTCTAGGGCGTACGTGTCAGCGTTTGGTTTCAAGGGAGCAGATCAGCAAAAGCCGGCAGGTGTGCTCTCCGGTGGCGAACGTAACCGGTTGAACCTTGCTCTCACGCTTCGGCAAGGCGGAAACGTCCTGCTGCTCGACGAGCCTACCAACGACCTCGATGTGGAAACTCTGGCAAGCCTAGAAAATGCGCTTCTGGAATTCCCCGGCTGTGCGGTGGTCATCACCCACGACCGTTGGTTCCTGGATCGCGTTGCCACTCACATCCTTGCCTATGAAGGCACCGAAGAGAACCAGGCGAACTGGTACTGGTTCGAGGGCAACTTCGAAGGGTATGAAAAGAACAAGATTGATCGCCTAGGCGAAGAAGCAGCGCGCCCGCATCGGGTGACGCACCGCAAGCTCACTCGCGGCTAAGTAAGCGAGCATAAGGGGGCCGGGATGGTACGAATCCCGGCCCCCTTCTTTGTACTCCGCCTAGTGCAGCGGTGGCTCTGGAAGGACCCAGTCTCCGGTGGGAACGTTAGAACGGATCATTCCTTCCTGGGCAGCGACTGCTACCAACCGCCCGGTGGAGTTGAATACCTTTGTTATTCCAAGTCCTCTAGACCCCCACGTAGTGGGCGACTCCTGGACGAACAGGTGCCAATCGTTGATGTCTACGCTGCGGTAGAACCACATGGCATGGTCGAGGCTAGCTACTGCCATCCCTGGGGTACGCCAGGTAAGACCATTGGAACGGATTACCGGTTCGAGCATGAACTGGTCCGAAACGTAAGCAAGTAGGGCCCGGTGCACCGATTGGGGCGTCCACGATGGCAGTTTTGCTCCGCGAGGGCGAATCCAGGTTGCCCCCTTCGCAAGCGGCTCTGTCCTTTCTGAGAAGTAGAGGCTGCCCGCGACGTGGCGCATCTCGAAAGCCGCCGTCTTGCCAAGATACTTAGATACGGGGTTGCCCTGGTCGCGGAACATCTCTAGGGAATTCGGCACGTCCTCGGGTTCGGGCACATCAGGCATCTGGATTTGGGTGGACAGATCAGGCTGAACTTTTTGGAACGATGAGGTCATGGTCAAGATGACCTTTTCGCGCTGAATCACATCTACGCGGCGAGTCGAGAAAGAATGCCCGTCCCGCAGCCTATCCACGTCGATGCTAACCGGGATTGTGTTGTCTCCGACCCGCATGAAGTACGCATGGAAGGAATTGGGTAACCGTGGATCTGATGGCGAATCTTCGATTGTCGCGCTGGCGGCTAGTAGGGCTTGGGCAAGAACTTGGCCGCCGTAAATGCGGTTTGCCGTTTGGGGTAGGGAGTCAGCCTCAAAGCTGTCCGTGCCGAGCGGGCGCAATTGCATTGCGCGAAGCACGGATGAGACTGGTTCTTCATGAACGGCTGGTATCTGAATTGGATCAGTCATGCCTCTATCAAACCAGTATGCGGAAGAAGATGCGAAAACTGGGCACAGTAGTGCCGATTAGTAATATGTGTCACTTCAGCTATGATTAGTAGGGCTAAGTACAAAGGGGGACATATGCAAATGCCGGATCCGCATGCAATTATGCAGGCCCTGGGCGGGCGCGACAATATTGTTAGCATAGTCGGGTGCATTACGCGTGTACGGGTTGAGGTAGCCGATCCCTCGGCAGTTAGTGATTCGGGACTTAGATGCGATGGCGTCGTCGGTGTCGTGCGCTCGGGAAAAGTAGTGCAAGTGGTAATTGGGCCTAGTGCTGATGAACTGGCCGAACAACTCAACGATCTTGAAAAGGACAAGTAATGGGGCTTTCCGACGTAGGCTCTTTGCGCTCACTGGCTCATAAATGCGGTATTGCAACCGAATACTGGGGTTATTCCGGCAATCACGTGCAAGTGTCCGTGCAGACGCTACTGGCAGTTCTTTCTTCTTTGGGATACTCAATTAACTCTGATGAAGAACTCTATGCTGCCCACTTGCGGGTGGATCAAGCACCTTGGAAAAAGGTTCTTCCCTCCTGTCGGGTGCATCGGCAAGGGCGCATTGACTTTGTTGCCGTTCATGTCCCTAATGGCACTTCCGTATGGGTTGAGGTTGCACTTGAAGAGGGTGGATCTCGCACTCTTCAACAGATTGACAGATGGGTTCCCCCACGCGACATTGAAGGAAAAATGGTTGGGGAGGCGTCGTTCGAACTTCCTGCCGACCTGCCGCTCGGATGGCACCGCCTTGTGGCGCATCTAGAAGAGGGCGTTTTTACCGCCCCGCTCGCCGTGGCGCCCTCTGCTTTGCCCACTTTGTCCAAGAGGTCGTGGGGGCTTACAGCACAGCTCTATTCGGTTACGGGGAAGCACTCGTGGGCCTTTGGGGACGCGAATGACCTTACTAACCTTGCGGCGATTGGAGCCCAGCAGGGTGCTGATTTCTTCTTGATCAATCCGGTACATGCTTCTTCTCCGGCAGCTCCGATTGCTCCCAGCCCGTACTTGCCCGTGTCGAGGCAGTTTGTTTCGCCTTTGTACATAAACGTAGAGACGATCCCCGAATATGCTTGGCTTACGGATGCGGAGCGGGCACAGATAGAAGCTCTGAAGAAACAGGCTGGTTATGATCCTGACGGCTTGATCGACCGCGATCGAGTCTGGGAGGCCAAGCGTAAGGCGCTGGCTATTGTGTTCCGGGCTCACCGGGAGCCGAGTCGGCAGATTGCTTATGAAAGGTTTGTGCAACGCTCGGGCTCGGCGTTGGATTCCTTTGCTCAGTGGTGCGTCCTTGTAGAAAAATATGGTCTGCTAAAGCTAGCGCCACGCTCGAGCGACACCATTGCTGAGCAGCTGAGCGGTTTGGAGGAGCGGATCGAATTCCACCGGTGGCTGCAGTGGATTGTGTTCGATCAGCTGCAGCAAGCCCAGAATCGAGCGAAAGATGCTGGGATGGAAATCGGCATCATGCACGATTTGGCTGTTGGCGTGCACCCCTTTGCGGCAGATCGCTGGTTCGATCCAGAGGTATTTGCGGAGCACATGTGTGTGGGGGCCCCTGCGGACATGTACAACCAGCTGGGCCAGAATTGGTCGCAGCCACCTTGGCGTCCCGACAAACTGGAGGAGCGCGCCTACGAACCGTTGCGGAAGATGATAGCCGGCGTCTGCTCGCTTGGGGGAGCAGTGCGAATCGACCACATAATGGGGCTATTCCGCCTGTGGTGGATCCCGGATTCAGCTGCTAGCCCAGCCGAGGGCACCTATGTGCGCTACGACCACGACGCCATGGTGGGGATTTTGCTTCTGGAAGCATACAGGGCAGGTGCAGTAGTGGTCGGCGAAGACTTGGGCACGGTAGAACCGTGGGTGAGGGATTACCTGGCAGAGTGCGGCATCCTTGGCACTTCGGTGCTGTGGTTTGACGTAGATGATGCCGGCGTTCCCTTCCCGCCCTCTGGGAAGAGGGCGAATCAGCTTGCTTCCGTGCACACGCACGACATGGCCCCGACTGCCGGGTACCTGAATGAGGTGCAGGTGGACTTGGCCGAATCCTTAGGTTTGCTAGAGGTAACCCCGCAGGAGGCGCGCGAAGATGCAAAGATGAAGCGCGAAGCGATGCTGCGGACCTTGCAGGAGCAGGGCTATCTAGATCCGGCAGAGCGCACCGATGAGCAGCGCGTCATCGAGGCGATGAACTGTTATATCTGTTCCGGTAGCGCTCAGCTGGTATGCGTGTCCTTGGCTGACGCGCTGGGCGAGCGGAGACTACAAAATCAGCCCGGTACTGATCAGGAATACCCCAACTGGAGAATCCCTCTAGGCGATGGAAGCGGTAAACCGGTGAGCGTGGAACAGATCTGGGACAGTGCCCGCTTCCGCTCTTTGGCGAACGCCGTCGAGCACTCAATCAACCAGTAGGGCAAGCGCCTGGCCTGCCTGGGCCTCGGTGTCTGAAACGTCCTCGAACTGTCCACCCATGGCAACGATGGGGGACACTGCTGAGGTGCCTACCTGCGCGAGCATGTCGGGCACCATTCGACATACCGTCTGCCCTGCAGATACCTGCTGGCCCTGCTGAAGAACTGGCATAAAAACCCCTTCGGGGGCTTTGACCGTGTCTATGCCTAGGTGAACCATTATTCCCGTCTGCTTGCCGAGGCTTACCACGAAGGCATGAGGCATGACGCGAGTGAGCGTACCCGCAACCGGACTTACTACATCCACAAATTCTGAGGACGGAGTGGGCACGAGGGCGAATGCCGGACCCACCAGGCCCTGGCTAAAAACGGGATCTGGGATCTGTGACTGCAACAAAATACGCCCCGCGAACGGGGCGTAAACCTGTGTCCGCACTACTTGTTACGTAGTTCGGCAATTTGGTCGGCTACCTGATCTGCGGTAGGACCAACAACAACCTGAATAGCGCTACCTACGGCAACTACACCAAAGGCGCCAGATTCGGTAAGAGCATCCTGGTCCACTTTGGTCGGGTCAGCAACCTCGACGCGGAGGCGGGTAATGCAAGACTCCATGTCAACAATGTTGGAATCTCCACCGAGAGCCTCAAGAATCTTCTTCGCCTGCTCCATTTTCAGTCCCTCCATGACGATCATCGTCATTACACAAATCCAACTAATAAAGAGCCTATCATTAGGTTCGCAAAAGTGAACCTAGATCGACTCTGCAAAATACCGGATTACCTGAAGCGATACTCAGTCGCGTCCGGGAAGTAAAAAGCGATAAGGATATACTTGTGAAAAGCTGGCAGAGGAACGCCGGTAGGAGCAATGAATGGATAGGAAAAAGCGAGGCGCAGCACTGCGAGGTAAGTTATTCTCGCTTGCCCAGCGTCTAGGGCGTTCCTTGATGCTACCCATTGCGGTTCTGCCGGTAGCAGCGATATTTGTCCGCTTTGGGCAGGCCGATATGCTGGGCGAACGGGGAGTGGGAGCCTCTATCTCCGCCCTCATCCCGGTGGCAGAAGTTCTGCTAGCTGCGGGAAACGCAGTGATCGAAAACTTGCCTTTGCTATTCGCGGTAGGCGTGGCAATAGGCTTTGCAAAAAAATCTGATGGATCCACGGCACTGGCCGCAATAATCGGATACTTCACATTTGCAGGCGTCTTGCGCACCCTATCTCCGCATATCCTTGGGGAACCTGGGGCGCTGACCGAAAAACAGGTGGCTTGCTTGCGAACAGCGTCGAAATATATTCCAATCGACTATCAGGCGAAAGATGCCATAGGCCTGTGCGGAATAGGCGGCCAAGAACTTATTAATTATGGCGTTTTCGGGGGGATACTGGTCGGCCTTGTAACTGCCTATCTGTGGGCGCGGTTCTATAAGACAAGGCTGCCCTCGGCACTCGCGTTCTTCTCAGGAAGAAGGTTCGTCCCCCTAGTTGTTACCAGCGCTTGCCTCCTGCTGGGGGTTGCTATGGCCCTCATCTATCCGATTTTCCGGACAGTGTTTGCCGAAGGGCTCGGGGTAGTAATGACCCAAAGTAATAGCGCTGTCGCTTCGGCGGGTCTTTTTGGGCTTGTGCAGCGCCTACTACTGCCGTTCGGACTCCACCACATCGCGAACGCGGTTCCCTTCTTTACACTAGGCACGTGCACCTCTCCTAGCGGGGAGATCATGCACGGGGACTTCTCGTGCTTTTTCTCGGGCCAACTAGGCACCTTCGAACCCGCCGGATATGTGCCGGGCGCATATATGACGGGCATGTTCCCAATCATGATGGGTGGGCTGCCAGGGGCGGCACTGGCCATGTATAGGTGTGCCGGCGCGAAACAGCGCAAACGGGTGGGAGCGCTGATGCTCTCTGGGGCAGTCGCTTCCTTCCTAACTGGGATTACCGAGCCCATCGAGTTTGCTTTTGCGTACGCTGCCGTACCGCTCTATTTAATTCATGCCTTTTTGGTGTCATCATCAATGATGATCTGTGCAGCGCTCGGAATTCGTAGCGGTTATTCCTTCAGCGCTGGGGGAGTGGACTATCTGCTGAACTTTACCCGGTCGGCGGAACTGTCCAGCTCGGGTGCTACCGGCACTCTGCTGGTGCTTCTACTAGCTGTGGCCTACTTCCTGATCTATTACGTGCTCTTCACGGGTGCGATTAGGTATTTCGATATTCCTACCCCCGGCCGCTCCTCTAAGAAGAAGGCAAAGAAAAGTCAGTAGCCTCCGCTGCGGATCTGAAGGCGCCCTCAAGCATAAAAGTGGAGGGGCGCTTAGCGCCCCTCCACAGTTACTAACAAATGCTACTTGTCAGCAGCCTGAGCCTTGCTGGCACGCTTTGCGAAGTCCAAGCACTCGATGATGCAACGACGCAGCGCCGGAGTAGCCTGCTCGTTCTCCTGTAGCCACTTCTCTGCCTGGGCAACTACATCTTCGCCGGGAAGACCAACTAGCTGATCCGGGAACAAATCGTTGATGATGTCCTCGGCCATGTGGAAGGTGAAAGAGTCCCACACAGAATTGATCTGCTCGAAGTAGTGGTCGATATGGGCAGTGTCGCCAGGGTTGCGCCATCCGGTAGAAGAGTATGCCGAGAGCATCTCGGATAGCGTACCGTTCGGGATCGAGGTGTCAGAGAGCATGCGCTCGTGCGCCCCCTGCCTGTTAGAGGGTAGGGATGCCTTCGAGGCTGCGGCCTCTTCGCGGCCCGACAAGGTGTCGTCAGCTGCCAACTCCTCATCGATGAATGCTTCATCGATGGCACCCGCAGCAGCCAGTTCGCGAATTAGGGTCCAGCGAACTTCAGACTTAATTTCGATCCCCGTCATGGTCTCTGAACCATCTAGCAGCGCCTTGAGCCAATCCAGCTCTGCACCGACAGCCACATGGGCGGCGGCAAGCAGCAGCTGCTTTTGGGCGTCGGAACCAGACGGCTGGGCTACTGCCATCAGGTGTAGCCTTCGGGACAGGTCTGCTACAGTCTGATCGCGGGTAGCCGGGTTGGAATACACGGTTGCGGCCGCGATCATGTGCGAAGCAACCAGGGCCCGCTGTGCTGAATCGGTTTCCGCTGCCACCGAAGGAAGAGAAGCGTCGATGTAGGCGCGAGCGCTGATCTGTCCGTCGCGGCACTGATCCCACAGGCTCTGCATAACGACAGAGCGGGGGAGAGGATCCTCGAAATCGCCAATGTGATCGAGGGCAAACTTGAAGGAGTCCTCATCTAGCCTGATCTTTGCGTAGCCCAGATCCTCGTCGTTTAAGACGATGACGTCAGGACGCTTGGTTCCCACTGCCTCGCTTACAGGAGTGCGGGCTCCATCCACATCCAGCTCCCACCGGGCTGTGCGCACGAGCTTGCCGTCCTGCAGGTTGTACGCGCCCACCGTGAGGCGGTGAGGACGAAGAGAAGTGCCCTCCATGGGTAGTTCCTGCACGATCGACAGGTCGCGGATGGTTCCGTCCTCGTCAGTCGACACGCTGGTACGTAGCAGGGTAATGCCTGCTTCCTGCAGCCATACCTTGGCCCACTCGTCTAGATCGCGACCGGAAGCTTCGGACAGCTTCGAGAGTAGGTCTGCTAGCTCGGTGTTGCCCCAGGCATGCTCGTCGAAGTATGCGTGCAGGCCCTTCTCGAAGTTCTCGCGGCCCACGTATGCCACCAACTGACGCAGCACAGCAGCGCCCTTTGCATAGGTGATCCCGTCGAAGTTGACCTCGATGTCGTTCAGGTCATTGATCTCGGCAGCAATTGGGTGCGTAGAAGGCAATTGATCCTGGGTGGTACCCCAAGCCTTCCTAGAACCGAAAGCGGTCCAAGCATCCTCATACTCAGTGGCTTCTGCGGAGCACTGGTGAGACATGAACTCGGCGAAAGATTCATTCAGCCACAGATCGTTCCACCACTTCATGGTGACCAGGTCGCCAAACCACATGTGTGCCAGTTCGTGCAAGATGGTGTTGGCACGGGTACCGAGCTGGGCGCGAGTCGGGGGAGTGCGGAACAGGTACTGATCACGGAAGGTAATGCAGCCTGCGTTCTCCATTGCGCCGGCGTTGTACTCGGGTACGAAGATCTGGTCATACTTCGTGAATGGGTACGGCCGGTTGTACATCTTCTCGTAGAAACCAAAGCCCTGCTTGGTCACGTCGATGATGCGATCGGCGTCAAGGTGCTCTTCTAGAGAGGCACGGCAGTAGACACCAAGCGGAATGGTGCGGCCGTCGGAGGAAGTCAGCTGATCTGTCACTCCCTTGTACGGTCCCGCAACGATGGCGGTGATGTAAGAGGAGATCTTTTCGGAGGGCTCAAAGTCGTAAGTCCAAGCATCCTGGTCCTTCTGCGGGGCAGGAGTAATGGAGTTCGAGAACACTACCCAGCCGGCCGGAACAGTGACCTTGAACTTGAAGGTAGCCTTCAGATCAGGCTGTTCAAAAACAGCAAAGACGCGCCGCGAATCGGGCACCTCAAACTGGGTGTATACGTAGGCCTGCCCGTCTGCCGGATCAACGAAACGGTGCATACCTTCGCCGGTGTGCATGTAAGCACAGTCCGCTGCGACCTCGAGCGTGTTTGAATCCTGAAGATCAGAAAGGGCAATGCGGGAATCCTGGTGTAGTCCAGTCTCGAGTTCCTTGCCGTTCAGAACGATCCGGTGCACGAAGGGGGAAATCAGGTCAATGAAGGTGCTTTCACCTTCGGTAGCAGAGAAAGTGACTACCGTGTGGGACCTGAACGTTTCCTCGCCCTGCGTAAGATCAAGGGCAACATCGTAGGAATGTACGTCTACGACGTTTTTCCTTGATACTGCCTCAGCGCGGGTTAAATTTTGCCCGGGCATTGAGCCTCCCTCTAGTTTTCTTTACAAATGGGTTGATTATATTGTTGCACTTTTTGGGCCTTTAGTGTTAAGACCAAATCCTGATACGATCTGCAGGATCACGCCACATTCCATCTCCGGGCTGAACATGGAAGCAATCTGCGAACTCATCAAGATTCTGCAGAACGCCATTGCACCTAAATTCATCCGGGGAATGCGGATCGGTCGCTAAAAGTTGAATAGCTAGCTCATTATGTTTCTTCGACCGCCAAATACGAGCCCAAGAATAGAAAAAGCGTTCCAATGCGGAAAGCCCATCAATAGTTGGGGCATCCTGCAAAGTCAGGGACTCCTTTTCCAAGTGCTTTTTGTACGCCCTAAGAGCTATTCCAAGGCCACCTAGATCGCCAATATTTTCGCCAATTGTAAGGCGCCCATCCACTTTGAATTTGTCGTCGAGCGCGGCAGGGCTGTATTGCGAATACTGGTCAATCAGCGATGAGGTGCGGGCATTAAAAGCCGCCTCGTCCTGCTTACTCCACCAATTATGCAAAGCCCCGTGCCCGTCGTACCTGGCGCCCTGATCATCGAAGCCGTGCCCTATCTCGTGACCAATAACAGCACCAATCGCACCATAATTAACAGCCGCATCGACGTCAGGAGCAAAGAAAGGTGCCTGCAAAATTGCTGCCGGGAAAGCAATCTCGTTAGAAGAAGGACTGTAGTAAGCATTCACAGTCTGCGGAGTCATGTACCACTCAGAGTGGTCTACCGGTTTGCCAATCTTTCCGACCTCGCGGTTGAAATAGAACTCCGCCACCTTCTGCGATAGCTGCGGAAGTGAATCGGTCTCGGACAGCTCCAACTTAGAATAGTCGCGCCACTTATCCGGGTAGGCAATCTTCGGGGTAAACAACGACAGTTTCTCGAGCGCGCGCTCGCGGGTTAGCGGGCCCATCCAGTCGAGAGTCGAGATCGCTTCCTTGTACGCGGCCAGCAGGTCTTCAACTAGCTCGTCGATCAGCTTCTTGGACTCTGGCGGGAAGTGCTTCGCCACGTAGAGCTTGCCCAGGGCAAAACCCACCGCGGAATCGACGAAACTTACTGCTGACTTCCACCGTGGTGGCATCTCTTCTTGCCCGGACAGCTTGCGCCCATAGAAATCAAAGCGGGCTTTCCTGAAAGCCTCCGGAAGCTGGGAGGCCTGCGCAGAGATCACATGGAAGCGCAGCCAATCGCGGATTTGCTCATCCGTAGCCTGCGCCCACACCTTGCCTGCGCCCTCAATGAAGGATGGCTGGTATACGTGCAGAGTAGTGGGGGCTATCCCAGAGGCTTCCCACCATTGATCCCAATCGAAATCAGGAGCAAGCTCCTTCAGCTGGGAGGCAGGCAAAAGATTGTGTGTCTTTGCCACGTCTCTGCACTCGGCGATTGGCCAGTGGGCCTTCGCAAGGGCGCGCTCAAAATTGAATACGGACTGAGCCCTGTCTGCCTCCTCGGAAAAACCTGCCAAGGTGAAAATTTGGGCAATATAGTCGCGGTACTGTCCGCGCACCTCTTCGTAGGACTCGTCCTCGTAGTAGGCCTTCTCGGGGAGGCCGAGGCCGCCCTGGTATACCTTCAACATATTCGTCTCGGGATCATCGGGGCTGGCGTCGACAAACACATCGAGCCAACCACACAGGCCTTCGCGGCCGAGCTTTCCCAGCAAGGTTTCAAAGTCTGCTCGTTGAGTTTGCTCAATCAGGCGTAGATGCTCCTGCAAAGGTTGTGTGCCTGCTTTTTCGATTGCGTCAAGATCGGTGTAGGCGCGGTAGAGGATCGAAATCTTGCGTTCCTCGTCAGAATCTCCGCACGATTCGATCAATTCCCGGCACTGCCTCAACGCGTTCTGCCGAAGCTGGTGAAACTCGCCGTCGGCAGCCTGATCTGAGGGAATTACGTGCTCGTCTATCCAAGCGCCGTTCGCATGCCTGTAGAAGTCATCCTGAGGGCGAACGGACTTATCTTGGGCTTCCGGCTCTATTACTCCAGCAATTAACTTTGCACTCATGCCCTCAGGGTATCCCGAAGGCATAGTGGATGTGTCACAGCTTAGAGATATTCGAGAACGGAGAAGACGCCAGCTCTTTTTCTAGCCGCTTGCGTTCTGCCTGGAATGCGGCTTCCTCTTGTGCCTTGAGTTCTTTGCGCCTAGCAGCTTTGGCGCGTTTCTTCTTCTCTTTATTAGCCTTCTCTGCAGCTTTTTGCCGTTGCTTTTCCTGTTCACTTAGTAGCGAGCGGGCGCGTTCTTCGCCTTTAGCTAAAGCCTCCTTCGCGGCCTTCTCGGCTTTCTTAGCAGCCTTCTGAGCGGCCTGGGCAATTTTGTTCTCTGCCCAGATTTCTTCGGCAAGCACCTGCAAAACCACCAGGTCTCCTAATTCCGAGGGGACCTGCGCGGCAAGACGCAGATAGTGGAACTGATGACGCAAGTTGGCGTCTGTTACCAGGTCTCGGATTTGGGCTACTTGTTCGGGAAGCTCGCCTTCTAAGTCCAGTGCCTTCCGCATCCCTTTAGTGAGGGCGGGGATCACTTCGGGGCGCAATCTGGCAGCCAGGGCACGAGCCTGGCTGGGGCGCAGGTCCGCAGTCTGGGTGAGGGCATTTACTACCGCCACTACTTCACCTTGGGCAGCCAGGGCCTCTTGTGGCATATTGGCCAACTGTGCAGTCGGAGCCAAAGCGCTTAGTGCCGCGGCTATACTTCCGTCTTCATCGGCAAAAACGGCTTCAATCTGGGATTTGTTCAGTGGATGCCCAGCGGCCTCTAGAGCATATATATCGGCGACGGTGACTCGATCCGGGTGGCCAGCCTGGCGCAGCAGGAAGAACGCGCCGGAAAAGGAAGTGGGAGCGAGCTTGCGGCTCAAAATTTGGGTCGCCTTGTCCCATGCGGCAGCGTCGCCGTCGATGATTTCGATCAGGAATTCGTTGAAGTTACCCATTGCAGTCCTAAATGTATAGCGTTGGGTCTATTATCAGGTCTTCGTCGTTTTCTTGTCTTGTCAAAGGGGAGTTTTTTGCAGGAATCCCGATAGCTACAGTGCGCTCGGGCACGGGTTTGGTTACTACGGCATTTGCGCCAATCTTCGAATCCGAGCCCACCTCGATGGGGCCCAGCACCTTTACTCCGGATCCGATCATCACTCGATCCCCAATGGTGGGGCGGCGTTTCCCAGGAGTCATCGAGACTCCTCCTAAAGTTACCTGGTGAAACAGGACGCAATCTTCGCCGACCTGTGCAGTCTCGCCAATTACCGTTCCTACTGCGTGGTCGATGAAAAGGCGCCGCCCAATAGTGGCTCCCGGGTGAATGTCGACCCCGGTGAGCACTCGCGCTAGGGACGAGATCACGCGGGCGGCAAGAGGATGTTTCTTCTTCCACAGGGAATGCGCCATGCGGTAGTCCCACAGCGCGTGGACGCCCGGGTAGGTGAGCGCAACTTCTACTTTCGACCTTGCGGCCGGATCGCGCTTCTGGGCGGTTTCTACATCTTCGCGCAAAAGCGCCAGGAGGGAGCCTTTGGGGTGAGTGTGCATTTTGATATTGTCTCCCTTCCTGGCGCTCTAGGCGCTTTTAGTTCCTATTCTGCGAATTTAGCAAAAAGTGGGGTGGACAGGTACCGCTCGCCAGTGTCGGGCAACAGCGTGACAATGCGCTTGCCCTCGAATTCGGGGCGAGAGGCGACCTGCAGCGCGGCATAGGTGGCAGCGCCAGCAGAAATGCCAACTAGCAGGCCTTCGTCGCGGGCCAGCTTCTGTGCAGTTGCGATTGCCTCGTCTCCGGGCACCGTCAGTACCTCGTCGACCACATCACTGTTGTAGTTCTTGGGAACGAAGTTAGCGCCAATTCCCTGAATCTTGTGCGGGCCCGCCTTGCCTTCGCTGAGGAGCGGAGATTCTGCAGGTTCAACTGCGAAAATCTTGATGTCTGGGTTGTGCTTCTTCAGGGTCTCTGCCACGCCAGAAACTGTGCCGCCAGTGCCGACGCCGGCAACGAATGCGTCAACCTTGCCATCGGTGTCAGCCCAGATCTCTTCGGCAGTAGTCTCGCGATGGATCTTAGGGTTGGCTTCGTTGGTGAACTGGGAAGCCAGCACCGCTCCGCGGCGCTCCTCAACAATCTTCTTTGCTGCATCTACGGTTCCCTGCATGCCCTCAGAAGCGGGAGTCAGCACCAGTTCGGCGCCGAAAGCGCGCATCAAGATGCGACGCTCCTTCGACATGGATTCCGGCATGGTTACAACAACGTTGTAGCCGCGGGCAGCGCCGACCATTGCCAGTGCGACGCCGGTGTTACCCGAAGTGGATTCCACGATGGTGCCGCCTGCGGGCAGTTCTCCGGAAGCCTCGGCGGCATCAATAATTGCTACCGCAATGCGATCCTTGACCGAGGACGCAGGGTTGAAGGCCTCGACCTTTGCGACGACCTCGGCGGGAATGTCTTTCGCGATCTTATTGAGCTTTACTAGCGGAGTCTTGCCTACCAGTTCAGAAACGTTAGCTGCGATGGTCATATAAATATCCTTGTAAAAATAGGTGTGTAAGTGAATTCAGAAAATGGGTAAAAATGGGTGGACCGAAATAGGCAAACCTTATTCGGGCACCCTAGATACACTGGCAGCAGCTGGTGGCGATGGTAGCGACAACGATGACGTTCATAGCCCCTCCTGCTGCTCGTACTTACAAGGTCCAAGATAAACTCAGCGGTTGTAGACAACTGGCGCAAACTATCTTGCTATTAGAAATGCAACTGCTAGGGGGTCAGAAAGGAGCAATTTGGTGAAAACTCTACGAGTCTCTCCCGTCCGCAATGAAATAGAGATCAAGCGATCCCAATTCATTACCACCATGGTGCGAGTTAGGGACGAAGAAGGCGCGCGCAAAGCCATCGAGGGCGTGCGCAAAGAGTATTCCGATGCTCGCCATCACTGCACCGCGTTCATTGTGAGGGCGGACGGCCGCCTCCCCATCGAACGCTCCAGCGACGACGGAGAACCCTCGGGCACCGCCGGTGCTCCAATGCTTGAAGCCCTCCGCGGCCGAGAACTAATAGATGTAGTAGCGATAGTGTCCAGGTATTTCGGTGGAATCAAACTGGGCACCGGTGGGCTGGTGCGGGCGTACACCGACTCCGTAGTCGAAGCAGTGAAACGGGCAAAACTAGTGCGCCTAGAGGAACGCCAAATATGGAACGTGGGAGTAGAACATGCGGTGGCAGGGAAAGTAGAAGCGGCCCTGCGCGGCGCGGGATGGCAAATAAGTGAAGTCACCTACGGTTCAAGACTCGCAACAATGCACCTGCCAATAAGTGAAAATGAAGTCAAAAAACTCGAAGAAGAAGTAGAAGCGCTCACTAGGGGAGCGGGGCAAACAAGCTACCAAGCCACAAAAACTGTTGAAATTCCGCTATGAAACTGCACAAATGTGACCTATTGCAAAGGGCGCGTATTCCGGTTTAGCCGGCACAAATGTTAGGGTATATGAGTTGTCTAAGTGGTGGCCGCAGGCTACCCCTCGAAAGTTAAGTCGTGCCAAAAGTGCACGAGCCCTGGAAGGAGCGGCCAAATGGCAGTACCGAAGCGGAAGATGTCCCGCGCAAATACTCGTACGCGCCGGTCGACTTGGAAGGCTAAGCTGACTGATCTGCAGTCTGTTCGCGCAGGTGGCCGCGACGTTGTAATGCCTCGTCGTCTAGCCAAAGCAGCAAAGCTAGGTCTTTTTGAGCCGGCTAACGAGATCGACGCCTAGTCGGTTTCATAACTGCAATCCCCGCACCTCGGTGCGGGGATTTTTTTATCAGCCTCGCGGGGCAGTCCCGCCCTTCCTCACTCGGCACAAAAAAAGACGAGAACTCCCGCTCTCGCCCTTTTTCGGCCTCGTTCGTCGGGGTATTCGGTCACCACGTTCCCTACGACCCCTTCCTCACTCGGCACAAAAAAAGACGAGAACTCCCGTTCTCGCCCTTTTTCGGCCTCGTTCGTCGGGGTGACAGGATTTGAACCTGCGACATCTTGCTCCCAAAGCAAGCGCGCTACCAAGCTGCGCCACACCCCGCGGCTCGTACAATATACCCCACCGAAGAGGAATAGGAAAATTAACTTCGATTAGGAAAACTGAAAACAGTACGCTACACTGATCCAGTCGCCAGATGGCGAACACGCGAGTGTAGTTTAATGGTAAAACCTCAGCCTTCCAAGCTGATGACGCGGGTTCGATTCCCGTCACTCGCTCCACTAAATAAAAGCCGGCTCTAGCCGTAAGCACAAATCCATCGCTAACAGTCCGGCAGAAAAAACACTCAAAAGCACGCGAAAGTGCATTCGCGCAAGTCATGCCTGTTTTCGCTACGCCGTGTGACCTTCACGACGAAAATATGAAAAAGGTAAGGCTAACCTTGCTTTATCGGGTTGGGTGGGACACAATTTTGCTGTCCAAATAGCCTTCGAAAGAGAAGCGATGAAAACTAAACTAATCGGAGCTATCTCCCCATTAGCTCTAGGTATCTTGATTGCTGTTGCTCCTTTCACCTTCGCACCTGTGTGCATGGGTGAGCCGGGCGACTACATGCCCTGCCACTGGACTGCTCAGGCCTCCCTCGGCATTGGCGTTGTGATAGCCCTGCTCGGCCTGATTACACTCTTCGTTGCGCCAAAGGTACGCGCAGGCCTATCCATTGCAGTCGTCCTCGTGGCGGCGCTCGAAATTGCCATTGTCACCAAGCTGATTGGCGTTTGTGGTATGGCTATGATGCACTGTCACTCACTTACCCGCCCGACGCTACTGGTTCTGAGCGTACTAGCTATCGTTATCAGCGCAGTAGTGGCATACCTCGATCTACGCAACGGAGCTGAAACTAAGTAGTAATGTCTACAAACCTCGTCACTTTAGGAAAGCTACCCAAGAAGAATCTATCGGCGAAGCCCGGTCGCACAGTCGGACTGATCGTCGTCGTAGCAGTCCTTTCCTTCGTCTTCTTTGGCGGATCTCTGGCAGCACTTTCGATGAAGGCAGGGCTGTCCAGCGTGAAGGCGCGAATGGGAGCCGACATCATGGTCGTCCCCAAGGGTGCAGAAAAGGAAGCCGCTGGGATCTTCACGAAGGGCAATCCCGGAACCTTCTATTTCAAGAAGGACCCGACGCCCTCCGTGAAGAAAGTGGCGGGGGTAAAGAACGTAACCACGCAAACCTACATTTCTTCGCTGAAGGCGCCATGCTGCGCCACCCAGCTTCAGATCATTGGATTTGACCCTAAAACAGACTTCGTTATTGCGCCGTGGATTCGTTCCCAATATTCCGACAAGCTGCAAGACGGGCAAGTAATCGCGGGCGCCAACATCGTCCCTGCGGAGAACGGCAATATTAAGCTGTTCAATCACCAGTTCCCCGTGGCAGCCCATCTGGCCCCCACCGGCACGAGCTTTGACAACTCCGTATTTATCAATCCGAATACCACGAAGATGGTGATCAGCTATTCGAAAGCCGTTGGCCGTCCCGCTGTGGCGGGCGTCGACAAGGCTGTGTCGAATGTGTTGGTTGAAGTAGAGAAGGGCTACCAAGCGGAGGACGTAGCCGCCTACATCAATGCCATGGGCGATATGCGTGAGGTGGGCGCAGTAACTCCTGCGGGGCTGACCTCAAAGATGAAGGCCACCCTGGGATCTACTACTAATTACATGTTCGGTTTCCTAGGACTATTTTGGGTGACCGGAATTATCGTTTTGGTCGCGGTGTTCGCGGCCGCCGCCAACGAGCGCAAGAGAGAACTAGCGACCCTGCGAATCCTGGGAGCCAGAAAAGCCGAACTGGTGAAGCTGCTAATGACGGAAGCTGCCATGTTAGGAGCTAGCGGCGGCGCCGTGGGCGTATTCCTAGGGGCACTAATCATGTACCCCTTCGCGGGACTCATTCAGTCAAATATGCAATTGCCATATTTGCCCACCGGATGGGCAACGGGAATTTGCTTGGCGCTGGCTTGCCTAATATTCTCGACTCTTACCGCCGTTATTGCGGCCGCATTGGCCACGCGAAAAGTCCTTTCTAAGGAAACTTATCTGACCTTTAGGGCAGGGGAGTAGGCATGATTCTAGAAGCTAAGGCACTTAGCCGTTCTTTTGTGCGCCGTGGCAAGCCGTTTGCGGCAGTAGACAAAGTAGATCTAACTATTGACGAGGGCGAATTCGTAGCTATCGTCGGCCGCTCCGGCAACGGCAAAACTACCTTGCTAAACCTGCTCACGGGTATTTTGGAACCCGATACTGGAACCGTGCACATCTGCGGGAAAGATCTGGCAGAGCTAACTGACCGCGAAATCTCTCATCTGCGCAATAAGACGGTCGGCTATGTCACCCAGCAGTCTTCCCTGCTGCCGTCTCTGACTATTTTGCAAAACGTGCTGTTGCCTGCCGCTATGGCAGACAAGGATGAGGACGAAGTGCTACCTAGAGCATTGGAGCTGATGAAGAAGCTCGGGATAGCGGACTTGACTTTAGCGATGCCCAGCGAGCTCTCTGGTGGGGAATTGCGACGGGTGTCTATTGCCCGGGCCCTAGTGAACGAGCCGGAGCTGATTATTACCGATGAGCCCACTGGGGATCTGGATTCTGAAAGCACAGAACTGGTCATGAATCTACTGGCAGAAGAGGCCGAGCAAAAACATGCGGTGCTCATGGTGACACACGATCTAGAGGCGTTGAACTGGGCCCAGTCGATATACAAGATTGACAGGGGTAGACTAACCAGGTCTGATTCAAAGTAGTTGGGATTTTTATGCTGGATCGTCAGGAAACCGCCAATACCGCCGCCGAACTAGCAGAGAATCTAAAACGTAGTGGACTCGGCGTAGAAGGCCTTGCTGACCGCGCCGGGGTGGACGTGGCCACTACCCGCCAGACTTTGTCCTTGGCTCCGGGGTGCGATCCCGCCCTCGTGTGGCTTTTGCGCGACAAGCTCGAGACGGCAGTCAAAGATGCCGGTGGGGAAGTCTACCCGTTCAGCAAGTTGACCGAGAGGGCTCGGCGCAGCGCCAGAGGGTGGTTCGGCGTGCGCGACGAGCGTTAGCCCTCGAATACCGACAGGAACTGTACGATTCGTTCGTCCGTGGAATTGAAGAATTCCTGGGGCGTTCCGTCGAAATATATCTTTCCATCTATAAGTAACAGCACCGCATCGGCAACCCTGCGGGCAAAAGACATGTCGTGCGTGACCACTACTAATCCTTGGCCGCGGGCAGCGAGTTTGGTCAACACTTTCGATACCTCGGCGGCTAGTTCCGGGTCGAGGGCGGAGGTTGGCTCGTCGCAAAAAAGGTACTTTGGTTCTAGCGCCATTGCCCTTGCGATAGCGGCGCGCTGTGCCTGCCCGCCAGAAAGGGCAGCGGGATAAGAGTCGGCCTTTTCGGCCATGCCTACATCTTGGAGCAGCCGTTCTGTGTCGAGAGGGCCCTTTCGTTTCAAAACTTTCGGAGCTAGCTCGACATTCTGCCTAACTGTTAGGTGGGGGAACAGGTGGTAGCCCTGGAAGACCATGGCCGAGTGCTGGCGGAGGTTCTCTTTGGCTGCGCGGCTGACCTTCGTGGGGAAAGCCAACTCGGCGTCTTCCACCTGTAGATGGCCTTCATCTGGTATTTCGAGCAGGTTGAGCGTGCGCAGAAGAGTTGATTTACCCGATCCGGAAGGGCCAACAATCACTGTCGTTTTTCCGGGGGCGAAAGAAGCGGAAACCCCATCTAGGGCATGCGCTTTGCCGGGGAAGGATTTTGAGAGGTCTTTGATGCTAATCATTGGTTACCACATACTTTGAAGTTTTCTTTTCTAAGTAGCCCTGCAGCCATGTAAGGCCCGTGCAAATGACTAAATAGATGGCTGCTACCTCGGTGTAAAGAATGAGCGGTTCGTAGGTGCGGGCGGTGATCTGCTGGCCTACCTGGAACACATCGGAGATCGTGATTACCGAGGCAAGCGAGGTGGACTTTACTAGGTTCACAAATTCATTTCCGAGTGGGGGCAAGGCAATGCGCCAGATCTGCGGCCCAATGACGTGGCGCAGTGTTTGCCAATGACTTAGCCGCAGCGTTGAGGCAGCTTCCCATTGGCCGGCGGGGATGGACAGTTGCGCCCCGCGCACGCCCTCGGCAATGTAGGCACCCGAGTTAAGCGAGAAAGTAACGATTGCGGCGGTCCATGGAGAGAAGGAGACGCCTAGTTTTGGGAGGCCGTAGAAGACGATAAATAGTTGGACGAGGACGGGAGTCCCCCTGAAAATCCATACATACAACCACGCAATGGACCGGGCCGCGGCCAGTTTAGACAGCCTCAGCTGGGCGGTCGCGATACCTAGCAACAGCGCGATTACGAACGAAACGAGCGATAGGGGGATAGTGACCTTGGCGGTTGCCGCAAGCAACTGCGGAAAGGCCTCGATCCAAAGCGTGATTGTATGCATTAGAGTCCTTACTTGGGGGAGATATCTTCGCCGATTTGCTGGATGAAGATCAACGAGAATGCTCCGTTATCTTGTCCCTTAGAGATGGAGGCATTGAGCTTCTTCTTTAGCTCCTCCTGATGCTTCGGGAGCATGATCGCGATCTTTACTGGTTCCGCGTCGGGAACGTCCACGGCGCGGAAACCCTTCTGGGAGTTCTTCTTCAAGAAGGCAGCTACCGTGACCACGTCGTTGACCGTGCAGTCAGCCTGACCGTTGGCAATCAACTGGGTCGATTCGGAAAAGCCCTGGGAGGGAACTACATTTGCGCCCGCCTTGGCGGCAGTCTGACCATAGTCCGAAGAGGGAGTTTGGGCGCACTTCTTGCCCTTGATGTCCGCAAGCGAATTGATGTCCGAGTCTTCCTTGGTCAGGATCTGCGGACGAGAAAGAGCATATGGCTTGGTGAAGTCATACTTCTGCTTGCGTTCTTCGGTCGGGTTGATGTTGTTGATTACGATGTCGTACTTATTGGTGTCCAGGCCTGCAATGAGCGAATCCCACTTAGTTTCAATGAACTCGGGTTTCACTCCCATGTATTTGGCGATCTGCTTGGCAATTTCTACCTCAAAGCCCACTAGCTTGCCCGAAGGATCATGGTAGCCGTAGGGGACGAAGGTGCCTTCAATACCGACCCGGATTTTGCCTTCAGACTCTATTTTCTTAGCGGAATCCGAGGCGGAGCTAGAGCAGCCTACTAGTGCAAGTGCTGCGATTGTGCTGGCGGCAATGAAACGTAGTGTCTTTTTCATTATTCCTCGTTATTTAGTGGGGTTACATAAGAAAGCGCTCCAAGTAGATCGGCGCGCAGGTCTGCCACGTCCTCAATTCCTACAGCGAGGCGGAGCAGTTGATCCGAGATGCCTGCCTTTTCTCGTTCTTCGGGGGTCAGGTCTTCGTGGATCATGGTGGCCGGGTGGCAAATTAGGGTTTCTACCGAGCCCAGCGATACGGCAAAGCGAATGATGTTGAGGTGGGAGGCGAAGGTGTGAAAATCGATGCCTTTCTTCAGCTCAAATGAGAAGAGGGCGCCGTCGCCATGCGATTGGCGAGCGTGGATTTGAGCCTCTTTTTCTGAATACCACCCGGGTGTAAGGACGCGCTCGACTGCGGGGTGCTCTTCTAGTGCTTTTCGTAGTTCGAGGGCGTTCTGCTGTTGGCGGTCCATCCTGATAACTAGAGTCTTTAGGCCGCGCAGGATGGAGTAGGAGTCGAAAGGAGAAAGGGGATTGCCCAGTGCTTTTGAGGCAATCTTCAAGCTCGCATACCATTCCTCATCATTGGTGAGGATGAAGCCTGCCAGGACGTCAGAGTGCCCTCCCAGGTACTTTGTTCCCGAGTAAACGACCGCATCTGCCCCGAGTGCGAGTGGGTCTTGCAGGTAGGAGGTAGAGAAGGTGTTGTCGACTACTACCCTCGCGCCGCTTTGCTTCGCCAGGCCGGCTACGTGCGCAATGTCGGTGACTCGCAAAGTGGGGTTGGTGGGCGATTCGACGAAGATAAGGGCGGTGTCAGAAGGGATTTCAGTTATCGCGTTGAAGTCGGGCACGAACTGATATTCGATGGCTCGTGCCTCGAAGAACTTCTCTGCAAACAGGAAAGTGCCGCCGTAAACGGAGGAGGTTAGCAGTACCCGGTCGCCTGCCTTTAGGGAAGAGAAAATAGTTGCGCTTGCAGCCATTCCCGTAGCGAAAGCGAGGGCGTGTTCGGCGCCCTCGACGTAAGCTACCGCTGATTCGACGGCACCGCGGGTGGGATTGCCGCTGCGCTGATAACCGTAGGCCGCTGGGGTCCCGTCGGCATGTTGAGCAAAGGTGGAGGCGAGATAAATGGGTGGTACTACTGCTTGATACTGATCATGGGGCCGCGCTGCAGAGAAGTCGTTTACGACGCGGGTAGCAATGGATAGAGGGGTATTGCGTTTAGACATGTTGAATCCACTCAGCGTAGGGGGAGTGACTGGATATACTGCTCCAGCAGGAAGGAAAAGAGAATTGGCGCTCGGGGCGCCTATTGAAGCGCTAGGAAAAATCGACTAGCGACACATGTGGCACATGCACATACACATACAGGTATCCATAGCCATAGTGGCGGACTGTACTGCGTTAGTGTTCTTAGCCATGCCGACCATGCTAACGAGTGAAGGTTGCGTAGGCAAATTTTGTCCATATCCGTAGACTCGCCTAAAACGAGCGTTTTGGTTGTTGGCAGTGAGTTTTAAAAGGCGTAACAGCTCACAGCTTTGCCCGCGCGTTTCCTTATAGGTGGGGTTTTGCTTTAGTATCAGAGGGATTGGCACTTTAGCCGGAATAACGTAGATACATTTGGAGTTCGAAACTGTGAAGACCACTGTTGAAAACCTTGCGAAGACCAAGGTCAAGCTGACCGTAGAGGTTTCAGCTGAAGAGCTACAGCCCGCAATGGATAAGGCATACAAGGAGGTTGGCCAGCAGGTCAACGTTCCTGGCTTCCGTAAGGGACATGTGCCTCCGCAGATTATTGATCGTCGCATTGGTCGCGCCTATGTCGTCGAGCAGGCGATCAACTCGAAGATGTCTGATTTCTACAGCCAGGCTCTGGCCGAGGCAAAGGTGCAGCCGTTGGCTCAGCCTGCCATCGAGGTAACTGATATTCCGACTGGCAAGGGCGAAGATCAGAAGCTGGTATTCACCGCCGAAGTCGAGATCATGCCCGAGTTCGAGATTGCTTCTACCGACGGCCTGAAGATCAAGGTCGACAACGTTTCGGTCTCTGATGACGACGTGGAGGCAGAGCTGGATCAGCTACGCACTCGCTTCGGCTCCCTGAAGGGTGTTGAGCGTGCGGCCCAGAAGGGCGACTTCGTTTCTATCGACATGAACGCTTCGGTCGAGGGCGAGGAAATCGATTCGGTTTCTGGCGTTTCCTACGAGGTCGGTTCCGGCTCCATGATGGAGGGGATGGACGAGGCCCTTGAGGGCATGTCTGCCGGCGAGGAGACCGATTTTGACACCACCATGCGCGGTGGCGACCACGAGGGCGAAGCTGGCAAGGTGCACCTGAAGCTGCGCTCCGTGAAGGTCCGGGAGCTGCCGGAAGCTGATGACGACTTTGCTCAGATGGCTTCTGAGTTTGACACCATCGGAGAGCTGCGCGCCGACCTGCGCAAGAATGTCGAGCAGGGCAAGGCTGGCGAGCAGGCTGTCCAGGCCCGCGATCGTGTCCTGGAGCACCTGCGCGACAACACTGAGGTGCCGCTGCCCGAGGACATCCTGAAGTCCGAGATTGAGGCCCGCGTAGACGAGTCCGCTTCGGATGAGGAAAAGGAAGAGGCTAAGAAGGCAATCGAGGCTTCGCTGAAGGACCAGCTGCTGCTCGACAAGCTAGTCGCCGAGAAGCAGGTGCAGGTTTCTCAGCAGGAGCTGTTGGAGTTCATCTTCCAGACTGCCCAGGCTTACGGCATTGATCCCTCTCAGCTGCTCGGTGGAGAGAACGCACAGCAGCAGATGTCGGCGATGGCCGGCGACATGGCCCGCAACAAGGCACTTGTCAAGGTGCTCCGCGAGGTCGAGGTCGAAGACGAGGACGGCAACGCTGTAGATCTGTCCGAGTTCACCAAGGATCCGGCTGAAGAGGAAGCAAAGGCTACTGCTGAAGCTGCCGCCGAGGCCGCTGCAGAAGAAGCCGCAGAAGAAGAAGACAAGGGTGAAGAAGACAAGTAAGTCTTGTAGATGAAAAGTGGGGGCTTTGGCCCCCACTTTTCCTATACCCGCTTCCTGTGCCCATAGCGAAAAGACGGTATTTAGTGCAGGTATATTCGCGGGAAGTAGGTACCGTATTACCTAGCAATGAAAAAGACCTTGGAGGACGTAGTGACAAATCCAGTAGCTGCAGAACAGCCGGCACCGGGCGCTCCCGGAAGCGCTGTGTTTGAGCGTCTGCTAAAAGAGCGCATTATTTGGCTCGGTTCCGCCGTGGAAGACGAAAACGCTAACGAGATCTGCGCGAAGATGCTGCTTTTGGCAGCCGAGGATCCGGAAGCCGATATTTTCCTCTACATCAACAGCCCGGGTGGCTCGGTCACCGGTGGGATGGCTATTTACGACACCATGCAGCTGGTGCAGCCTGACGTGGCAACTGTCGCGGTAGGCCTGGCGGCCTCTATGGGGCAGCTGCTCCTGACTGCGGGGGCTCCCGGAAAACGCTACATCACCCCGCACGCTCGCGTAATGATGCACCAGCCTTCCGGCGGTATCGGAGGAACGGCTGCGGATATTCGTATCAATGCGGATCTGATCTTGCAGATGAAGAAGACGCTTGCGCAAATTACTGCTGACCGTACTGGCAAATCGCTTGAGCAGATTGAAGTCGATTCGGATCGCGACAAGTGGTTTACAGCTCAGGAGGCACTGGAATACGGTTTTGTTGACCACGTGGTCGAGCATGCCTCTGCTATCAACGCTGGAACTAACAAGTAGGAGGCAAAGATGAACAATATGGGTTTTGCAGCCTCGCTGCCGCAGGCACGCTACGTGATGCCTCAGTTTGAAGAGCGCACCGCCTACGGGTTCAAGCGTTCGGATCCCTACACTAAGCTATTTGAGGATCGGATCATTTTCTTGGGCGTTCAGGTAGATGACGCCTCCGCTGACGATGTGATGGCGCAGCTGCTAGTGCTGGAATCGCAGGATCCGGATTCTCTTATCACGATGTACATCAACAGCCCTGGTGGGTCCTTTACTGCAATGACAGCCATCTACGACACCATGCAGTACATCAAACCTGAAATCCAGACAGTGTGCCTGGGGCAGGCCGCCTCCGCCGCATCCGTCCTGCTTGCAGCTGGTAGTCCGGGCCGCCGCCTGGCTCTACCGAACGCCCGCGTACTTATTCACCAGCCTGCGCTCGCCGGCCAGGGTGGTTACGCTCAGGCCTCGGACATTGAGGTGCAGGCAAACGAGATCGACCGGATGCGCGAGTGGATGGACAACACGCTTGCTCGCCACTCCAAGCGCACTGCCGAACAGATTCATGCTGATACGCAGCGTGACAAGATCTTAACGGCAGAAGAAGCTAAGGAATACGGTCTGATCGACCAGGTGCTGCAGTCGCGCAAGATCAAGCGACTAGAGGCCTAAGTCATTGCTCTAATTGGCGGGTGAAGTGCGTGGCATATCGCGCTTCACCCGCTTTTTTGCGTAGGGTAGAAGGTGACGATCGGGGAGGGGAAAACGTGGCCACATCTGCTGAAAGCGTTGATCTTCTGAAGTGCTCTTTTTGTGGCAAGTCTCAGAAGCAGGTTCGTAAGCTCATTGCTGGGCCTGGGGTTTACATTTGCAACGAGTGTATTCAGCTGTGTGTCGAGATAATTGAAGAGGAATTGGGCCATTCTGATACCCAGGACCTCAACCGAATCCCCAAGCCCATCGAAATCTATGACTTCCTGAACCAGTACGTAATCGGCCAGGAGAGTGCTAAGAGATCACTCGCGGTGGCCGTATACAACCACTACAAGAGGGTCCGCGCCCGCGACGGGGGCAAAGAGATCGATCTGGACATGACCAAGTCCAACATCTTGATGCTGGGGCCAACAGGCACTGGCAAGACCCACCTGGCGCGTTCTTTGGCCCGGATGATGCGAGTGCCGTTCGTGATTGTCGATGCGACAGCTCTTACCGAGGCCGGGTATGTAGGCGAGGATGTCGAGAATATTCTGCTGAAACTAATCCAGGCGGCAGATGGGGACGTAAAGCGCGCCGAGCGCGGCATCATCTATATTGACGAGATCGACAAGATCGGGCGTAAAGGCGAGAACGCTTCTATTACGCGCGATGTCTCGGGCGAGGGCGTACAACAGGCCCTGCTCAAGATTATTGAGGGGACGGTTGCTTCCGTACCGCCTCAGGGAGGAAGAAAGCACCCCCACCAGGAGTTTATCGAGATAGATACTTCGGGCATCCTATTCATTGCCGCCGGAGCATTCGCTGGTATCGAGGATATTGTCCAAGAGAGGCTGGGGCGGCGCCGCACCGGCTTTGGGTCGGATCTGAAATCTAAGTCTGAGCACGGGGATCTTTATGCTCAGGTCACTACCGAAGATCTACACAAATTTGGGATGATTCCAGAATTCGTCGGGCGTCTTCCCGTCCTCACCACTGTTTCTGCTCTAGACGAGGAAGCGTTGATGCGGGTGCTTACCGAACCCAAGAACGCCCTGGTGAAGCAGTACGTAAGTTTGTTTGAGCTAGACGACGTGAAGCTTACCTTCACGGAAGAGGCACTGCGCGAGATTGCCAAGCTGGCATCTGCGCAGGGCACTGGCGCGCGGGGGCTGTCTTCGATCATGGAATCAGTTTTGAAAACCACCATGTTTGAAGTACCGTCTGATCCCACAGTCACAGAAGTGGTTATCACCCCAGAGGTGATCACCGAAGGAGCAACCGCGAGGCTAGTTAGGGAGGATCCCTCACAGCGGCGGGCAGAACGGAGCGCGTAGTGAGTGCAGATCAGACTTTGCAGGAGGGGAGTGACCTTCCTGAAGAACTAGTTCAGCTGCGAGCAACCATCGACAACATTGATGCCGCGCTTGTGCACATTCTTGCTGAACGATTCCGTTGCACCGAAAAAGTAGGGCACCTAAAAGCTAGGCTTGATTTGCCTCCGGCGGATCCGGATCGGGAGCGGCGGCAGGTAGCTAGATTGCAAGAGCTAGCGGCTGAATCCGGGCTGGATCCTGCTTTTGAGAAGAAATTCCTTCGCTTCATTGTTGACGAGGTAATCCACCACCACGTCCGCATTCGCCAGGAGTCAAAGAAGGCTTAAACAATTGTGGGGGGAGCAAAAATGCTCCCCCCACAAATTTATGTCTGCTACTTCTTGGTCGAATAGATCTCGGCTACCTCATCGGCGTGACGATGCAGGACTGCTGAGCGCTTCACCTTCAACGAGGGAGTAAGTAGACCGTTTTCAACAGTAAAGTCGGTTAGCAGGACCTTGATCTTGCGAATGGACTCTGCCCTAGAAACCTGCTTGTTTGCCCTGGCAATGGCCCGGTCTAGTGCTGCCAGCACTTCGGGGTGACGGGCAGCATCCGTAACGTCCATGTTGGGCAAATTTCGGTTCTTCAGCCACTTGGGTAGCATCTCGGTATCGAGTGTCACCAGAGCTGAGATGAACGGTTTCTGATCGCCTACCACCATAATCTGGCTGATCAGAGGGTGACCGCGAAGGGAATCTTCGAGCGTTGCTGGGACAACGTTCTTGCCGCCAGCAGTAACGATGATTTCTTTTTCGCGTCCCGTAATGGACAGGTAACCGTCCATGTCCAAGGAACCAAGATCGCCGGTGCGGAAGTAGCCGTCCTCGGTGAAAGCATCCTTGGTCCGTTCAGGGGCATTGTGGTAAGCCCGGAAAACGGAAGGGCCCTTTACCAGCACTTCGCCGTCGTCAGCAATCCGGACCTTAACCGTGGCAATCGGCGGACCAACGGTGCCGATCTTGGTGAGCCGCGGAGTATTTACTGCCAGGGGAGCATTAGTCTCGGTAAGACCGTAGCCCTCGAGAATGGTAACGCCCAGCCCTCGGAAGAAGTGGCCCAGGCGGCGGCCAAGGGGAGCGCCCCCAGAGATGACATACTTCGCGTTCGGTCCCAACAGCTTGGTGATGTTGTGAAACACCAGCTTGTCGTAGAACTCGCGCCGCGCTTTCAACGAACGTGACGGGCCCGCCTCAGTGTCAAGGGCTTCAGAGTATTCAATTGCCGTCTTGGCTGCCGCAGCAAACAGGCGCCGAGTGATCCTGTGGGAATCAGCCTTTGCCTCGGCGGCATTGTAGATCTTCTCGAGGACGCGGGGCACTGCCAGGATGTAACTAGGCCTAAATGAGGCTAGGTCACCAAGGAGGTTAGCGGTGTTCGGAGTGTGGCCGAGCACGCCGTTACCCGCGATTTGGAACATCTGCAGGAATCTTGCATACACGTGAGCTAGCGGCAAGAACAGCAACAGCCTGGAAGACTTGGGAGCTGCGATCTCGTGCATCCACTTCATCCCGTTTAGCGCCAGGTGAGTGAAATTCCCGTGAGTCAGCTCGACTCCCTTGGGCCGGCCAGACGTTCCCGAGGTGTACACGATAGACGAAAGGTCGTCGGTAGATAGTTCCGCAACTCGCTGGTCGACTTCTTCAGGAAGAACAGACCTGCCTACCTCCAGAATCTGAATGATGGCAGAGTCGTCCAGGGACAGAATCTTCTTTAGCGACTTGCCCTTGTCCTGCACGGACATTACCAGGCGCTTCAGCACCATCGTCTCAGTGACGACGAGGGTCGGATCTGCGTCCTCTAGAATCCAGGCAATCTGTTCTGCCGAGTCCGTTTCGTAGATCGGAACCAGAACAAGGCCGGCGCTCTGCGCGGCAAAGTCCAACAGAGTCCACTCGTAGCTGGTGTGCGCCATAATCGCCATGCGATCGCCGGGCTTTAGACCGAGGCCGATAAGGCCGGCAGCCACAGAGTTAACCTCGGTAAGGAACTCGGCTGCGCTCAAGTGGATCCAAGAACCACCCAACTGCGACTTTCGGTCAATCAGTGTCTGGTGCGGTGCCCTTTCAGCCCTATCGCGCAAGATCCACGGGACAGTCTGGTGCGGTTCCACCTTGGCCAGGGTTGGGCCAGTCCACTCAACCACGTCGGTCAAGGGGATCGGGGCCACTTCCTCTTCTTCTGGTTGGAACGGATCACTCATGGAGTTACTTCCTGTTCCGCTTGGCAGGAGGTTCGCCAAGCTCAAATTCGCCAGTGGTAACAGTTTCCTGATCGGCTGGCAAGATAGTCAGTTCACCCTCTACCTTAGCCGAGGCCTCAATATCTGGGCGGACTTCCTGGATTGCCGGCACCATCTGTTCGGGTACCAACAAAGACACGTGCAAGTAAGGAGTACGCTGCGAGACCTTCGCCTCGGACTTGACTTTGCGCAACGCCGCCATAGCCTGGCCTGCCGCATCGAGCAGAGCCGTGTTGCCGCCGCCCTCGCGAAGATCAGCCCCGTCCGGCCAAGGCGAAGTGTGCACCGAACCGGCGCGGTACCAGGACCAAACTTCCTCGGCAGCGTAGGGCAGGAACGGCGCCAGCAAGCGGGTTACATTGTCCACTACGATCGCTAGCGCGCAGCGGGCGGAGGCCACATCTGCTTCGCTGTAGGTACCCTCGAAGTTATTCGCGCGGTCCTTGACCAGCTCTAGATAGTTGTCGCAGAAGGACCAGAAGAAGGACTCTGCCTGTTCCAGAGCGCGGGTGTGGTCGTAGTCTTCGAAGGCAGCAGTAGCCTTGTCGATTACCTCGACCAGCTTGGCAATTACTGCCTGGTCAGCCGGCAAGGTTACCTTTGCCGGGTCCAGATCAATAGACTCGCCAGCCATCGAAAGAGCGAACTTCGAGGCGTTCAACAATTTCATAGCTAGCCGGCGGCCAACCTTCATCTCCGCCTCTTCAAAGGCCGCGTCAGTACCCAGCCTTGCCGAGGAAGCCCAGTAGCGGACCGCGTCGGAGCCGTGTTTTTCGAGCAGACCGGAAGGGGTGACCACGTTGCCCTTGGACTTCGACATCTTCTTGTGGTCCGGATCCAGGATCCAGCCCGAGATAGCGGTGTGCGAGAAGGGCAGTGCGTCAAATTCAAGGTGAGCGCGAGCAACGGTGGAGAAGAGCCAAGTACGAATGATGTCCTGGCCTTGCGGACGCAGATCCATTGGGTATACCGCATCAAAGAGCTTCTGGTCAGTGAGCCAGCCAGCCGCAATCTGCGGTGACAGGGAAGAAGTCGCCCAAGTATCTAGAATGTCCACTTCGCCAACGAATCCGCCCGCCTGGCCACGCTGGTCCTCGGTGTAGCCCTCGGGCACATCAATAGAAGGATCGATCGGGAGGGCGTCCTCGCTAGGAGTCAAAACCGCGTCGTAGTCGACTTCACCATTCTGGTCTACCTTGTACCACAGGGGGATAGGTACGCCGAAGAAGCGCTGGCGCGAGACCAGCCAGTCCGTGTTCAGGCCGCGTACCCAATTGTCGTAGCGGACGTGCATGAACTGCGGGTGGAAGACCAGTTCGTTGCCGCGGCTGATCAGCTCTTCGTTTAGGTTCTGCGATTTACCTTCGCGGGTGTAATCCTTGCCGCCGTTGCGGATGTACCACTGGCGACTCATCACGATTTCTAGAGGCTTGTCGCCCTTCTCGAAGAAGTTGGTCATTCGCTGAGTCGGCCTCGGCTCACCGATCATTTCGCCGGAAGCAGTCAGAGCTTCCACTACCGCCTTGCGGGCGCTGAAGGTGGTCTTGCCGGCCATCTCTTCGTATAGCTTCTTGCCTAAATCAGAAGTAATCCACTCTGGGGTCTGGGCAATGATACGGCCATCCTTGCGCAGGATGTTTCGAGTAGGCAGATCCAGTTCGCGCCACCACTGCACGTCGGTTAGGTCGCCGAAAGTACAGCACATGGCGATGCCAGCGCCCTTGTCCATTTCGGCGGCAGGGTGGGCCAACACGGGTACTTCAACCTCGAAACCGGGGCTCTTTACCGTCTTGCCGAACAGGTGCTGGTAACGTTCATCGTCCGGATGGGCAATGAGGGCGCAGCAAGCAGCTAGCAGTTCGGGGCGGGTCGTCTCGATAACTACGTCCTCGTCCGCATCGGTGCGGTGGAAAGCGAGGGCGTGGTAGCTACCCGGGTAGTCGCGAGCTTCCAATTCAGCCTGTGCCACCGCGGTCTTGAAGGTTACGTCCCACAGTCCCGGAGCTTCGGACTGGTAAGCCTCCCCCCGCTTCACGTTCCGAATAAAGGCAGCCTGGGCTACCTTCTGTGCCTTCTTGCCTATGGTCTGGTAGGTATGGGCCCAGTCCACGGACAGGCCCAACTGGCGCCATAGAGACTCAAATTGCTTTTCGTCCTCGATAGTGAGCTTTACGCACAATTCGATGAAGTTGCGGCGCGAGATGGGTACCTGGTCGCGCATCTTGATGGACTTGCCAGTGCCATTGTGTGGCGGCACAAAATCCGGATCATACGGAAGAGACGGGTCGCACCGGACACCGAAGTAATTCTGCACGCGACGTTCAGTGGGCAGGCCATTGTCGTCCCACCCCATCGGGTAGAAGACGGAATAGCCTTGCATGCGCTTGTAACGCGCCATCAAATCTGTGTGAGTGTAGCTGAAGACGTGGCCCACGTGCAGCGACCCCGATACGGTCGGCGGTGGGGTGTCGATCGAATATACCTTCTTGCGGTCGGTGTTTACGTCAAAGGTATAGGTATGGTTTTCATCCCAAGCCCTTGTCCACTTTTCCTCTAGGCCGTCCGGGCTCACCTTGCTGGGAACCGCCGGACTTTCCAGCATCTTCAGTTCAGTTGTCAAAATACGCTCCATAGCTAGGGCGCGGGGGTGTTCCGCGCTTCGGCTTTGTCCGGTCTAGTGTACCGCGACCAGGAGCGGATGAGGCTAGCTAAGGGGGCGGCAATGGCAGGTGTGGGATTAATCGTTCATAGTTTGCACACAGGTATAGCCAATCAGGCACACAATCCATATGGGTACAGTTGTAGGGAAAGAGAGGATGCCAATGCCACACCTACCCCAACATGCTGATGGAAGTGCCCCGCTCGTACTCATTGCAGACGATGAGCCTATGCTCGCTGACCTCCTCTCACAGGCCCTGCAATCCAGAGGGTGGCGCACCCACGCCGTTACTGACGGCTTCGGGGCAGTGCAGGCAGCGCGCAAACTGGATCCCGACGCCGCCGTCCTCGACATAATGATGCCTGGGATGGACGGACTAGAAGCAATGGAACGCATCCGCAGAGACCTCCCGAATCTGCCAATCCTGTTACTGACTGCGCTAGATGCCGTCGAAGATCGGGTGCAGGGACTGCGCTCAGGTGCCGATGACTACGTGACGAAACCATTCAATCTAGACGAGGTCGAAGCCCGCCTTGAAGCGTTGGTGCGACGAGCCGGTGGCCTGGCAGCACAGGTAGAAGAGACCGTACTTACAGTGGGCGATCTACAGATGAATGTAGATCGGCACGAATTGGCGCGAGCAGGCAGCCTGATCGAACTCACGAAGACAGAGTTTGACCTGTGTGAATACTTGATGCAGAACGCTTCAAAGGTAGTTTCTAAGGCACAAATCTTGGACGCCGTGTGGCACTTTGATTTCGGCGGAAAAGCTAACGTGGTAGAGCTGTACATTTCGTACCTTCGGAAAAAGATTGATGCCGGTCGTCCGCCTATGATCCACACCGTGCGCGGGGTGGGCTACGTTATGAAACCTGCGGCTGCCGATGAAGCGTAAATACCGCTCCTTAGGGCTACGCCTACCAGCGCTAGTGTTGCTGGTCGGCATATGTCTGCTGCTCTTTGTTGGAGGACTGGCAGGAGTTACCCTGCGGCAGGTGCTCGTAGGGCAGGTAGATGACACGCTGCGCTCTTCGCTAGGGCAGGCAGAGATGAAAGCCGACCCCTCCGGGGGGTCCCTGTCGCACTCGCTGCAGAACCCCGGACTATCGCGCGGGTCGGTGCATCTGATCCGCAAGGGCGGCCTAATGCTCGCTGGCAAGGTCGACTCGGACCTGGCCATTGTGCAGATTAGTGATTCGCAGGCGGAAGAATTCCTGCAGGCGGCCCAAGAAACGCCGTCCTCTACCTGGATTAGCGGCTTGGGACACTACCGGGTACTCGAGGCGAAACTGCCTTCAGCCGACGGAAAGGGCATTCAGGTACTGGCGGGCGAGCCGTTAGAGCGAGTCGACAATGTGCTGGTGTTCTTTGGTGGCCTTTCCGCCCTCTACGGTATCGGCGGGCTGGCATTGGCCTGGTTGCTGGCAAGGGTGCTGGTTCGCCGCGAACTAGCCGGCATTCGCACCGTTACCAAGGTCGCACGGCAGGTAACCAGACAGGATCTGTCCGGGGCCGTCCTCAACACGCGAGCCCCAGCAGCCTTAGCCGCCTCCGAAACCGAGGCGGGCGAGATGGCAAAAGCGCTCAACGTAGCACTTGATCACGTCGAACGCTCTCTTGGAGCCCGAGCGCGCAGCGAAGAAAAGCTAAGACAATTTGTCGCAGATGCCTCCCACGAACTGCGTACCCCGTTAGCTACGGTCGGAGGATACGCCCAGCTTTTAGCGGGCACAGATCTGGGGGAGAGCCCCAACCAAGCAGTATCGCGGATTGCTTCAGAAGCGGAACGAATGCGAGCCTTGGTAGAAGATCTTTTACTGCTAGCCCGCATAGACTCCGGTAGGAAAGTGGAAGTAAAACCTGTACCGCTCGCGGGACTAGCTGTGGATGCGGTAGCTGACGCGGCAGTAAGCGCCCCTAGCCACAAGTGGGATTTGAATCTGGCCGAGGGCGCAGAAGACATTGAAGTAATTGGAAACGAAGCTGGCCTCCGGCAGGTCTTTGCAAACCTTACTGCTAACGCATACCAGCACACGCTTGAGGGCACACTGGTGCGAGTATCCCTACGCAGTCAAGATGGCCGCGCAATAGTTACGGTAAGCGACGATGGGCCGGGGATTGCCGAAGAGGACAAAAAGAAGATATTTGACCGCTTCGCCCGCGCCGATTCAGCGCGTAAACCGGGCGAATCCACCGGGCTTGGACTGTCCATTGCCCACGCCATAGTGGAAGCCCACGGTGGTAAACTCCGCCTGCTAGAGGAGCCAGAACTAGGGGGAGCCACCTTCGAGGCCTCGTTCAATCAGAGGAAAGATAATCCGGCGGAGGCCACTGCCAAGGTAGACTGAGCTCGTGCGATACATATCTACTCGAGGTGGCGGCGCCCCGCGTACTTTTACCCAGATCCTACTCGAAGGGCTGGCTCCGGACGGGGGCCTCTACATGCCCGCGGAATACCCCCAATTGGATGCGAAGACGCTGGAAGAATGGGCGGTCCTGCTGAAAGAGGACGGCTACAGCGCGCTCGCGGCGAAAGTACTTAGCCTGTACATCGACGACATAAGCCCTAAGGATCTGGAACAGATCTGTGCCAGGGCCTATGACAATGACAAATTCTCTGATCCTCTAATGGTGCCAGTCTCGCAGCTGCGGGAAGGGCTGTGGCTGGCCCACCTTTCTAACGGTCCCACAGCAGCGTTCAAAGATATGGCAATGCAGCTGCTCGGAGAACTATTTGAGTGGGTACTGGCGAAGAAGGCAAGGTCCCTCAATATTCTGGGGGCTACCTCGGGGGACACGGGCTCTTCGGCAGAGTACGCAATGGCTTCGAGGAAGAACATCAAGGTGTTCATGTTGACGCCGGCGGGCAGGATGAGCCCTTTTCAACAGGCACAGATGTTCTCTCTTACCGATCCCAACATCCACAATTTGGCAATCGATGGGGTGTTCGACGATTGCCAGGACATCGTTAAGACGATCGCAGGTGACCTAGAGTTCAAGCGCTCCTATTCGATTGGTGCGGTCAACTCCATCAATTGGGCCCGACTATTAGCACAACTGGTTTACTACATCAGCTGCTACCTACGAGTGGCTAACCGGATCGGAGACAAGGTCTCTTTTAGTGTTCCCACTGGTAATTTCGGCGACGTCTGTGCAGGCCATATTGCAAGGCAAATGGGGCTGCCAATCGACAAGCTGATAGTCGCTACAAACGAGAACAATGTACTAGAGGAGTTCTTCCGCACAGGCCGCTATCGCGTGCGTCCTGCCAGCGAAACGCTGGCAACGTCCTCCCCGTCGATGGACATTTCTAAAGCCTCGAATTTCGAACGCTTTATTTTTGATCTGTTGGACCGCGACGGAAAGGCAACTGCGGACCTATTTGGGCGGCAGCTGGCAGAAAAAGGACTATTCGACCTGTCCGATTCGCCGGCTTTCGCGAAGGTAGCAGACTACGGATTCATCAGTGGATCCTCCACCCACGCTGATCGCATCGAGCAGATTCGCGATTGGGATAGGCAGGGCGTGCAAATAGATCCTCATACTGCCGACGGATTGCACGTTGCCGAACAGCTGCGCGATCGCTGCGGTGGCCCCGTGGTGGTCCTGGAGACCGCTTTGCCCGTAAAATTCGCCGATACCATCGAAGAGGCTACTGGGCATGAACCAGAGGTACCGGCCCGTTTCGTGGGGATCATGGACGGACCGCGGCGGGTCGAAGCTCTTCCGAATGACGCGCAGAAGGTAAAAGACTTTATTCGAGCGAACTCGAAGTAAGCTCTCGGCCTGCCGTGTTGAGGCCTAGGCGCCCGTAGGCAAGAGGGAATAGGGATCCCACCCACAGGGCAGCTATTGTTGCCACTGCTACAGTGGCCCACATTGCCCCGGCTAGCCCCACCGTGTCGGTAAGAACTGCTACGAATAGGGGGCCGGCGGCGCTACCCGCCTGGGTAATTGCGGTCCACCACCCCAAGAACCGTTCGCGATAAACGTCCGGGGACATGTCTACGCCCATAGTCATGACAATGCCCGAGCCGAAACCGTTGCCGAATCCAACCAAAGAAGCAAATATCAGGAACGCCATCTTGCCGTCTACTAGCACCAGCCCTAAGAATCCACTGCCCATGATCAGGTAGGCGGGAAGTAGAGCCACCAAGCGGCCGTAGCGGTCTTGGAGTCTACCTGCGGGGTAAAACATGGCCACATCGAGGGCAGCAGAGATAGCGAAAGTAGCAGAGATCAGCGTCGGGGAGAGCCCCATGTGCGCTCCCCACAGTGGAATCAGCACGTTCCGATTCGCTCTTACTATGTGCATCGACATTCCTGCAAAAGCCGCAATTGCAGTGGAAACTGAATCGGCTTTTCGCCGGATTTTCCGATTTAACTCCTTTGCCGCAGTTTGGGCGGTTTTTGCCCGTCCCGGCTCCGGCACCAGGAAGATTGCGATCATAGCGCCTGCTATCAGCGCTGTTATTAGGTGTAGCCAAAACACTGACGGGATGCCGGCCCAAGCCACCATGGCGGCGCCCAAGGCAGGACCTGCCATGACGCCCAAGCGCATCATGCCCCCCAGCATCGAAAGGGCAGTTGCCCGGTAGCGGGAATCAATGTTGTCGGCAAGATAGGACTGCCGGGCGATCGCCCATACAGAGGCCGCTACTGCGATACCGGTCAGACCGATTACGTAGCCGACCTTTGCTACCGTGCCGGGCGAATACAGCGAGAAAAGGCATATTGCCAACGAGATAGCAGCTATCGCCGTTGCTCCCATCAGGCCGCGCTTGTCAGTGGAATGAAGCAAGACATGGCCTACCAATGGTGCCGCGATAACGCCAACCACGCCGTAATATGCCATCACGGTGGATGCGTGCGAGGACGTGAACCCGATCTGCAGAGCGGCAAGCACGATAAGTGGTGCCACGGCTCCCGAGCCAATCGCAAAGATTACGGTCGGTGCGTAAATTGGGCGAATGAGTTTACGTAAAGGATTCACTTTGCCCTAGACAGTTCGTTGTCCTTTTGCACTGCCGCATTTACCGCAGCAGTTGCTGCGTTAGATAGCCCAGCTGCCTCGGCTGCCAGGAGTCCGGCGACAGTGGTCCCGCCGGGGGAGAGGACGGTATCGACCAGATCAGTCGGAGTGAGTTCCCCTTTTGCTGCTTGGGCTTCCACGTTTTCAGCCGTACCTGCCATGGCGGTGGCGACAATGCGTACAGCCTGAGCTTTGGGAATGCCATGGGCTAGTCCTGCCCGGGCAAAAGAATCGATCAGTTGGAAAATCCATCCAGGCAGGCATCCGGCAATGGCAGCAAATGCCGGGAAGAGGTCCTCAGAAATGACCTCGGTGTTACCGCAGCAATCAAACACCTGGACTACCTTCTCAAGGGTTTCTGGGGAGGTGCCTTCGCTGGCTGCGAGGCCGGACATTGACCTGCCAAGGGAGGCGTTTACGTTGGGCATCACGCGAACTAGCCCGGCTGCATCGGTGGGGAGGTCTTCTTGCAAGGTGGCAAGGGAACGGCCTGCAGCAACCGAAACAATGATGGTCTGTTTGGGGTCTGCAAGTTTACTGAGCACGCCGTTTACTTGGTAGGGCTTTACAGCGATTACCGTAATATCGCTCTTGGTTACCAGATCATCCGGGTCTGTTGCGACTTCCGCACCTAGTTCCTCGGCAAGTGGAGCAGACGATTCCTTCCGGCGCGCGTAAAGACATAGCCGAAATTTTTCCTTGCCGTTTGCAGCGACGCCACGGGCAATGGCGCTGCCCATGGAGCCAGTGCCCAAAATTCCTACTGTTAGCATTCGTCCTCCTAAGTTTCCTCCAATTTACCAAGCCGTTGAACCAGCCAGCCAGGGAAAGCAGCGTTAGATTAGAGATATGGATCGATATGCAAATCCGCGCGGCGGGAAAGTAGTTGTAACAGGAGCTTCATCCGGCATCGGGGCGGCAACCGTCAGAGCTCTGGCCGCAAGTGACTGGTCTGTGGTGGCAGTAGCTCGCAGGCAAAACAAACTGGAGGCGCTCGCCAAGGAAACCGGCTGCGAATACTATGTGTGCGACCTAAAGGACAAAGATGCAGTGGACAAAATGGCTCAGTCCTTGGGCGCGGACGTGCGGGTAGTAGTAAATAATGCCGGCGGCGCGGTGGGCCAAGATCCGATCGCGGATACCACCGTTGAGGACTGGCAGGAAATGTATTCTCGCAACGTCTCCACTGCTCTAAACGTCACCAAAGCGTTTCTGCCCACTTTGCGCGAGGGCGGTGACCTGGTTTTCGTTACCTCCACCGCCGCACACGATACCTATCCTGGTGGAGGCGGTTACGTGGCCGCCAAGCATGCGGAAAGAATGATCCCGCTAACGCTGCGTCAAGAACTGGTGGGCGAAGATGTGCGGTTAATAGAGATCGCTCCCGGCATGGTGAAGACAGCAGAGTTCTCCCTGAACCGACTTGGCTCGCAGGAGGCAGCCGACAAGGTCTACGAAGGAGTCGACAATCCGCTGTCTGCCGAGGACGTAGCGGATTTGATCTGCTGGTGTCTATCCCGCCCAGTCCACGTAAATATCGATTCGGTCATCATCAGACCTACCGCGCAAGCTACAAATACGCTCGTCGCACGCAAAAAGTAGGTGGCTAACACCACAATTCCCAAAAGGCGAATACGGTTTTGCTAGTACTGGAGCCATAGTTACACTGGAGGGGCATTGATCCGGCAATCACCGGGGAGCACTGGGAAGAACGGGTAACTAAGTAGACCCCAGCGGGTAAGCCCGACACAGCTGCAATGAGTGGCCATCTTGACGCAGGGTTTAGGTGGCAACCGAGGTGGTACCGCGGCTCATGTCGTCCTCGAAGCAGAGGAAAAGGAGACCATGAGCAAGGATCCGCAAGAAGCAAAGCGAGGGGCCTACCCACGCCACCGTGATAGCGCAGTCGCCTCCTCTCCTAACTTCCCCCAGATGGAAGAGGAGACCCTGGCCTATTGGAAAGAAGACGACACTTTCCGCAAATCGATCCGCAACCGTGATGCGGGCGAGGGCGGCTCAAACGAATTCGTGTTCTACGATGGCCCCCCGTTCGCCAATGGTCTGCCCCACTACGGGCACCTGCTGACCGGGTACGTAAAGGATTCCGTCGCGCGCTACCAGACCATGAAGGGCAAGCGGGTAGAGCGTCGCTTTGGCTGGGACACACACGGCCTACCCGCCGAACTCGAGGCAGAACGCATCCTGGGCATCGAAGATAAGTCCGAGATTGAAGGCCCTGACGGCATCGGCATCCAAAAGTTCAATGACACCTGCCGCTCCTCTGTGCTGCGTTACACCGACGAATGGCAAGAATACGTCAACCGACAGGCCCGTTGGGTAGATTTCGAAAACGACTACAAGACCCTAGACGTGACTTACATGGAGTCGGTCATCTGGGCTTTCAAGCAGCTCTACGACAAGGGGCTGGCATATGAGGGTTACCGGGTGCTGCCGTACTGTTGGCACGACCAAACTCCGCTGTCCAACCACGAACTGAAGATGGATGACGACGTCTACCAGATTCGCCAGGACAACACGGTTACCGTAGGCCTGCGCCTAGAGACGGGCGAGCTGGCGCTGATCTGGACGACTACTCCCTGGACGCTATCGTCGAACTTGGCCATTACCGTTGGCGAAGACATCGACTACGTAACCATTGCGGTAGCATCCGACCTGGACTCGCCGTTGGCCGGCGAGAAGGTTGTGATCGCCAAGGCCCTGGCTCCCAACTATGCCAAAGAGCTGGGCGAGGACCCGCAAGTAGTAGCTGAATACAAGGGGAAAGATCTGCTAGGGCGCCGCTACACTCCAATCTTTGATTACTTCATGGATGGGGCCAAAGAGGGCGAAGTTCCTGGGCCGAATGCGTTTACGGTAGTAAGCGCCGATTACGTGTCCACCGAAGATGGCACCGGCTTGGTGCACACGGCACCTGCCTTTGGTGAAGACGACATGTTTACTTGCATGGCGGCAGACATCAAGGCCGTCGTTCCTGTGGACGAGGCGGGCAAATTCACCTCGCAGGTACCTGAGTACGAAGGCCTGCAGGTATTTGACGCTAATAAGCAGGTTGTTCGCGATCTGCGCCGCGGCATTGAAGACGATGAGGGGCCGCTTGCCCGTATTCCTCGCGAGCAGCGAGCCGTGCTGGTACGTCAGCAGTCCTACGCCCACTCTTACCCGCACTGCTGGAGGTGCCGCAAGCCGCTGATTTACAAGGCAGTATCCTCCTGGTTCGTGAAGGTTTCTGCTTTCCGCGACCGCATGGTCGAGCTGAATGAGCAGATCACCTGGGTGCCTGACCATATTAAGGAAGGCCAGTTCGGCAAGTGGCTGGCAGGTGCTCGCGACTGGTCCATCTCGCGTAACCGCTTCTGGGGAAGCCCGATTCCGGTGTGGAAGTCCGACGACCCGCAGTATCCGCGAGTAGACGTATACGGCTCGCTGGAAGAACTAGAGCGCGACTTCGGAGTAGAAGTGAAAGACCTGCACAGGCCGTTCATTGACACTTTGGTGCGCCCCAACCCCGATGACCCAACTGGCAAGTCCATGATGCGTCGCATTCCGGACGTGCTCGACTGCTGGTTCGACTCGGGGTCCATGCCGTACGCGCAGGTGCACTACCCATTCGAGAACCAGGAGTGGTTCGAAAACCACTACCCGGGCGACTTCATCGTCGAATACATTGGGCAGACTCGCGGCTGGTTCTACACCCTGCACGTGCTGGCGACCGCCCTGTTTGATCGTCCTGCTTTCACCTCTTGCGTAAGCCACGGCATAGTCCTCGGAGATGACGGCCGCAAAATGAGCAAGTCCCTGCGCAACTACCCGGATGTGAACCAGGTATTCAATTCTTATGGATCGGATGCGATGCGGTGGTTCTTGCTGTCCTCGCCAGTGGTGCGCGGTGGCAACCTCGTGGTTACCGAGAAGGCGATTCGCGACACCGTCCGCCAGGTCATGTTGCCGTTGTGGAACTGCTACTACTTCTTTGCCCTGTACGCTGGCGCGTGCAATAACGGCGAGGGGTATGCGGCGAAGAAGATTGACTTCGCAGATCGGGAAAAGATTGCTTCGCTACCTGTCATGGATAGGTACCTGATCGCTTCGGTCAAGAAGCTAGTCGAAGAGGTCGACGCCGATCAGGACTCCTACGATGTAGCCGGTGCTGCTCACGCGGTGGAGCGCTTCACTGACGTGTTGACCAACTGGTACGTTCGCACGTCCCGCCAGCGCTTCTGGGACGAGGACGAAGACGCTTTCGATACACTGTATTCAGTTCTCGAAGTCCTCATGCGTGCCATCGCGCCGCTAGCCCCGCTGCTGGCAGAAGAGATCTACCGCGGCCTAACCGGGGACGAGTCGGTGCACCTTGCCGACTATCCTGTGCTTGGGGATGCCTGCGCAGATGATGAGCTGGTTGCCACCATGGACGAAATCCGCGACATTGTCTCGGCAGCACACGGGTTGCGAAAGGCAAACAAGCTGCGCGTCCGGCAGCCGCTGCAGACTTTGACTGTAGTTTCTGAAAACTCTGCCGGCCTGGCAGGGTTCAAGGAACTGGTCGCAAGCGAGGTAAATGTCAAGCAAATGACACTTGTCCCGGCGGCTGAATCAGGCCTGGAAGTAGCGAAGGAACTTTCGCTGAACCCGCGCGAGTTCCCGCCCCAGGTGCGCAAGCACACCTCTGCGCTTTTCAAAGCCCAGAAATCTGGAGCGTGGACAGAACTGGAAGACGGCAAAGTCCGCTTCGATGGCGTTGAGGTAGACGGCGAGCCAGTCGTTCTTGGCCCCGGCCAGGTGGCGACCTCGGTGAAGGTCACGGCAGAGGAGGGCCAGGCGGCAACCGTGCTGGGGAACGGCACCTTCGTCGTCCTCGACACAACCGTGGATGCGGCGCTGGAAGCTGAAGGTTATGCTCGCGACGTGATCCGCGTAGTGCAGGACCAGCGTAAAGCTGACGGATTGCACGTGGCAGATCGAATCAACTTGGTCATCTCGGTACCCCAAGAAAGGATTCCGGATGTGCGGATGCATCAGCAGATGATCGCCGCCGAAACCCTGGCCAAGACGGTTTCCTTCGAGGCTAACGAAGAATCCGACAGCGAGGTTCACGCTTCTGTAACCCGCGTGGAAAAGTAGCCTAGAAACAGTTTGGGCCCAGCAGCTAAGTGCTGGGCCCAAACTTATTTAACCGATGTCAGATCTTTTGCGGCTCGATCTTCCAAACGTCATTGGCGTAGTCGCGGATTGTGCGATCAGAGGAGAAACGGCCGGAATTGCAAATGTTTCGCCAGCACATCGCTGCCCAGGAATGGCGATCGAGGTAGTCCTCTACCAACTGGTCGCGCACCTTCCGGTAGTCAGCAAAATCGCCGAGTACGTAGTACATGTCTGCTGGTTCGTAACCGGGCGATTCCAGGAGCGAACGCCGCAGATCGTGGAAGATACCTGTGCCCCCATCGTCGAAGGTGCCGTCGATAAGAGTGTTCAGCACCCGCTCGAGGCCGGGCGTCTCGTGCATAGTGCGGACCGGATCGTAGCCTGCACGCAACTGTTCGAGTTCGTCTACGCGGGCACCAAAGATGTAGGCATTGTCGTCTCCCACAGCGTCAACAATCTCGACATTCGCGCCGTCCATAGTGCCAAGCGTTAGAGCGCCGTTCATCATGAACTTCATGTTGGAAGTGCCAGAAGCTTCCTTGCCGGCTACCGAGATCTGTTCGGAGACATCGGCGGCAGGAATAATGTTTTCGGCAGGGGAGACGTTGTAATTCGGCACGAACACAACCTGCAGAATCTTTGACACCTCCGGGTCGGAGGCTATCAGCTCACCAATAGCGTTGATGAACTTGATGATTGTCTTTGCCCGCACGTACCCAGGAGCAGCCTTGGCCCCAAAGATGAACACTCGAGGCGGGTAGTCGCCCTCGGGATTGTCTTTGATCCGGAAGTACAGATCCAAAATATAGAAGGCGTTCAGAAGCTGCCTCTTGTACTCGTGCAGCCTCTTGATCTGGACGTCAAAGATGGCGTCAGGGTTGACCTCAATGCCGTCGCGCCTCTTCAGCCACGCAGCAAAGTCCTTCTTATTAGCATGTTTTATTTGAAGTAGTTCAGAAAGTACCTCGGGATCGTCCGCATACCCTTCCAAGGCGTGCAGGCGATCGAGGTCGCGAACCCATTCGTCAGAGCCGCTCAGCTTAGTTAGCAGGGACGAGAGGCGAGGATTGCACTGCCGTAGCCACCGCCGCGGGGTAACCCCATTGGTCTTGTTGTTGAATTTCTCAGGCCAAATGTCGTACCAGTCATGCAACGTGTCAGACTCGATGATCTGCGTGTGCAGCGCGGCCACGCCATTGATCGAGAAGGAGGCATAGCAGGCAATCCAAGCCATGTGGATGGAGCCGTTCTGAATCGGCGCCATGTAGTCAATCTTGCCTTGGTCGTATCCGGCTTGAGCTAGCTCTTCGCGGAAGCGGCGGTCGATCTCGGCAATGATCTCTAGAACTCTTGGGAAGAGCCGCTGGAAGATTGAGTACTCCCAGGTTTCTAGAGCTTCGGCGAGCACGGTGTGATTGGTGTAGGCAAAGGTGTGGGTGACAATATTCCAAGCATCGTCCCACCCAAGGCCGTGTTCATCCATCAGGAGTCGCATGAGCTCGGGGATGGCGAGCACCGGGTGAGTGTCGTTTAGCTGAATGCAGTTGTAATCGGCAAACCCGCGTAGATCCTCGCCATGGTGGTCAATATAGTTGTCGATCATCGTCTGCAGCGAAGCCGAGACGAAGAAGTATTGCTGGCGTACTCGCAGAACTTTACCCTCGTAGGTTGTGTCGTTGGGGTAGAGGACGCGGCACAGGTCGGCAACGCGCTCGCGTTCGATGATTGCATCGGTGAATCGCTGCGAGTTGAAGGCATCGTAATCGAATTCCTCCATCGGCTCGGACTTCCAAAGCCGCAAGGTGCCCACGTTCTTGGTACCGTACCCGGTGATCGGCATGTCGTAAGGTATTGCCCTAACCGTCATGTCAGCGAAGTGGACGATACGGAATTCTTCCTCGCGGCGGATGACGAACGGGTATCCCTCTTCCATCCACGGATCAGGGTGTTCCCGCTGGTAGCCGTCTTCGAAAGACTGCTTGAAGAGGCCGTAGCGGTACAGGATGCCGTAACCGGTCACCGGTAGGTCCAGCGTGGCACAAGAATCTAAGAAGCACGCCGCTAGCCGGCCCAGCCCGCCATTACCAAGTGAAGCATCCGGCTCGGATTCCAACACATCCACCAGATTGATGCCGAAGGCGTTAGTTGCTTCGCGCGCTAGATCTACTAGGCCAAGATTTGTGAGGTTGTTGAGCATTGCTCGGCCCATAAGGAACTCTGCCGAAAAGTAGTGTTCCGTTCTAGCAGAGGCAAACTTCTTAGCTGTCTTCTCCCAATTATCCGCGATGCGCGAGACTACTGCCTCGGATAGTCCGGTCCACATTTCGATGGGGGTGGATACCTCTGGGCGCCTGCCTGATACCGATCGCGTGAATGATCCCAGTTCTGCTGTTAGATCTTTTGTCATTACTATCTCCGGCTTCTGTGGTTTTGCCACTGTTGGGAGGCGGGATTCCGCCTGTAGGTCTGTGTTAAGGATATGGGTAGTGTGCCTGAAGGGCCATGGCAGGGACGTTTTGTCTTTCCCGTTGGGCGAAATAACCCAAGAGATGCCGAGGGCGAGGTAGGGCAAAACAAAAGGAGGGGGCCAGCCCCCTCCTTTTGAGTAACAATGGATCTGAAACTTGTGCTTAGTGCACTGTGCCCGTTTGCAACATGGTGGACGCACCCTTCCTAATGCGTCCCGAAGCAACGTCGATTCCCAACCCGATTGCAGTCATTATTACCGCCGGGACAATCCACCCCAGACCGGCGTCACCCAACGGCAAGTGTGTCCAAATCGAGTCCGCGAAGGTTTCGTGTCCAGGAACGGAACGAACCGAGTCAACAATGGCGAACAGCGCAGCGGTCCAGGCACCGGCTCGGTATGTCCACTTCATGTGGCCGGGAATAACGATGTCTAGGATGCACACCAAGGTAAAGATGATGGTGATGGGGTAGACGAATACGTTGATAGGAGCAACTACCTGCAAGATTAGGTCCAGGCCCAGGTTAGACAGGGCAGCTGCAATGAACACGTGAATCATTACCATGGTGGGTAGTGAAACAGTGGGGAAGAGGCGGCAGAAATACTGCGACGAGGCGCTGACGAGACCTGCCGCGGTAGTTAGACATGCCAAGAATACGATTCCACCAAAGACGGCCATGCCCGCCCTCCCGAAGAGCGTATGCGACATTCCCGACAGAGCGACCGCGCCATTGGCCACCGAGGCGTCGGTGACGCGTGCGCCCAACGCGGCTAGTCCGAGGTAGACGACCGCAAGGATGAGGGCGGCAAAAAAGCCCGTGAGTACGGTGGCGCCGAAGAGGCGTTTGCCTTCGCCGAAGCCGTAATTTTGAAGAGAAGAGATGATGACCCCGCCGAAGACAAAGGCTGCAATAGCGTCCATGGTGAAGTAGCCCTGCAGCACACCTGTAGCCAGGGGGTTAGAAGAAAAGTCTTTGGCTGGTGCGTGCGAAACAGGTGAAAGAGTGAAGATGCCTACGATTACCAAAATTGTGATCAGAATGAGCAGGGCGGGAGTCAGGATCGCCCCGATTCGTTCGGTTAGCTTCTGAGCGTTTAGGCAGGTGAGCGCCACTAGTGCGAAGAAAACAACAGTGTAGAGCGCTAGTGAAACGCGATCATAAGAGTGGGGGAAGAACTGCTTTACCGACATTTCGTAGCTCACGGTAGCTACGCGGGGGATTGCATAGAGTACGCCGGTGGACAGGAAGACGATGAGTGTGTAAATGAAGCCAAACTGAGTGCCCATGCGTTTCGATGAGCTGGTGATGCCCTCGCGAGAGGTTGCCGAAGCGACCATCGCTAGAGCAGGTAAAGCTACGCCGGTACATAGGAACCCAAAAATAGCCGCGTAGAAAGAGGTGCCGGAATTGACCCCGATCATAGTGGGGAAAATTAGGTTGCCCGCTCCGAAGAACATGGCAAACAGGGCAAGGGACGTTACTAATATGTTCTTAAAGTCGCGTTTAGAACGCAACACTGACTCCGTTTTAGCTTTCATAGGCCGATTATGGCAAACAGTCCTGTCTTTCCGAGCTGGTGATTCACGTTTTGATATGGCATCTAAAATGCTTGGGTTCCAGGTTTCTAAGTAATGCTCCGGCGCATTAAGATTGAGTTGATGAATAACGAACACGATGCGGATCACACCAGCGCGGCGGATGCCTTCTTGGCAGCGGTAGATGAGGCAGGCCAGTCGGGCATAGACCCGGAGTTGCTGCCCTATCTGGAAGCGGCCGACCAGGACGAGGAACCGAAGAAACTACCGGTGACGGACATAAGTGCCGAGGCCGAAGAGAGGCAGGCTCTCGAGAATTTGGTCGAGGCCTCATTGCTAGCAGGACCGTTGCCCGAAGTGGTAAACGAAGTTAGTAAAGAAAAGACTCCGGAAGAAGCCCACCAGGACCTGCTAAAAGAAGCAGCCCGTGAGGCCGCCCTCGACAAGGAGGTCAGCCGGATCTACGCCCAAATTATTGCGCGCGCTCCCGAGCACAAGGTGCAGCCTTCCCTTGACCGGGTAGCTATGGCAATGCAGTACTTGGGAGACCCGCAGCAGTCCTTCCCGGCAGTGCACATCACGGGTACCAACGGGAAGACCTCTACCGCGCGCATGATCGATTCGCTGGCCCAAGCTACTGGTCTGCGGACCGGACGATTCACCAGCCCGCACCTGCATACCGTCCGCGAGCGTATCTCGCTCGACGGTGAGCCTATCTCGAAGGAAGGCTTCATTGCCGCCTATAAGGATGTGGCTGACATTGTCAGCATGGTAGATCAGAAGAATGCCGCTGGGGAGGGAGCGCGCCTGTCCTTCTTCGAGGTGTTCACGGTCATGGCCTATGCAGCTTTTGCCGATTACCCGATTGATCTTGGCGTTATAGAGGTTGGAATGGGTGGCAGGTGGGATGCCACTAACGTGATCGATGCTGGGGTAGGAGTCATTACTCCAATTAGTAAGGATCACGAGAAGTGGCTTGGATCGACGCTGCCTCAGATTGCCTCAGAAAAGGCGGGCATTATTAAGGAGGGAATGATCCTTATCCTGTCCAAACAGGAAGGGTCCGCCCGGCAGGTGATCTTGGAGGAAGCCCAGAAGAAGCACGCTACTGTTCGTGAATACGGCAAGGATATTGAGGTCCTGTCCCGCCAGAATGCTGTTGGGGGACAATTGATTACGGTGCGTACGCCCGCGGCGGTGTACGAGGACGTGTACGTGCCGCTCTTCGGACGTCACCAAGCAGAAAATGCTGCGCTCGCCATCGCTGCGTTCGAGGCTATGGCCGGTGGTAAGGCCTTGGATGCGAGGCTGCTGGAACAGGGGATGGCGGCGGCGAGCTCGCCAGGTCGGGCCGAGATACTGCGTTCCTCCCCAACGGTCATGGTCGACGCTGCGCACAATCCAGGCGGGGCGGCAGTGTTGCGGCGTACTCTCGAGGACGACTTCCCGTTCACGGACATCGTGGGCGTGTATTCGGCTATGGGAGACAAGGATGTAGAGGGCGTGCTTTCAGAGATGGAACCGCTTCTGCAAGCTATCGTTCTGACCGAGATGCCGGGCGAACGGGCCATGAAGATTGATCGGCTTCGCCAGATTGCGGAGGACGTGTTCGGACCGGACCGGGTGCTTGTTGCAGAAGATACCGCCTCCGCAATTGATCAGGCTGTGACCGCTTCGGAGCAGGCGGGCGCGCCAGCACCGAACACCGCTGTAGTTGCGTTCGGATCGGTAGTATTTGCAGCACACGTGCGTGAAGTGATGGGCGTAGGAAAAGCCCCATCCGAGAACGTGCCCAGTAATATATAGATACTCAGCAGAAAGGTAAGAAGGTGTCGCAGAGTGAACGCACACTAGTGCTGGTCAAGCCCGAAGCGTTCAAACGTGGTTTGACCGGGGAAGTTATCAGGCGTATCGAGGCCAAGGGCTACGAACTAGAGGCTCTTGCAGTAGTAACGGCCGACGAGGCAAAACTGCGTGAGCACTACGCAGAACACGTGCATAAGCATTTCTTCTCTGACCTTGTCGAATACATGTCCTCCGGCCCGATGACGGCAATTGTGGTTCGCGGAGAACGATGCATTGAGGGAATGCGCGTCATGGCAGGATCTACCGATCCCACTACTGCCCCTGCGGGAACGCTGCGCGGAGACTTCGGCCGCGACTGGGGTTCGAACAATATCGAGAACGTGGTGCATTGCTCCGATTCGCCCACCAGCGCTGAACGAGAAATAAAGATCTGGTTCTAAGCCGGCGTGTATCTAAAAAATCTGACCCTGCGGGGTTTTAAGTCCTTTGCCGGCGCTACCACTATGCGCTTAGAGCCGGGGATTACCTGCGTGGTTGGCCCTAATGGCTCAGGCAAGTCGAACGTCGTAGACGCGCTTGCCTGGGTCATGGGCGAACAGGGAGCGCGCGCACTGCGCGGTACCGCCATGTCAGACGTGATCTTTGCAGGCACCTCTGGCAAAGCCGCCCTCGGAAGAGCACAGGTGACACTCACCATCGACAATTCGGATGGGGCTCTTCCGATCGACTACGCAGAAGTAACCATCTCTCGCACTCTGTTTAGGGGAGGCGGCTCCGAATACCACATCAATGGCACCCAGTGCCGCCTGCTGGACGTTCAAGAACTCCTTTCCGATACGGGCATGGGCAGGCAGATGCACGTGATCGTGGGGCAGGGCCAGCTCGATGCCATCTTGTCGTCAACCCCCGAGGAGCGGCGCGGCTTCATTGAAGAGGCCGCAGGGGTGCTAAAACACCGCCGGCGGAAAGAACGGGCCATCTCAAAACTGAACCAGATGGCAGGAAACCTTTCCCGAGTTGAAGATCTAACAGACGAGATAAGAAAACAACTTGGCCCCCTTGCCCGGCAGGCAGAAACCGCCCGCCGCGCCGACGTGATTAGTGCTAACGTTCGCGATGCCAAAGCGCGCCTGCTCGCCGACGATGCGGCCGCGCTCGCGGAGAGGCTTACCTCGCTGAACGAATCCGGGGCGGCCCTGGAACAGAAGAAAAAGGAAGCCGAAAACAACCTCTCTACTATCACCCAAGAGCTAGAACGTGCCGAGCGAGAAGAATCAGAAGGATCCCCGGCACTGGAAGCACTAACCACCGGATGGCAGCGCCTCACCGCGGTATCTGAACGGCTGCGCTCCAACCAAATACTTGCCGCAGAGCGGGTAAAATCCCTGTCCGTACCCATCGCCTACCATGGGGAAGATCCAGCAGAACTCGAGCGCAGGGCCGCGGCAGCCACCGAGGAAGATAGACGCCAGATGGAACACATCGAGGCGGCGGTCGGGTATCTGCAGGAAATTACTGCCGCGAAAGTAGAGGCCGAAAAGGAGCGCCTGAAGTTAGAGCGCGAACTCGCCCTCGCCAAGTCTGTCGCCGGGAAACGAAATAAGGAGCGGGAACGCTTAGAACGCGAAGTCTCTTCTGCAAACTCGCGTTTTGATGCGGCTACCTCGCACCGAAAAAACGCGCTGGAAGCGCTCAGCCTTGCAAAAACTCGCTTTGAAGCCTCCAAGGAAGGCGAAAAGGCCGTTGCGCTACCTCAGAAAGACCAGGAAGTAGCCAAGGTGCATGAAGCTGCTTCTGCCGATGTGCGCGCGCAAAGAGAAAAGGTGGTGCAGGCGCGCAGCAAACACCAGCAGGCTCTTGAGGCTGAGATGCGGTGGACTTCCAAGAGAGATGCGCTCGCCTCTACCGTAGCGCCGGCCGACGCTACTGCCTCCTTGCTGGATCGCGAATTGCCGGGCCTGTTGGGATCATTACCCCCGCTAATTGAAATTTCCGAAGGGTACGAGGACGCGATCGCCCTGGCCCTGGGGGAGCTGGCAGGCACCGTTGTGGCCGATTCTGTAGAAAATGCGCTGGCTGCGGCCGATGTAGCGGGAGGCCCGGTGAAGCTCGCAATCGCCTCCCAGCAAGCACCTGCCTCCCAACCTGAGCTGAAACACGGGCGGTGGGCTCGGTCGGTGGTCACTGCCCGCGAGGGTGTCATGGAAGGATTCCTCGACCTTGCCCTTGCAGGAATCGTCATCGCGGACAGTCGGCAAGAGGCCATTGCGGCCCTGACGCAACCGAACGTTACGACCGTTATCAGTAAAGATGGCGAAATCATCTCGCTCCATCGCATCGAAACCGGAGGAACAGAGGTCGAATCCGTCCTCTCGATGCAAGCACGTCTAGACAATGCCACCAAAGAAGCCATGGCGGCCTCCCGCGCCAGCCTCGCCGCCAAGGGGGGATTAGAGAGGGCGGAAAAGGACCTGAACGCGGCAGAAGAAGATGAAGCCCGCGCCCTGCGCAAACTACGCGAAGCCGACTCAGCATACGCCAAGGCCGCAGAAGAGGCAGCGGCTTTGAAAGCGGCGGTCAGCGCGGCGAAGGCGGAACTAGATCGCGCCCAGCAGGCGCTAGTGCGTGCCGATCAGGAAAAGGACACGTTCAGGCAGCGGAAGGAAGACGCTGAGCAAAACCTTGCTTCGTTCCTGGAAAGTCCCACAGACTCAGTTGCGGTAGAGGAAGTAGAAAAAGCCCTCGTGGAGGCCCGGCAGCGCGAAAGCGAATTGATCAAAACTGAAACCGATGCGAGGTTGTCGCATAGATCTGAAGAAGAAAAGGGCCGCCATCTGCGCGATAGGGCCTCTGCGCTGCGGAAAAATGCTGCTAGACAAAAAGAAGAGCGCAATAGGGCAGTGGCCGGGGAAGCTCGCCGGAAGCAGAAGCTGAAAGAAGCAGAAAAACTTCGCGACATGGCCACGGTGGCACTCGAAGCAGCCCAGGGAGCCCTGGAGAGGGCAAGAGCGGCTAGGGCGCAGGAAGAAGAGGCCGCGAAAGCGCGCTCGGGGCAGATAAAGCAGATCCGGAAGCGTTTAGACGATGCCCGCAAACAACTGGCGTCGCTCACCGATAGTGCCTATAGGGGGGACGTCGCAAAAGCCGAGATTAATGCCCGCAAGGATCAGCTGGCTGCGACTGCGCACGACGAACTATCGCTCAGCCTGGATGAATTAGTGCAACACTATGGCCCCCATCTGCTGGTGCCCGACCCCGAGCAGCCAGATGGGCCAGGATATCCTTACGTGCGTTCCGAACAGGAAAAGCGCCTTCGCAAAGCCAATCGCGAACTGCGCGCACTGGGGAAGGTGAACCCGCTCGCGCTCGAGCAGCACCAAGCGCTTTCTGAACGCTATAAGTTCCTTGCGGACCAGCTAGCGGATTTGCGCTCCTCAAGAGATGATCTGCTGCAGATTATCGAGGACGTAGATACCCAGGTGCGAAATGCGTTTTCTGAAGCCTTTGCCGACACGCGCCAGGCATTTCACCACGTGTTCGAGATGCTCTTCCCAGGAGGGCAAGGGGACTTGGTGCTTACCGATCCGGAGAATATGCTCACCTCTGGTATTGAAATTGAGGCGAGGCCCGCCGGGAAGAAAGTCAAGCGCCTGTCGCTGCTTTCTGGTGGGGAACGGTCTCTGGCTGCGCTGGCAATGTTGGTTGCAATCTTCAAGGCCCGTCCCTCTCCCTTCTACGTGATGGACGAGGTCGAAGCGGCGTTAGATGATGCGAATCTAGCTCGCTTGCTTACAGTGTTCGAGGAATTGCGGCAGAGCTCGCAGCTGATTGTGATTACCCACCAAAAGCGCACTATGGAAAAGGCAGACGCTCTGTATGGAGTCACTATGCAAGGTGGAGTAACTAGCGTTGTGTCACAGAAATTAGCTAAATAGCGGCCGCATCGTTAGCGCAAATGTTATGTTTTGGTCACGGTTTTTCTAAAAGGGACTTTTCCGGTGCGAGCGGGCAAAATTTCATGGCAAAATCATAGGCATGGACGCGTCCTTGTTGCTTGTATTTGCGGTGCTGATCATCACGGTAGTGGTGGCATGTTTAGTAATGGCAGCTGTAATCCGCACCCGTAGACCTGATGGGGGTCTGACCAAGTGGGTTCGTGATTCCACCACAGCATGGCAGAAGCGGGAACTTTCGCATCTAGGCGCGCAGCATCCCACCGATTCGAAGTTGGGATCGATTCTGTCCGCTTCTACTCCCGCGCCGGCCACTCCGCGCGTCCTCAACGACACGGAAGACTTTGCGAACGCGGCTAACGAAGTAAAAGAGATAACGCTTTCTGAGGCTCGCGAACTCTCTAAGGCCAGGCTCGTGCGTCGCATTACCCGCGCCACAGGTCAGCGTGCACTGGCAGATATCAACTCTGATGCGGTCCTTATCGACAACGGTAAGGATGCTGCCGGAAACGATCTTCCGCCCTCTTTTGCACCTAAGGTTTCTAAGCCCGCCCCCTCGGCAGGATCGTCCTCTAGTAAGTAGAGGTTTCGCATCCGCGCCCAAAATAGGCGATGATTAGGGCATGGAACATATTCTGCAGATCGTCTCTAGGCCGGAAGTATGGATCCCAGCGCTCGTAGTAGTGCTGATTCTAGTTGTGGGTGGGGTCGTAGCCCATAACCGCAAGCAGATTAGTCCACCCCCGGAAAAGCCGCAGCTGCCAAGCTCTGAGGAGTCGGTGCAGGGGGAGGCCCCAGTCGAACCGCAGCCGCAACCTGAAAAGCAGGCAGAACCTGCCACCCAGGAGCCACCCCGAATTGAGAAGCCTTCTGGGCGTATGGCGAAGTTGCGCTCCCGCCTCTCGAAGTCCGGCGTGCTCGGCTCCGCGTTGCTATCCGTGTTGGGCAAAGGGGATCTGTCCACCTCTGATTGGGAGGAAATTGAAGACAATCTACTGATGGCAGACTTGGGCCTAGACGCAACTGAGGAAGTGGTTTCTCGGCTGCGCAAGGAGGTCGCTGCTGACGGCACTCACGATCCGCAGCGGGTAAAAGAAATATTGCGGGCAGCTCTTTTAGAGCAGGTAGGCCCGGATATGGACAGATCCATCAACTTCTCGGCAACTGATGAAAACACTCCGGGAGTAATGCTGATAGTGGGCGTAAATGGCACTGGTAAGACCACGACTATCGGCAAGATCGCCCGTATCGCCAAAGCAGAAGATAAGAAGGTAGTGCTGGGAGCCGCTGACACATTCCGCGCCGCCGCGGCGGAGCAGCTGCAGACGTGGGCTGAACGCGCAGACGTAGAGCTCGTCCGCTCTTATAAAGAGGGCGCAGATCCCGCTTCGGTAGCATTTGATGCGGTAAAGATCGGTAAGGAAAAAGGTGCGGACGTAGTAATCGTCGACACCGCCGGCAGACTCCAGAACAAAGCGGGCTTGATGGATGAGCTAGGTAAAGTAGCCCGAGTCATTGGCAAGCAAGCCCCTCTGACCGAAGTATTGCTGGTGCTCGACGCCACTACCGGCCAGAACGGGATGCAGCAGGCCAGAGTTTTCAACGAAGTTGTGAACCTGAGCGGCATCGTCCTAACCAAGCTGGATGGGTCCGCTAAGGGCGGCATTGTTGTTTCGGTACAGCGTGAGCTGGGGGTACCAGTAAAACTGGTGGGCCTTGGCGAGGGCGCTGACGACCTGGCGCCTTTCGATCCGCAGACTTTCGTAGACGCAATAGTGGGTGATTGATGAGCACCCTCGAACCGCCACGGGGGTTACTGGCGGATTCTTACTCACCCACCTTCGGTATCGCCTATAGGGGGCAGCTGTTTGCCCAGCGAAAGGAACAGGTAGAAAAATACGTTCCCGACGATGCTGACTACGCGGTGGGCTTTGCCGGCGCTATGGGAAAGGCAACCGCTGGTCCTGCCTGCCCAATGGAACTGGTAATTTCCGGTCCTGGAGCCAGTGAAGGGGCTGCACTACTGGGGGAAGCCCTCGGTGCTAGGGTGCATTTGGCCAGACCACAGCTCTTAGAAGGAGACAACCTTTGGAATGTCCTCTCGCTGCTGGACCTAAAATACATAGCGGGTAAGTCTGGGATCTTGGAAATCCTGAAGAGGGAATACCTGTCCCAATGGAGGCTGCGCGCCAATCAGGTTATTCCCAAGCTGATTGATGAAGCGATGGAACGCTGGGACAAGCTCGGCCAGCTAGCACACCTTAGCGAACCGGATATTCTGCGCGCTCGCGGTGGGCTAGCCGACCTGCGGCTACTGGATTGTGTGGAATCTTCGTGGCTAGCCGCTGCGAACCGGGCGGGGCTGGACCGGGCAGGTAGTCTGCTACGCGACGTTCGCGATTGCGTTGAACATTTTTCGTCTACCCAGGTGTTGCGGATCGAACAGCAAGACCTAGTGGCGGACTATATGGGCACTACTGCAAGGCAATTGCGGGCCACCATTGCGCAAGCCTCAATAGAGATAGAAAATGCTACCGCCCGTCTGCTTGATCGTGCCGAAGCGGTAGCCAGAGGCCCAAAGAAAACACTCCCGAGGGTAGTGCGGGGAATTCGGAAGGCTCCGGCTCTACAGATTATTGACAAGTCAGTAGCGCTCCATTCAGGGCAGGTAGTTCTGTCCTCCAAACGGGATCTTGCAGATCCGCACCTAGTGTTGCGGCTGGCTAGGGCGGCAGGCAGACGCCAAACATACCTGGGAGCCTGGACGGTATCCGCCCTCAGGGGAGCGAAAATGCCCTCTGAATGGGACGATACGGCTCGTCAGCTACTAATAGACTTCCTGGTATCTGCTGGATTTAGACAAATATTTGGGCAACTGGACAGGGTGGGGATCCCTTCTCGGATATTTCCGCTGTGGGAACAGGTACGTTCCAAACCCGTAAAAGGGCAGCGCCTGACAAAGGACTATTTCCTGGTTGAGCTCACCTACTTCGCCTGCGGGCTGGCATCAAGAAGAATAACATCTGTTGTCCCGGCCCGACCCATGGCTCCCCATCCCGCACCTGGAGTAGTAGCGCTGGCGGCAATCCTCAGCGGTTTTTCTAAGTCCCAGGCATCTGAAGTGCTTATGAAACTGGGGGTCGACTCCGAGTGGCGCAGCGATATCTTGAAATCGATAGAGCTTGGGGAAGTTCTGTTGCAGGCTGTTTCCTCAGATGCCAGTATGCGAGCTGTTGACGAGGTAAACGAGGCAATTGGGGGCTCGAAACATCTGCTGTCGTTGCTGGCTGTCTTGGCCGAAGCCTACCTGCTGGCGGTAGGAGCCCCTCGGGGGCAGCTTTCAGCACTGGCAGACCTGGTTTACATGGTGGATGAAACACAGGTGCTTGCTGACCCGCCTGACTTTACCCGATAAGGTGTAACGGTGAATTTTCTAATCGACATTTCTTTCGGCGAGGATTTGATCCTGTGGCCGCGGCAAGTACGCCTGGCGGCCGGTGTCGAAAGACTAGGGGATCTGCGCGACAAGCACGTACGCGAGATGACTCATGTGCCGGACCCACGAGAGCTAGAAGAGCGTGAACTAATCATGGAGACGTTGCGCGATTCTGTGCGAAAGAGGGAGCGGCTGTGGCTGCTCACTATGACGGATGCTCAAATAGGGGCATGGAAGACGTGGGTGGATGCGTCTTTACTCCACGAATTAGGACCGAAACAGAGCGCGCGTGAGCACGAGGTAACGCCCATCGGGATTGCCCCTAGACTACTGATCGATTTTCTGTTGGAACGGCGTACCAAGGCAGACAAGCTTTTCCTGACGGGGGCGTTACACGGGCTGGATTCGCTCCTGATATCTGCAAGGGCAGCAAAACAATTGCAGCAACTTGGCATTCAGCTGCAGCCGCGGTCCGTCCTAGTTCGCCTGTTCACCAACGCGAAGTTCCTGGCTTACCTGGTGGTGCTTGCATATTCAGCACTTAGAGTTCTGCCCGTAATGTTTGTGCGCGAATTTGAGGGATCTTTGGTTATGCTGTGGGCAATAGACCTGCTTACCGCTATCCCGTACACGTGGGGGTTACTAACCATGGTCACAGCGCCTCGTTTCGCAAAACGAATGCTTGGCATGGTGGTTACTATCGCGACGTTTATGGCTCCCTACGTGTACTTCGGTTTGCACGGCAGGGGCTATCCGCCCCACGTCATAGGCATCATCGCCATGTTGATCATGGGTACCTTCGCGTTGGAAGGATTCAAAGCGTGGATGGATCGGAAGGCCTATAAGTCACTGGCAAAGGTGGCTGCGCCGCGCCGGTCCAGAAGGTCGCGTTGGAAGCGTCCCAAGGGGCGGCGCAAGCACCTATTGCACTAGCGATTCGACGGACCAAGAATGGTGCGTGCTGCGCTGATGGCCAGAATCCAAAGTCCCGAGATGAGCCATGCAGCACTTAGCCACAGCGGACGCGATGGGGCGATTACAGTCATGTAGGCAGTGGTAGCTACCCAGATGACAGCCGCGGTGGCATTTAGTGCCCGTAGTCGTTTCACTCGGAAGGGGTGTACCCACTTCCACGGCACTACTGCGAGGATGGTAAAGACTACGATTACCAGCCAGTTGAACAGGGCGGGCGTCTGGAATAGCCACAGGATAATTGCGACTATGTTCCACGCAGCCGGGAAACCGACGAAGTACCAGTCAGAGGATTTCATCTTGGTGTTGCAGTAGCAGAACATGGATGATCCCAGCGCCAGGGCAGCGGCAACGACCGGAAGCGGCTTGGGGCCCAGCGGCAAATACAAGGTCATGAATATTGCTGGCACAAAAGTCCAGGTCAGGTAGTCAACCACGTTGTCCATCATTACCCCAGAGAACCACGGTACTACCTTGGTTACCTCTGCCTTCCTGGACATGGGGCCATCAGCGGCGTCAACTATTAGAGATATTCCTAGCCACATCCACATCAGTTTTATCTGACCGTGGTAGAGCGCCGAAATTGCCAGTAGAGCCCACAGTAGGCCCGTCATGGTGAAAAAGTGGATACCCCATACACAGAGGTACCTTCTTAGCGACCAGCTTTTTGTTTCAGTAGTTGCGGTCAAAGTCGTTAGCTTTCTCTATTGATACTGATGGCATAAGCATAAAACCAAATGTTAGTGACAATGACAACCCAGGCCCAGCTGTGAGCAATCTGTGTGAAAAGGTAGGCTATACACCAGATCGATCGCACTGGAGGACTACGTGTTCAATTCGCTTTCTGACAGACTGACAAACGCTTTTCAGTCCCTTAGAGGTAAAGGGGTACTCTCTGAGGCCGATGTAGATAAAACTACATCCGAGATCAGGCGTGCACTTTTAGAGGCAGACGTTGCGCTACCCGTAGTTCGTGAATTTATATCTAATGTCCGCGAGAAGGCATACGGGGTCTCGAAGTCTAGGTCATTGAACCCCGGCCAGCAGGTCATCAAGATCGTCAATGAAGAACTAATCCAGATTCTGGGTGGCGAGGCACGAGACCTACATGAGGCTGATAGAGGGCCGACCGTCTACATGCTTGCTGGTCTGCAGGGCGCCGGTAAGACAACGCTTGCCGGAAAGCTGGGCAAGTGGCTTACCGAGCAGGGAAAACGTGTCCTCCTGGTTGCTTGTGACCTACAACGTCCTAACGCTGTGAACCAGCTTCAGGTGGTTGGCAAACGGGCAGGCGTAGAAGTGTGGGCTCCTAACCCTGGAAATGGGGTCGGTGACCCGGTCGAAACTGCTCGCTCCGGGGTGAACCATGCAATCTTGAACGGTTACGACATGGTTATTGTCGATACCGCTGGCCGACTTGGCGTCGACGAAGAGATGATGAGTCAGGCGCGCGCCATCAAGTATGCGGTGGAGCCGCACGAAACTCTATTCGTCCTCGACGCGATGATCGGTCAGGATGCGGTTACGACCGCCGAGGCTTTCCGCGATGGGGTCGGATTCACTGGCGTTGTCCTCACGAAACTAGATGGTGACGCACGCGGTGGTGCAGCACTTTCAGTTCGTGGCGTTACCGGAGAACCAATCCTCTTTGCTTCCACCGGGGAAGGCCTTACTGATTTCGAACGCTTCCACCCCGACCGGATGGCCTCGCGCATTTTGGACATGGGCGACGTACTTACCCTCATCGAAACAGCCGAGAAGGCTTTCGATGAGCGAGAAGCGGAAGACATGGCGAAGAAACTCGCAAAGGGTAACTTCACTTTCAACGATTTCCTGGCGCAAATGCAACAGATGCGCAAGCTTGGCTCCCTGAAGAAAATCATGGGCATGATGCCGGGTATTGGCCAGTACCGCGAGGCGCTAGAGAACTTTGACGAAAAGGAAATCAATCGCATCGAAGCGATAGTTCGGTCGATGACTCCGGCTGAGCGTGAGGATGCCTCGATTATTCGTGCCTCAAGGCGAAAGCGCATTGCCGCCGGTTCTGGCGTGACCGTGGCCGAAGTCAATGGGCTTTTGAAGCGTTTTGAAGCAGCCCGCAAGATGATGCAGCAGGCAACCCGTTCCGGCCAGATTCCAGGAATGCCCGGTATGCCGGGAATGCCTGGTGTTGGGGGAGGGCGAGCCGCCCGTCGCAAGGCAGGCAAATCTAAGAAAAAGAAGCGCAAGTCCGGTTCCCCGGCACGAACCAACAGCGTAAAGAAGAGCGGCAATCCCGCCAAGGTGCAAAAGCAATCCAAGGGATCGGCATTTGGCGCCCCCACTTCTGCCCCCGCTCCTCAACCAAAGATGCCATCGGTAGACGAACTGCCTTACGATCTGAAGCGCTTGCTCGGAGGCATGTAGTGTTCCTCCCCGGCAAAGTAGGGCAGGTAGTGCAGGGCGAACTCAAGTTCGTCCCCTGCGGCCTGCATGTCGAGGACGGGCGGATTCGCCTGCCCGAATCCGGTCAGGACGGACATCGGTGGATCTTGCCTGGCTTGGTAGATGTGCACTGCCATCTTGGGATGCGCGGAGTGGAGCCAGTTAGCCGGGCAGAGCTAGAAGAACAGGGGAAGGCAGATCGCGATAGCGGCGTTTTAGCAGTCCGGGATTGTGGCACTGTCACGAACAATGCGTGGGTGAAGTCTGTCGCTTACCTGCCGCGCCTAATCCGGTGTGGGCGCCACGTGGCCCGCTTTAAGCGGTACATAAAAGGTCTGCCAATAGATGTTGACAACCAGGCCGACTTGCCGCAGGTGCTGTCGCATCAGGCTCAGCGGGCAGACGGTTGGGTGAAGCTCGTCGCCGATTGGATAGACCGTTCCATGGGGAGAGAGGCGGTTCTTCGCCCTCTGTGGGAGAAGGCCGTTCTTCGGGAGGCAATCGCCGCCGCTCACGAGGCCGGTGCCAAAGTGACTGCGCATTCTTTCAGCCACGAGGCTATCGATCCGCTGCTGGAAGCTGGCGTCGACTGTATTGAACACGGTACTGGCATGGATGAAGTGCAGATGCAGGAGGCGGCACGCAGGTCGATAGCGGTCACTCCCACTCTGTGTCAGGTGGGAATGTTTCCCACTTTCGCAGCGCCGGGCAGACAGAAATACCCGCTCTACTACGAGCAAATGATCCGGATGTGGGAGCGGCGCTACGAGCAGGTAGCACAGATGGTCGATGCTGGCATCCACATCATGGTAGGTACCGACACTGCGCCAAAGCCGCTACACGGGGGAATTGGCCAAGAGATTGCGGAATTGGAAAAGGTAGGACTGCCCGGTAGCGAAATCGTAGCGGCAGCCTCTTGGCGCACCAGGAATTTCTTAGAATTGGACAATCTTACCGAGGGCGCCAGTGCAGACTTTTTGTGCTACCACGAAAACCCGCTGGAAAATCCTCGGATCCTAGCCAAACCAGATGAGGTGTATCTGCGCGGGCGCAGATATAAGTGATATTAGTCGCCTGGTGGGGCAGGCAGGTTTAAAAAGCCGGCTATATGTGACACAATAGTTCGCTGTACCCGTCGCATTTGCCGCCCTCTCTGTAAGTGCGACGTGTCCGGACCTGCTAGACCAGACCCGAATCCCACCGGCGAGGCATGCAGTCCACCCGATTATATTTAGGAGAACCACACAAGTGGCAGTTCGTATTCGACTCAAGCGAGTTGGCAAGATTCACCGTCCCGTCTACCGCGTCGTTGTTGTAGACCAGCACAAGAAGCGTGATGGTCAGGTCATCGAGCGCGTAGGCCAGTACGATCCGAACCCGGATCCTTCGGTAATCAAGCTTCAGTCCGAGCGCATTCAGTACTGGCTGGGTGTTGGCGCACAGCCGTCCGACACCGTAAAGCGTCTGCTGGTTCTGTCCGGTGACTGGGCCAAGTTCAAGGGTGCCAAGAACACCGAATCGCGCATCAAGGTTGCCGACGCCGACGCTGCTTCTAAGCAGGCTGAGGAAGCCGTGAAGGCTGCTGAAGCTGACGCCGAAAAGCGTAAGGCTGCTGCTGCCGAGGCTAAGGCAAAGGCAGAAGCAGAGGCTAAGGCTGCTGAAGAGGCCAAGGCCGCCGAGGAAGCTGCTGCTTCCGAGGAAAAGGCTGAAGAGGCCGCTGAAGCTGAAGCGCCGGCCGAGGAGGCCTAATGCTAGCGGACGCCCTCGAGCATTTGATTGCCGGAATCGTTGACAACCCGGACGACGTCCGTGTCAGTGAACGCTCTATGCGCCGCGGCAAGCTTCTTGAAGTACGCGTAAACCCAGACGATTTGGGACGCGTTATCGGCCGTTCTGGGCGTACCGCACGTGCACTTAGAGCCGTCATGTCGGCATTGTCGAAACGCGGCCCTGTCCGCGTGGACGTGATCGACACCGACCGCGACTAAGACAAAGCGAACAACTGGGCTCCCCACAGCTAGGTGGGGGGCCCAGTTTTATGCCGTTAGACTAGTAGCTATGGACACCTTTGACGAGACAGTACTAGAAAATATTTGCGCCCCGGAGTTTCCTATAGGGGCGGTGCTGTGGGATCTGGACGGAACGCTCACTGATTCCGCTCCGGTCATTTTGCCTGCTATGGCCGCAACTCTTTCAGAGAAGCTGAATATTCAAGAAAACGAAGCTGATCTGCGGAGGTTTATCGGCCCGCCTCTGCGTCACACGTTCAAACACTTCTCGCCGCAGGCAGACGAGGCACAGCTCGCAGAACTAATCGATACCTATCGCGAGAAGTACCTGGCAAAGGCGGACCAAACCCAGCTTTTCGAAGGAATCGCCCAACTGGTTGACACCATCCATAGGGCTGGAATAAAGCAGGCTATTGCTACTTCTAAACCTGAAAAACAGGCGATCAAGGTAGCGCAGCTTTGCAACCTGGATTACGCAATGGAGGCGATCTGCGGCGCAGACGAGGCAGAGTCCCATTCAGATAAGGCGAAGATTGTAGGCAGAGCGCTAGCTAAGGTAGATGTTCCCGTCCAGAACGCGATCATGGTTGGCGACCGGCATTACGACATAGACGGTGCCGCAAAGAACGGGCTGTGCACGATTTTGGTCAGTTGGGGCTCCAACGCCGAAGAGTGGGAGAAGTCTAAGGCGTGGGCAAGCGCGAAGACGGCAGCCGAAGTACAAGAAATTTTGGAGCTTTAGTGAACGACAACCTGATGAGGGTAGGGGTTATTGGCCCCGCCAAGGGGCTCAAAGGTGGAGCAATAGTAGACGTTCGCACCGATTCAGCATCGGCACGGTTCGCCCCGGGAACCGTGCTGCAGATAGATGGCAATGACTACACCGTGCGCAGCTTCTATCGGTCAGGCAAACGATGGGTTGTGACATTTGAAGAGATTACGACCCGTGAAGAAATAGAAGCAATGCGCGGGAAAGTCGTCTCTTTTGATGTTTCCGAGGAGGAGCTGGACGAGGGCGAGTTCTACGCAAGTGAGCTGGAAGGACTGCCTATCTACGATCCGCAGGGAAACAAACTCGGCTCAATTAGCGGCCTGGAGTTTGGGATTGGGCAGGATCGGCTCAAAGTCACGACCGAGACCGGCACTTTCCTGGTGCCTTTTGTGAAGGCAATAGTTCAGGTTGACCTGCAAGCAGAACGCGTTGTTGTAGATGCCCCCGCGGGTCTTCTGGGGGACTAGCATGCAAATTGACGTAGTCTCTATTTTTCCTCAGTACTTTTCGGTGCTGGACATATCTTTGCTAGGCAAAGCTGAAGCCGCCGGGCTGCTGGACGTGCGAGTCCATGACCTTCGTGATTGGGCGAGCGACAAGCATCGCACCGTAGACGACACTCCCTACGGGGGAGGCGCGGGTATGGTCATGCGCCCGGACGTCTGGGGTAAGGCACTTGATCAGATAATAGGTGACGAAGACGTGGTACTTGCGTTGCCTACGCCCTCGGGGGAAAACTTTACCCAGCGCAAAGCCGAGGAGCTTACCCGGGCTAAGCGGATAGTGTTCGCACCCGGAAGGTACGAGGGTATTGATGCGCGGTTAGCCCAGCACTACCGTTCCAAGAAGAACGTCACCGTAATGGAATTCTCCATCGGCGACTATGTACTAAACGGCGGTGAGGTTGCTTCATTAGTTGTTATTGAAGCCGTCGGCAGATTGTTGGATGGCGTAGTAGGAAATCCCCTCTCGTTAGTTGAAGAATCCCATTCCACTGCGGGCCTGCTGGAATACCCCGCTTTTACGAAGCCTTCGCAGTGGCGAGGGCTCAGTGTTCCGTCTGTGTTATTGGGTGGCAATCATGCGGCCATCGCGAGGTGGCGACGAGACCTGGCATTGCAGCGGACCTGTGAACGTAGGCCAGACATGATCGCGCGGCTTGACGAGGACGAATTGGACAGTTCGGACCGCGAGGTTATTGCCGGCTGCGGCCTGTTGGCGCCGCCGTTCCACGGGCGGATCTCTTTTAGCCTTGCGCGAGCAGAGCAAGTGAGCCAACTACATCGCTTGGCTGCGCGCACATTCCCTGATGCCTGCCCGACATACTTGACGGAAGACGCCATAGCTGATTTTGTTGCGCAAAACTTGAACGAGGCGGAATTGGCTAAAGCGATTGACCGTCAAGAGATTCTAGTTGCGCAGGTTGGTGAGCAGCTCGTCGGTTACGCATGGATCACACCACCTGCTGCAGATGGAGCGGTTCCTACATCCACTCTTGAAAAAGCGATGCCGCAGGGGGGTGCCTATCTCTCGAAACTGTATGTAGATTCGCAGTGGCGGGGCAGTGGTATTGCTGGGGCTTTGCTAGAGGCGGCCATTGCACAACTACTTCCCCCTGCCACGCCTGCAATCGGCCTCGGTACGAACCAGGGCAACAAACGAGCACAAAAGTTCTACCGCAGGCACGGTTTCCGCAAGAAGGGCACCCGCATGTTCAAGGTAGGCGGCCAGCCCAACCGAGACGTGTGCATGGTGCGAGAACTCACAGGTGACGACCAGTACTAACTGTGCGACAATGGATCGGTCTGTGACGTGGGCGAATCCTGCCACAGGGGGACGCCAATGCGCTCGCAGACGCCATGAAGTCGCCGGGGTGTTCCCGGCCTATGGCTAGCGGTGACCTGTGGCACCGATAGCTTGAAGGAAAACTGATGCAGAAGTTTGATCAGCTAGACGCCGCTTCGATGCGCGACGACATCCCCCAGTTCCGTGCAGGCGATACCGTCAAGGTAAACGTTCTGGTTACTGAAGGAAACCGTTCGCGTGTGCAGGTCTTCCAGGGCCTCGTAATCGCTCGTCGCGGCGGCAAGGGCCTAGGCGCCACTTTCACCGTTCGCAAGATTTCGTTCGGTGTAGGCGTCGAGCGTACCTTCCCGCTACACGCACCTACCATCGAATCGATCGAGGTTGTGACCCGCGGCGATGTCCGTAGGGCCAAGCTTTACTACATCCGCGATCGTCACGGCAAGGCTGCGAAGATCAAAGAAAAGCGCGAAAACGCATAGCGTTAGTAGTAAAAAAGTGTGGGGCAAGAGCCCCACACTTTTTTGTTTGCGCTCAGCTATCTGCGTTTTCTAATAGAGGTGAAGGCTAACGCTGCTCCAGCCCCCAGCAACACGGCACCGAGGATAGTAAGCCACTGCTCAGCCATACCGTTGGATCCGGTTTTTGCTAGTGGGCTGGCATAGGGCTTAGAAGTCACTCGAGCCGGCCCGGAGGGCGCCGGTGCCTCTTTACTGCTTTCGCCATCGGCGGGTTGGTTACTGTCAGAATTTGCGGGGGCATTCCCATCGCCGGAGGCCGCGTCTTCGCCGGGGGAAGATCCCTCTATAGGCTTGGCGGGTGACTGCACTGCAGTGTCATTGCCGGAAGTCTCAGGGGCTGTAGAAGGAGTGCCGCTGCCCGCAGTCCCAGGGACTGTAGTAGCCGCTGGAGTATAGCCAGGTTTATTGGGCCCTGCCGGCTGGCTGGGGTGCTGTTTACCGGTCGCGGCACCTACCTGGAAGGATATTGGATACCACGGGGAGTACTTCCCAGTAGCCACGTCTTTAGCCCGAACCTGAATCTGATAACGACCCTGTTTTGTGAACGCCCAGTTGGTATGCAGGTGCGTCCTGTTGGTCGTGTGTAGGGTGCTTACTCGGTCGGAGGCGGCAATTATATCGGCCAATTTCCCCAAATTTTGAGTGAACGCCCACCACTTGGCTCCCTTGGGACCGCTGTGCGGTTTTATCTCAATGTCCACTCCCTTGGGGAAGTGGGAATAATCGAGTTCTTGCGTAGAGAAGCCAGGCCACACCAGACCGGATTTCTGATCTTGAGGAAGAACAAACAATTCGGTGCCGTGCGGGCCCAAGAAATTGAAGCTGGCATCAGCAAATACATGCTTCGACCGTTTTGCCCTAGCCTGAGGGCGAACGGCCAGACTCACCTTGGCGAGGTCGTGCACCATGGGCTTTTTTGAAAATGAGCCAGAGTCGTCCCCCAAAACCATTGCTAGTCCGTTGCCGGCCTGTACTGCCCGTACATCGACATGGCCGTCTGAAATTACGGCTTTTTTGGTGCTCTTTGGCGGAGTAACTTCCTTTGTGGGGGGAGCGGGGGTCGGCTTTGCTGGTTTGTTGCCACTTGGTGCGGGTTCTTTTCCACTTGGCAATTGTTCCTCGACCTCTGCAGGGGCGCCCGTGGGGGCATCTACAGAAAGCGGATGTGCACTGATCGGATCGCCGCTTCGTCCTACGTAGGGGGTAGAGCTAAAAGTCACTATCCCAGTTTTGGGTAGTGGATAACCAAGCCTGATTGTCTTGGCGCCTACGTTGGTACGAGAATTGGGTAGCAGCCGCAGTTTCAGCGTGTACTTGCTGCCGGTACACCCTTCCTGGGGCACCACCATCTGCCGGCGAGCCGGAGAAGAGATGAAATCGATCTCGCAGGATGGGTATTTCCCATTGGGAGTGTCATAGAAGCCGCCCACTACTCGAAAGCTCAGATTCTTGTCTTCAGGTATGGCGGAGATCCGGGCATATTCTTCGTCCAGGCTCGTAGCGCTCAGCTTCACTTTGGCGCTGGTTACCGGGCGGTCATCGTTGGCGAAGGCGGGAGCGGGCGAAGTAGTTTGCTTTTGCGGAAAACTACCGGGGTTAGTGGTCGAAACCTGCGGAGCAGCACTTTGGTAGCGAACAGGAGCGGAAATCCACTTTTTGCCTCCTTGGGTAGGAATAAATACCACCTGGAAGTTAGACGGGGCAGAACCGACCATCTCCGTCCAGGCCGCTTTTCCGTTTTGAACTGGCACTTCCGCAAGGTGGTAGCCGTCGATGTAGAACAGGGCGGTACCGCTCGCGTTATCATTGCCCGCATCGAAGAGCAGATCGCTTAGGTGCTCATCGCCGTCTTTGTCGCGCCCCTCATGCGGTTTCAGGGTGAAAGAGGGAGATTGGTCGCCCTCGGAAGGAGCTGCATCATATGCAGCCCTGGGGTCGCTAATCCCTCCTTTTGTAGGCTTTGTGCCACCGACTTGCCAGACCAGCCTTTGCGGGGCAGAAGCGATGAATCGTCCCTTCTGGTCCCGTGCCGAGGCCCGGTAGGTGAGTGTGTAAGTGCCCGGCTTCGTAAATGTCGTGAGGTTGTGGGTATGGCTGCCCGGATTTATCCATGCTGACCGCATGCCAGGAATGTGTGATGCCAACAGCCAATCATCAGACTTGAACAAGTTCATCTCGCCGGGGCCGTCAAAGCCGACCAAATCTAGATTGAAGGATCGATCCTTGAACTTATCGGCAGGGATATCAATGTCTGCACCAAAACCGGCCCAAATAGGGGAGTTACTAAAACCAGGCAGAATGGGGGCCTGGTATAGCAGTGTGCCGGGCTTTCCAAGACCGGGAATGGTGTTGTCCTTTGGGATCTTGTAGATGTATTGCTGTTCGCCGGTGGGTTTGTAGCCCTTTCCTACCCAGTTCACTGTGCTTTGGAGGGGGTGGAGGGCGCCGTCGACCTCTGCGTTTAGAGTGAAGTTATTGCGCTCCCAAAAAACTTTTGGGGAATCGACGTGTGCCTGTGTGGCAACAAGCAGATCGTCACTGGGACCGGCTTGTGCACTGGTCCAGGGGATACACAGAGCGCTGAATGCGGCAATCGCTGAAATAAACTTTGTGCGCATAGGAGCCGTTTCTAATAATGCGAATGGTTGTCATTAGCGATTGTCTGTTATGGGGGCGGCTTCGTCAACTACTACTTCTTTAGGCTGCCTCCAGCTGGTGAGCCGCCTTAGCGGTTATAAGTGGCACGAAATAGCGCTAAACGCTTAATTATTACTTTTCTCACGTACAGTCTTTTGGGAAAAACTAGGCTGTTTTTTAGTGAGCAGGCGAACTAAAAACCTTAAAAAAGGTAAACGCACCTTAAAAAATATAGGTACGTTTTTTTAGAGCGCGCCAAACTGTGCTCGTCAGTAAGAACGTCCCAGCAGGTCAGCTGGCTAATTTTGGCCTAATGTGGGGCCGATTCGCCCCCTCTACAACGAACTTCAGACGAAAGTCCTAGATTTGCGCAAGTGGTGTTCCGCACATACGGACGCCCCCCTTGAAGGTGGCTGATTATCACGTAAACTCAGAATTGACCACTGAAACTGAGCGTCAAATCAAATAAGGAGTTGGACGTGTCAAACTCAGAAGAAACCTTTGAAGGTTGGGAAGGGTTCAAAGAAGGATCCTGGACCGACCAGATTGATGTCAGGGACTTTATTCAGAAGAACTACACTCCGTACGAAGGTGACGAATCCTTCCTGGAGGGGCCTACTGAGAAGACCCTGCGTGTTTGGGACACTCTAGACAAGAACTACCTCGCTGTAGAGCGTAAGCAGCGCGTGTACGACGTTGACACCGACATCCCGGCTGATGTTGACGCTTTCGACGCTGGTTACATTAGCGAGGACGACGACGTAATAGTCGGCCTGCAGACCGACGTTCCGACCAAGCGCGCCATGATGCCCTTCGGTGGCTGGCGCATGGTCGAGACCGCTATCAAGGAAGCGGGCAAGGAAGTAAATCCCGAAGTAAAGAAGATCTTTACTCACTACCGCAAGACTCACAATGACGCGGTGTTCGATATTTACACCCCGCGTATTCGTGCAGCTCGTTCCTCGCACATTATTACCGGTCTTCCGGATGCCTACGGCCGCGGCCGCATCATCGGTGACTACCGTCGCGTCGCCCTCTACGGCGTTGACAAGCTGATCGAAGAGAAGCAGAAGGACAAGGATCGGTACGCAAGCGAGCCCTTCTCTGAGCACTGGTGCCGCTACCGCGAAGAGCACGCGGAACAGATCAAGGCTCTGAAGAAGCTGAAGAACATGGCTTCCAAGTACGGCTTCGACATTTCCAAGCCGGCAACTACTGCTAAGGAAGCTGTTCAGTGGACCTACTTCGGCTACCTAGGCTCCGTGAAGTCCCAGGATGGCGCCGCAATGTCCATTGGTCGTCTGTCCGCATTCTTTGACTGCTACTTCGAGCGTGACTTCGCTCGCGGCGTGCTGGACGAAAAGGGCGCACAGGAAATCATCGACGCATTGGTGATCAAGCTGCGTATCGTCCGCTTCCTGCGCACTGAAGCATACGACCAGATCTTCTCTGGCGATCCGTACTGGGCAACCTGGTCGGATGCAGGCTTCGGCGAAGATGGTCGCCCGCTAGTGACCAAGACTTCCTTCCGTCTGCTGCAGACCCTGATCAACCTTGGGCCGGCACCGGAACCGAACATCACCATTTTCTGGAACGAGAAGCTGCCTGAAGGCTACAAGCGCTTCTGCGCCAAGGTCTCCATCGAGACTTCTTCGATTCAGTACGAAGCTGATGAGCAGATCCGCGAGCAGTGGGGCGACGACGCAGCAATCGCATGCTGTGTTTCCCCGATGCGCGTTGGCAAGCAGATGCAGTTCTTTGGCGCTCGTGTGAACGCTGCTAAGTCTCTTCTGTACGCCATCAACGGTGGTCGCGACGAGGTCTCCGGCAAGCAGATCATGGAAGGCTATGAGCCCATCAAGGGCGACGGCCCGCTGGACTTCGATGAGGTTTGGGAAAAGTACGAAAAGATGCTGGACTGGGTAGTCGGCACCTACGTAGAAGCCCTGAACATCATCCACTACTGCCACGACCGTTACGCATACGAGTCCATGGAAATGGCACTGCTCGACTCCGAGCTAGTTCGTACCATGGGTTGCGGCATCGCTGGTCTGTCCATCGTTGCTGACTCTCTGTCGGCAATCAAGTACGCGAAGGTCACCCCCGTTCGCGACGAGACCGGCCTGGTAGTCGATTACAAGACCGAGGGCGACTTCCCGCTCTACGGCAACGACGATGACCGTGCCGACGACATTGCAGCGACCGTGGTCCACACCATCATGTCCAAGATCAAGGCCATCCCGATGTACCGTGATGCAATCCCGACTCAGTCGGTTCTGACCATCACTTCGAACGTCGTCTACGGCAAGGCCACTGGCGCCTTCCCGTCGGGCCACAAGGCAGGTACCCCGTTCGCACCGGGCGCAAACCCGGAGAACGGCATGGATACCCACGGCATGTTGGCCTCGATGCTTTCTGTCGGAAAGCTCGACTACAAGGATGCCCTGGATGGTATCTCGCTCACCAACACCATTGTTCCCTCTTCGCTGGGACGCACTGAAGATGAGCAGATCACCAACCTGGTCGGTATCATGGATGCTGGCTTCATCAAAAAAGGCTAGTCAACCCTAAAACGTCCTATAAACAACACAGAGAAGGAGAATAGGAATGGCAGTAAAGACTTTCGAAGACCGCATGGAGTCGATGAAGGCCGCTCGTAAGGACAATGGTGGCGTCAAGGGCCTGTACCACGCCAACATCAACGTCCTGAACAAGGAGACCCTTGAGGATGCCATGGAGCACCCCGAGAAGTACCCGCAGTTGACCGTTCGCGTATCCGGCTACGCCGTCAACTTCGTGCGCCTGACCCGTGAGCAGCAGCTCGACGTGATCTCGCGTACCTTCCACGCAACTCGGTAAATTTGGTTTTACCGCTTACAGTTCGGGGCGATACAAGCTGGGAGAGTGAAGGCTCTACCGGCGAGTATCGCCCCGAACCACTAGAGATTGAGGTTCCCAGGCTTCAGGGAGCCGGACTTGCGGGTGTCACCGATGCGCCGCAGATGAACCGCCAGGAACATCTGATGGCGGTACGAGCCGGAGATATTGGATCGGTGCACTCGTGGGAGCTGGTGACTGCGGTTGACGGTCCTGGTACGCGCCTGACCGTTTTCCTCGCAGGATGCCCGCTCCGGTGTGTGTACTGTCATAACCCTGACACGTTGAAGATGCGTGATGGTACGGCAGTGCGTGAGTCGGATCTAGTGGAAAAGATTGCTCGTTATAAGGCAGTGTTTGATGCTACTGGTGGGGGAGTCACCTTCTCGGGTGGCGAGCCGATGATGCAACCCGTGTTCCTGAAGCGTCTGCTGAAGGATTGCAAGGATCGCGGTATTCATACGAATATCGATACCAGTGGTTTCCTCGGAGCTAATTTCTCGGATGAGGATCTGAATCTGCTTGACCTAGTCATGATGGACGTAAAGAGTGGCAATCCAGAAATCTATAAGAAGGTTACTGGTCGCCCGCTTGAGCCCACACTGAAGTTTGGGCAAAGGCTTGCGGACAATGGCAATAGGGTCTGGATCCGTTTCGTGGATGTACCCGGGTGGACGGATGATAAAGACAACGTGGAGCGCGTTGCCGACATTGTGGCCCAGTGGCCAAATGTTGAGCGCCTGGAAGTCTTGCCGTTCCACCAGATGGCTCGCGATAAGTGGGCTGATCTGAATATGGAGTACAAGCTCGAGGACGTGGAGCCGCCTTCGAAGGAGCAGGCTGAAGAGGTGCGCGATATTTTCCGCTCTCGTGGCCTGACAGTGTACTAAGCTGTAAAAATGTAGTTGGGCGTCGGCTATTGCCGGCGCCCAACTAATTTAAAACCGCCTTAGGGCGGTCTTTTTGTTGACATGGGGGCGCCCTATACCTACCCTATTAAAACGATAACCATTCCCAATAGAGTAGTTAGAAAGGCAATCGTGGCAATCAAGAAGTTGCTTACGGCCTTAGCCGTAGCCGCCCTCGGCGCGAGCTTAGCGCCAGCAGCAGTAGCTGCGCCTAAACCCATTCCGGCAGAGAATGCCAACATTTTTACCCTTACCGATTCCACTGGTTCACTTAGTCTTACCGCTTCTGTGGCGGGGCAGAATCAAGAGCCTGGGCAAGCTTATGATCCGCAAGCGATACTGCTGAGTGTTACGGGGAAAAGCGCCAAAGAGAATATCCGGATCCCTGAAGGAATTGGTGAGAGCAGTTATTTTCTTTCCCAGCCAGAAGATGGCGGTCCTTTCGGATGGGATAGCTCCGCCCTCGCCAATAAGGGCTATGGGGCCGCCAGGGTGCGTTTCAAGAAAATAGAAGGGCCTGGAAAAGTTTTTGCCTATCACTGGCAGGAGGGGCAATCGATAGGCGCATTGTCTGGCGGAGAGACGCTGCTTAGTTCGGGCAGCACTATGGAGCATGCCGAACCAGAGCGTAAAGCTATCAGCTGGTTGTTTGAAAAAGCGGGCACTTACAAGATGACTGTTGCTGCCGAGGCTGAAAAGGAGGGGCAGACGGTGCGCTCGGCGGAGCGAACCTACACCTGGCAGATTGGCCAGAAACATCCGAACACATCCACAAGGACTTACAGTGCCCCAGAAAAGGAAACGGTAGCTGCGGCTCCGAAGGCAGATAGCCCACGAACAAATAAGGGCGAGGCGAAGCGGGTAGAGCAAACACAGAATCAGCCTACAAGTGGGGAAAATGCCGCTGGCGAAGCCCCAACGCCGACTGCTGCTCGTCAGGAAACTGGAGAATGCAAACTGATAGACAGCGATGAAGAAGGGCTGCAAGCAGTCCTAAAAGACGACCGAACTGCGCCGTCGAAATGGATAGACCCTGCAAGCATCACGTTTCCCGTCGGAGAAGCTGCGAAGCAAAACCTGTCCTCCGCCCTCGGGCCGGTACAGGCGGGACATGTCTGGCTAATAGGTGCCACCCAGACGAAGAATGTTCCGTGGCTGGGCGCTAACACGATGCACGAAACGCTGGTGGAAAAAACTGATGGTCCAGTCAAGTGGAAACTCACGGGCTTCCGAGGACCGGGCACCATGTTTGTGTTCACCAACGGGAACCTAGGAGAAGCTGTAGGACAAAAGTGGTTCCTAGGAAAAGATAACAGCGCCTCCGGCGAGGTCGACATTCCCCACAATACCCACGTGCACCCAAACTGGGCCTTCACTAAACCCGGAAACTATGAGGCTGAAATTACTCAGACCGCAAAAGGCAAGGACGGTAAATCCCTCAGCGCGAAAACCACCCTGCACTTCACAGTTGGAAAAGGCGCAATGGACGGACACTTCGACCTTGGCGCAAAAATAGGCAAAGGTGGAAAAGTCTGGCGTACCCCGGATGGCAAGGAATGCAAACCCGCAGCAGGGTTGGCAGGCACTGGAACATCCTCATTTACGGGATCGCTCAGCGTACTGGCAACCGGGCTAGCTGTGTTCGGGATCGGTGTACTAGTTAGGCGCAAATGCGCAAACTAATTGCAGTGGTTTTGCTCTGCTGTTGCGCCTGTAGCCCCGCAGCACAGAGTAAAAAACCACAAGTAGTTGCCACCACCCCCGTGTTAGCTGATATTGCGCAAAACGTTGCGGGCACGCGGGCCCAAGTGAAGGGTCTGGTAAAGCCAGGCGCGGATCCGCACTCATATGAACCGACTTTGGCAGACGTGCGCGCCATAGCCAATTCCAAGCTGGCGCTCACCAACCATCTGCTCCTGGAAGAACAATCCCTGTATCGTGCAGTCCGAAACAACTCGCGCGGACCAGTGATAAAAGTCGGTGAAGAGACTCCCAAATATGGGACGCGAATGCTCCCGCTCGTTGAAGACATCACCCTGGACACGGTGTGGCTAGGGATGCGAGTAGACGGGACTACAGCACGCATGCAAATGACCGCAAAACGCGGCCCCGGAGACGTGAGTGCCTACCTAACCACATCATTCGGCAGCCCGCAGGTCTACCTAAACTCTGCCGACGGCATCGATCAACGCGACGGCGTGGACCTTCCCGCAGGAGCGCACACGCACATGAGCTGGGCATTCACCAAGCCGGGGATCTACCAGATCGACTTTGCCGCAAAGAACGCACGCAACTCAATTACCTTCGCAGTTGGAGTGGACCCCGCCAGAAGCGAACTGACGAAAAATATGGAGGCCCTAACCCAAGGGCACGAAGACATCACCCTAAAGGACGGAAAGATCCTAATCACAGGCGACGCAAAAGACGGCCGGAACAAAGCGAGCTTTGACCCAACGAAGACTGTAATCGTAGTGCCGCCTGCCGCCCTCGAACAGATTCCTCCCGACCCACGTTTTCGGTTCCTAGGTCGCCCCGGACACGAGACCTACATGCTGGCGCAAGCAGTGATTGGCAAACATGTCCACGGGGAAGTGGATCCCCATATGTGGCAGGACGTGCAGGCAGGTATCGCGTATGCGAAGGTCATACGCGACCATTTGAAAGAGGTCGATCCGGCTGGCAGCGCCACATATGACAGGAACACCCGGCAGTATGAGGCGAGACTGAAAAAACTAGATGAATATGTACGCGGACAAATTCGCGCCATTCCGAAGGCGCAGAGGCATCTAGTTACCACTCACGACGCATACGGGTATCTGGGTAAGGCGTATGGGATAAATGTCGCCGGTTTCGTATCGCCTAACCCCGCGGTGGAACCTTCCAGTAGAGATTTAGTAGCGCTAACTCGGACCTTGCAGAACCTGCATGTCAAAGCTGTCTTCTTAGAACCTAACCTTTCTGCTAGATCAAAAGATCTGACTGAAACAGCGAAGCGGCTGCACATAGCTATATGCCCCATACATGGGGATACCTTCACCGAAGAAATAAATACCTACGAAAAAATGATGGCCGCCAATGCAGACTCTCTGCGGCGGTGCCTGGAGAAGAAATGAAAAGAACAATCCTGATCTTGATGAGCGCCTTGATACTGGGTATCTTGCCGCTAGCTCCCGCATACGCTGATGAAAATCTAGATCAAGTTGTCGAGCAAAACGAACAGATTGCGCCTGCCGGAACGAAGAAAATTTTTTCGGAGGGGCACGCCGACTTAGGCATCGTTGTTTCTGGTGAACGGGCGGAAATCCTGATTCGCGACGATTCGGCAGATAAGCCAGTATGGCGTCATCCCGAGGACGTCACGTTCAATCTACAGAAAAGTGCCATCCAGGTACTTCCAGAGGGAACTGACTACAACTTCACAGGGGCCGCGGCAGGCGAGAGGGTATGGGTAATACCGCAACAACAAATTGCGCACGTGCCGTGGCTAGGTTGGAATACGCAACACCCGGGGCTGGCGAATATGGGATTGCGTGGCGTGACAATCGAGTACGCGGGACATATTGGGCCGGGCGAAGCCACTGTTTTTGAACAAGATGGAGGCTTTGCAAAGCCTAGGGTGCTATGGACTTCAAAGAAAAAACACGCCCAGCCGGTGTTTACGGAGATAGGAACCCATGCTCACGCCAATTGGGTGTTCACAAAGCCGGGAGTCCATCTTATTGCTATCAGGATGCGGATGGAGGGACGAAAGCAGAAGAGCCTGCAAACGTATTTGCGTTTTGCCGTGCAGACTGACCCGCATTCCAGCGTCGATGTGTCTTGGCAAGGCAAGATGGCGGAGGAAGCTACACGGCCTGAAAAAGCAGATGCAGCGAGGCCTGAAAGAAGAAATGGGTATTTGTTTTTTGGAATAGGAGCTGGTGTCTTCGTAGCAGCTGGCGTGGCTTATTTGATGACTGTGCGTTCTAAGAGGGCGCGAGAGGAAGCCGAAGCGCAATGAGTGGGATTGCAGTAAAGGAACTAGGTGTGCACCTTGGGGGACGCCAGATCCTGCAGGACATTAGCTTTGCGGCTCGACCAGGTGAACTTGTGGGGTTGGTTGGTCCAAATGGTGCCGGAAAAACCACATTGTTGAGGGCGATACAAGGACTGGTTCCTTCTAAGGGAACAGTCGACTTGGACCCGGCACAGATCGGGTATGTGCCGCAGCGGAGAGAATTTGCATGGGATTTCCCTATTGACGTTACTGGGGTAGTGCTTTCTGGACTTACTCGACAGATAGGGTGGGGACGCAGGGCTAAGTCGCAGCATTTCCGCGCCGCCCTCGAAGCACTTGAAAGAGTCGAATTACGGGCTCTTTCACGACGTAGTGTAGGGGAGTTGTCGGGAGGTCAGCGCCAGCGCGTGCTGGTAGCACGGGCACTTGCCGGGTGTCCTTCGGTCCTGCTGCTGGACGAGCCATTCACGGGCTTGGATTTGCCCTCTGCAGAATTGTTATTGGGGCTTTTCCGAAGGCTAGCTGATAGTGGGACCACAATCTTGATGTCCACTCATGATCTAGCGGGGGCAGTGCAAAAGTGCGACAAATTGTTGCTACTGAAGGGGCGGATCGTGGCATACGATTCGCCACAGGGGATGCGTGATAGGCAACTTTGGAAAGAGGCGTTCGAAGTTACTGACGATTCGCCTCTCTATAGGCTGGTGGGATGTAAATGATTTCTCTTCTTGACTTTTTCGCGGATCTTTCTAACCCGGTGCTCTCCTTTTTGCCTAGAGCACTGTTGATTGCGATGCTTTCTGCATTGGTATGCGCCGTAGTAGGAACTCACGTAGTTTTGCGCGGAATGGCATTTATTGGGGACGCGGTTGCTCACGCGGTTTTTCCAGGCATAGCGATTGCCTATGTTATGGGTTTTTCTTTAGTGGCCGGAGGGGCAGCTGCTGGGGGAGCAATAGCGTTGCTTGTAGCCGTGCTTGCCCAAAACCGAAAAATACGTGAAGAGACGTTGATTGGGATACTGTTTGCTGCAGCATTTGCCTTGGGGTTGGTGATTATTTCTAGGGCGCAGGGGTATACCGCTTCGTTGACCAGTTTCCTTTTCGGCTCTATTACCGGTGTGTCAGAGGGCGATATCTTACTTGTTGCCGCCTTGGGATCTGTGATTGTGGCTACAGTTCTTATTCTGAATAAAGAGCTGGTTGCGGTTTCTTTGGACCGAGAGATGGCGCGGGCTCTGGGGCTACCGGTGTTCTGGCTAGATCTTGTGCTCTACATAGCTGTAACAGGCGCGGTAGTTATCTCGGTGCGCACCATTGGGAACATCTTAGTGCTTGCCCTTTTGGTCACGCCGGCTGCAACCGCGCGACTACTGACGGACCGTCTAGCAACAATGATGGTGCTGTCAGCTGTTTTCGGCTGCATTGGCTCCTTCTTCGGAATTTACCTGTCATGGGCATTAGACGTTCCGACGGGGGCGACCATTGTTCTTACTGTTACAGCAATTTTTGCAGTTGCGTGGGGTGGGGCAGAAGCGAAGAAGTCGCGAGCCGTCGCGGGATGCCGTAGGCGCAGCGTTAAAAAGAAGTCCCCCCGGCAGGGCTCGAACCTGCGACAAACGGATTATGAGTCCGCTGCTCTAACCGACTGAGCTACAGGGGGATCGCGCTCTAGTTTATATGCAACTTCTGCCTAAGTCACATCGCCGGGTTACCGTAGAGCTATGTTTGGCAGAAATTCTTATAAACCGTCGGCAGCGCTAGCTAAGTTGTTGGAGCCGAAAGAAAAAATATTGCATCTCATCTCGCTTACTACCGGACAGGCTGCTGCTACTCGCCGCGGTCTGGTGGTGGCAGACGCAGAGCGTAATTTTTCTGCTCCTTGGTATGAAGTGAAGCACGCTGTGTATCGAGATGATGAGTCCTCGATCACTATTAGCTTTCAAGATCCATCCCAGGATAACGTGAGACTAGTCACTGATGAGGGTGATCCGATTCGGTTTATGGATGAAATTCGCGAGGGCGTAGAGGAGGCGCAGGTGGCCAGTATTGCTCGAACACTGCCTAATGGTACGCAAGTCAGTGTGTCGATTTTGCGGCACAATAGTGGGAAATTGTTTTCTTTTGTGGCCGCTGATGGGTATGTTCCAGAAAAATATTTGGACGAAGTTGGCAAGTTAGAAAGTGAGCTGCGCGACCAAGTTGGAATGCCTCTTCGACCCGCTTCTGATGAACCTGTCTTTGGAGGCGATTAGACGAGCGGGTGGTAAGTCTGCTAAATTCTTACTCGTCGCGATCCCGCGTAGCTCAATGGCAGAGCATTCGACTGTTAATCGAACGGTTGTTGGTTCGAGTCCAACCGCGGGAGCTCTTAGAGCCGATTTTGGCCCGCTTATTCACCGCTTATTTAGTAGTGAATGGGCTTGTGTGTGTTTTTCGTGAATCTTATTTTCCGTTGATATTTAGCCGCTTATTGGCATGTCTACAAAATTCTTAAGACGAGGCGTTCTCGGTAAATGAGATGATGAAAACTCGGCCGTCGCTATTAAATTGTGTTTCAGTCCCACCTAAAGGTACAGGCCAACTCTAACGATCAGCCGGCGGAGTCCAACCGCGCAACGTCAATAAATACTCCTGTGGGGGCTCCCGCAAAGGAAACCCGTCCCAAGGTGGGGGAGTATCCTCAATCATCGCGTTAGCCAAGGCCGCAATCCGGCGCGAATCCGTACGTCCATCTACCAGCCAAGCCAAAGAAGCCTTTTTCCTACCGGGGTCCCAATAACCACACTCAGGCGTTCAAAAATGCCGCGCACCTCAGCTGGGCCAAAGTCACCGGTAGCAAGGAGTGCCTGATACAGGCGGAGCTTAGCCAGTGGGGAGCCTGGCTGAGCCGCGTCCTTCACCACATCCCAAAAATCCACTTGGCCGCTCTGTATTGCTAGCAGCGCCGCCGCCCTCTCCCCATTGGAGGCCCGGGCGGCCGCGTGCAGTGCAGCCGCATCAAAACTATGCGTGTTCATGGCAGTATCAATACCTCCCGACTAGTAGTTACATGGCCGGCGTAATTGTAATTACGCCGCAAAGGCACGACCGTGTGGCCGTTTGCCCAAGCGGTGAGAACCTGATTAGTTCGCCCCTTATGCTCTAGACACTCAGCTAGCGCCCACGGGCCCTCTAGAGCGTCAATATGGGCCAGCAGGCCCTCCAGGTGCCCCGGCCCCCAGCCTTGGTAATTAACCCCGGCAAGTAGGTATGGCGGGTCAAAAAAGGCCAACCTGTCTTTGGTTGGCACCTGCTGGTAGGGCAGGGTGGAGAAGATGACCTCTTTCGATTGCAAAGCACCAGCGTAAGCAATCAGCTTCTTAGCCCGAGGCGGGCACAAATCTACCCGGCCCACCGTAATGTTTACTTCACCCTTTAGGTTGTAGCGCAGCCGGTTATTGAAGGAATACATCATTAGTACCAGGGCTGCCTGCCTTAGGGAGAAGCTAATATTGCCCCGGTTGATGTCTTCCCTGAGGGCATTGAACGGGTCCCGGTTGAGCCTGGCCAAATTAAACCTAGTGCAGCCCTTCCCCGCATAGTAAGCCCGCCCGTAGGTGGAAGCGTCAGTAAAGCCGTAAGCGCGAATTACTGCCCGTAACCGTTCCAAGATGGCCCCGGTAGGGGTCTCGTATAAGAAACGTAGGCCAGCAATAAGCAGGCGGTCAATATCATTTACGTGGATTGATCTAGCAAGGTTTACCCCCACCATGGCCAGGCCGGAAAATGGCTCAACTACATCGCAGTCAAAAACACCCAGTCGGGCATACTGCTTGATCAGCTTCGATTTATTACCTGGCCATGAAAGGGGAGATCGTATGTAAGTCTCCTTCACGTATCATCCCTGCAAATGTCACCAATGGGTAGGACGTTGCAGTACATTTTTCGTGCCCGAAGTAGGTAAACCCGCTCCGCTAACTCACCTAGGTTTTCACCGGTGATCTCCAGCGTATAGGCACCATCGTCCTTAGGGAGCAACTTCAGCTGCCACTGCTTCGGCAAGAATCCCGCGTCTTGAGCATCACTAGCCCAAGTATTGATCCAACTGCGACGGAACGTGTTTACCTTTTCACGGTTATTAGCAAAAATTCCGTTAGCAGCTGCATCATCCGTAGTGCGTAAGTAGATTTCTTCGGCGCAATCATAGGTTGGTGCTCTGAAGCTCCCCCAATTGGAAAGAGAACCTACTACATCATCTGTTTGCGCTAGAGACCCCACTCTTTCACTCATGGCGGCGCGCACCCGACCCGGGTCAGCATCCCGGCCAAAGCGGGCAACGAAGGCTCCAATGGAATAGATGCCATCTGCGCTAGCGTAATTGTCAGGCACTAAAGGAAGCTCGGCAATATCTTGCATAGAAACACCCCCTTTAGCTAGCAGTGCTCGCCGGGGCCTGTGCTACTGGCACATCAGCCGTTGTCGGCCCAGCCGGTGTAGCCGGTTTGGTTTCGGTCAGGCTTTTGATACTTATTTGGGTAGGAAAGCTAATGCTGATCCGCTTAGTTGTGAGGCCTATATTCGGGCTTTGCGTCAGCAGTATGTGTCTTTGGCTTCTAATCAGCAGGCTGCCAGGGTGATGACTGGTGTGTCTGGGTTGTGGGAGGCGACGTCTGTGCCTGCGTGGAGGCAGGTGCAGTTTGGTCGGGTTGTGGTTGATGGCAAGCAGGCTCAGATGGATACCCATTCTTGGTGTAGGTTGCTTGAGTCTAATTCGAAGGTTTTGGCTAAGGATCAGGTCGGGCTGTTGAATAAGGCTTTGGGTGCTTCCAAGATGGCGCTGAATCCTAATTCGATTGCTTTTTCGTTTGAGTCTACGAATCGTAAAGATACTGATATTGCGATGGTGGCGTGGGCTGCTTGTCGTAACCGTCAGGGTAGGGCTGGCCAGTGGGCTATTCCTAATTTGACGGCGGGGGATAAGGATCTTGTTGGTATTGATTTGCGCGGTTTGATTCGGCCTTTAGATACTGAGGAGGGGGACGGTCAGAATAAGACCAGTAGTGATAAGGGTAAGAAGTTTCCTTCTAGTCGCACTAAGGAAGAGGTAAAGAAGGGCGAGGAGGATTGCGCCTTTGCTTTTGAGAAGGATTTCCGGTCTACTGAGGCTATTGCTAGCAAGGAGAAGCCTTCCCTTACGGATAATGTGCGGAAATTGTCGGAGGTAAAGGCTCCAGGCCAGGGGGATAGCACAGCGCCTTCTGCGGATACTTTGAGTTCTGAGACTGCGAAGGCTGAGGCTGGTACTTCGGATAATCCAATTTATTCGCTCTCGTTCTTCTGGCCGCCTTATGAGGTAACGCAGAATAAGTTCCCTTACAAGATGTCTAACGGGTATGTGTTTTTGTCTTCGCTGCACGAGCCTACGTCTAATGCCAATATTTTGCTTGGGCCTTTTGCACACATGCTCTCGTCGTTGTTTGTGTTTTTCACGGTGGGGTCTTTGTCCATCATGGTGCTGATGGCTAAGACGGTGCTGATTAGCTTTTCGATTATCGTTTTCCCGATGTTGCTGTTTGCGTTATTTTCAGACAGTGGGATGAGTAAGTTGGCGGGGATTTTAAAGCCGACGTTCTCTTACTCGCTATTGACGGTGCTTACTACGTTTATTTTGTCTACGGTCACGATGTTGTCGCAGACTATGGCGCAGATTTTTGCGGGTGGCACTAGTGGGTTAGCTGGCTTTACTTCAACTATGATGGTTGGGCTTGGCCCGTTCTTGTCCTTGCTGGGTATTCACGCCTTGTTTACGAGGGTCTTCAAGGTGAAGTCCCCGCTAACGCTCAAGGGGTGCTATTTCTTGGGGTGTGGGAACCTCTAATCAGTTGCAGGCGATGGCTTCTAATCTTGGGGGCAAGCTTGGTTCTATGGGTTCGGGGTCTTCCGGGCGCGGGTTCGGGGCCGGGCTCAACCCGATGGCTGGTTCTAAGGCTGGTTCTGTTGCTAAGTCCTTTGGCAAGAAGGGCCTTTCGGGTACTGCAGGCGGGGCTAAGGGCCTGGTGATGAAGGCTAGGAAGCATAGTTTAAGGGCTGAGGATGGCCAGGATCATGCTGAAGAGAGCCAGGATAAGGCAAGAGAGCGCGAGATGAAGAAGGCCGAGTATGCGGCAAAGCGCGAGAGGGAAGCGGCTCACAACAGGGAGTTCGGCTACTTGTATGGGCTTGCCGAAGGCAAGGGAATTCTGCCTGAAGACTTTGGTAAAGAGGGGTTCCTCAGCCCCAAGAAGGATACTGCTGAGGATAAGCCTGACGGCCAAGGTGGGGCCCCCGACAGTGGAGGCGGCCAAGAGGTAACCCCCGGCAATCCTGGTGGTGCTGGCGGTCAGACTGAAGCTCTCGAGGGCGCTGACGAATTGCCTGCCGCCGGGGCTAATAAGCCGAAAAAGGAGGGCGGGGCCCTGCCGGTTGAGCCACCGAAGCCAGAGGCGGAACCAGAACCGAAGCCAGAGGTGGAGCCTGAACCGAAGCCTAAGCCCAGACCCTATAAAGGGGCCACGCGACCTTACCAGTCGAGAGTGAAAGGCAAGCCCATATTCGTCGGTAAAGGCAATCCTGATGCCGACGAGAACGGGTACGTGCAGACTTTTGTATCCCCTAGGGCCGCGCAAAAGGTAAGAGACTATATAGGACGGCAGGATAAGTACGAACGGTAGTCTGCCCTGACGGGGCGGTAGGTGTTACGGAATGTTGCCCCGGTGGGGGTCCCGGGGATTATCAATCACTACATTGACCCGATCAACCTGCTGTGACTACCATTACTTATCCCTACTGAGGTGAACCCCGCGTAGGGAAGTTATGGCATTCAGTGACGAATGGGTAATTCCTGTGAAAACTACAGCCCGAGCATTCGTCGTTGTCATGGTTACCAGTGTGCTAACTATGTCTGGCGTAGGTGCGGCCTCTGCGATTGAGGCACCTGAGTCAATAGCATCAATTCCTGCTCTGGAAACAAGCGATATTGATCACGATCTAGTTAGGAGCCTTTTCAAGCAAGAAATGATTGCTAATGGGAAGTACGGCGAATGCTTAGAACTGCAACAGGATCTGAGGGCTATACAACAAGAAAGAGGGCCTAAGGGGGCGGCCGCTAAGGCTGCTATCAAGGCTGCAATAAAAGCCATAAGGGGGATCGGGAAGAAGGCTTGGAACGCAACAATAAATAAATTGCCAGTTCCCAACTCGGTGAAGAAATATTTAGGCTATGAAACAGTGATGAAGGCCCTAAATGTCGCTACAGGATTTGAAGGGACGATCGAAAATATGATCACCAACGCCCTAACGTCAATTAAGGTCCCGTCTTGGGCTGCCGGTGTCGCAGCCAGAGCGATCGTTTTTGCACTTCTGTAGGGGCACAAAGTTGATGTCGCATAAGAATGCGGGCCGCAAAGGTTACGTTGCAATCTGCACTGGGGCTGCTGCGCTGGTTTGCGCAGGCAGGGTGGCTTTTGAGGGGCTTGCACATGCTAGTTGTGTCTTGTTTGTGCTGCCGTTGGTTATCTTAAGTGTCCTAGGCCTAGTCTCTTATGTCTCTGACTGTGATGGCAAATATAAATGGCTGGCTATGGGGGTTACTGTGGTTGCCACTTCGGTAGCTTTACGTTTACTTTTTGGGATTCCGGCCGTTTTCCGGTAGCAAATTGTTTGCCTAGCTGCGAAGCGTCGAACAAGTCTTCGCAGCTAGGCGTATCCGTCTCCAACGTGACACTAGAGAGGCTGCCAACTGCCTTAAGCAAAACCACTCATATCGGATACGGTTTTCATTTTACGCAAGGGGGTTGCGGATTCAAAGCCATTGCCGCCCTAACTTGTAGGAGCCTGCCTATACGTCCAGGTGGGAGGCCATAACCCCATACAGGTCAGCCTGATTGAGAAAAGCCATGTGGGCCCGCTCTTCGCCGACCAAATAAGTTCCACAGCAGGCTGCAACAAGAGGCAGGAACCCGACCACCTCATGCAGGCCCTCCACATCGTAGGCTTACCAAAAGGCCTTTACCCCGTCCGCATCCCCGCTCATTAGGGAAGTGACTAAGGTTAGGGCAAGTAGGTAGAACTCGTCTGCACCGCCTAGGGTCTTTCGTCTAACCTCGGCTAGAGTTTAAAGAGGGTCTTTGTCTTCTTGCCAGATGGCGAAATCGTCGATGGCTTTGATGCAAGCGTCAAACCATACTCCGGCGGCGTCGCGTAAGTCGCCGACATTCGGGTCGTAATCTTCGAACATGTACCTGTGCTCGCGTTCATTATGCAGCAGATAAGCACATTTGGTGTCGAAGTTTTGTTGACATAAAAGCTGTTCCTTGTTTACAACATTTCCTCCCTGATACAAAAGCCGAAACGGGGGCGGCCGTCGTTTCCATATAAATGGCTTACAGTCGAAATTCGCCCCTGTCGCGATGCTGTAATTAGTCAGCATGACTACAAAGATTGACACCGTAGAGTGCGGCTACACCATTAAAACAACATTCATCCACAAGGATGCAACGGTCACTTTTATAAGGCGTAGTTGCAAAAATCTCCCGCGATAAAACCGGCATTTTACGGCTGCGCTCCGAAGGTGGAGTAACGCTAGCAAGTGAAGAATGGGAAGACCTACAAATCGAAGTCGTAGATACCCCCACTATGGGGCTGCAAAATGGGAAAATACTGTCCAACATGACTTCCTTGCGCTTCCTGCCTGTGGGGTTGGGGTAGAGGACTGTTCTGGCAAGCTGATTTTGCACGCTGGCGATAATAAGTGGCTACATTCCGAAAGAGGGGGCATCTCGCTTGCAGAAGTAAACTATCCGGCCAGAGTCGTAGCAGTCATATAAATTACCGGCTGCTTTGGGCGGAGTCGTGGCTGCGGGTTGGCGCTGTTATGACCTGCGACCGCTATGGGGTCGGTGCCTGTAGCTACTTCTTATAAATACAAAATATTGGGGCTCATTATTCAATGATAAAGGCCCGGGACGGGCGTATCCGTCCCGGGCCCGTAACGCGGCCAAGCCACATTACTTATTGGTTATGTTACTGGTTTTTCACCTTGCGCCCCACCATTATTGCGCCACCGGCCCCCAGTAGGGTCGAAGCCGCTAGCAGAGCAAGCACGCTAGTGCCTGTGGCTGCCAGGGTCTCGGCCTTAGCCCGGCCAGCAGGCCCCGCCGTTGCCGACTTGGTGGAAGGCTTAGCTGGTGCCGGTTTGCCAGCTGGTTTGCCAGTGTCGTTGCCTGGCTTGTCGGCGCCAGTACCGGGCTTTGCAGCATCTGTGTCAGGCTTGTCTGAGTCGGTACCGGCATCGGTGCTTGGCTTATCAGTTTGAGTACCAGCATCGACCCCCGGCTTGTCGGCTGGCTTATCAGTTTGAGTACCAGCATCGACCCCTGGCTTAGCCGGATCAGTCTGTGTGCCGGCGCCAGTACCGGGCCTTGCAGCATCTGTGTCAGGCTTGTCTGCGCCAGGCTTGTCGGTACCGGCTGGCTTGTCAGTTTGAGTACCAGCATCGGTTCCGGGTTTAGCCGGGTCAGTCTGTGTGCCGGCGTCAGTTCCGGGCCCCGGGGCTGGTGGGGTCACGCTGCAAGCCTTGATTTCGGCCTCAGTCATATCCCTTGTGCCTTCTTCTACGCTTACTTGCGCTGGGCCAAAGCTCCAATCCCGCTTAGCGGCATCCCAGGTCGGCTGGGAGGTTTCCACCTCCCGAGTCCGCTTTACAGTCTTCGCCTTGCAATCCTTATCGCCTTCAACCCAATCGGCCTTCACAACCTTGGCCTCAGGTTTCTGTAGCAAGTCCTTCAGCTCATCGTTAGTACAGTCCCGGCGGCGATTCTCAGTTACGTTAGTCTTATTGGCCTCGTCCAAAACATACTGTTTAGTCCCGGCGTCCCACTTATAGGGGATAGTCGTTACCAGGCGGGACTCTTCTAGGGTCTTAGTCTTGGCATCGAAACTGCCAACCACCACAAGCCAGGGGCCCTCATTCTTCTTCGGCTCTGGCGCATCAGCAGGGCATTCTTTCAGCTCGGCCTCGCTCATGGGACGCGGCTTATCAGTTTCTACTACCCGACGTTCGTTGTCATAGTCAGGAACCCACTTGTGTGAAGACAAACTCCATTTCCACGGGGCAGTGATAAAAGTGTGGGTGAGCGTAACAGTCTTAGTCCTACAGTCTTTTTCTTCCTTGCGCTTCTTCTTGATCTCGTGCTTATATTCGCCGGCAGGCTTAGGTGTGTTGTCCCGGATCTCTTGCTCGGTTAGAGGGCGCTCGCGCTTTTCAACCTCCACCTGTGGCTCGCCCTTGACCCAAGTGGCCTTAGCGGCATCCCACTTATACGAAATAGTGGTCTTCGTACGTTGTTGCTCAATGTTATAGAAGTCCATGCTGAGGGTTCCAGGGATGTCTTCCCAGTCCGTAGTAGTAACCTCGTCAGCAGGTTTCGGGCCTGCGCAAGCCTTCAAATCTTTTTCATTAAGATCGCGCTGGGCAGTTTCCACATCCGTAACCGCCTTTAGCACCCAGCCGGTACCAGTCGCATCGTCAACCCAAGTGTAGGTCGTCTTGGTACGCGACTTCTTACCTTTGCGGGCCGTGCAATCAGTGCCGGAGTCAAGATTTTGCCACTCGGAGGTCTCCGGGGCAGGATCTGCCGGCTTGGTCTGACTTACGGTGTAGGTGACCTTTACGTTGAAGCCCGACTGCCCCGACTTACCTGAAGAGAAAGCAAAAGTATCCACTTCGCCCTCGGTCTTAAACTCATGTGGTAAAGAGTGGTAGTCGTTTTGCTTATCGATGTCTAGCGGGCCCGAACAATCCGACGGAGGCACTAGCTTGCCCATCTTCACCGTCATGGAGGCGACCTGCTCGCGGGCGGCAATATCGGATACATGACACACCGGGGCCATGTCGATGACACGATTGTTGTTGAAGTTGACGTAGCCCAGCTTCTTGAGCCCTTTTAGTGGGCTAAGATCTGCGACCGCGTTGTGCTCAATGTTAAGTTTGCGCAGGTTAGTAAGCCCTGCCAGCGCACTAATATCGCGGAGCTTATAAGAGCTATCTTCTTTGCTAACCCCGCGTACGTGCCCTAAGTCGAGTTCTTCTAGCTTCGGCATCTTCTTCACAGTAGAGATGTCGCGCAGCAGAGCATTGTTGACCTTTAGCACCTTCAGGTTGGTTAGTGGGGCTAGTGGGGTGATGTCGCGGATCTCGTTAGAGAAAATCTGCCCGTACTTTTCTATAGCCGTGTCATAGCTGTTCAGGTTTAACTCTTCCAGCTGCGTCATAGAAGAGAGAAAGCTAAGGTTTTTCACTCCAGCATCACGCAGGGAGAGCTTCTTTAGTTTCTTCAGCTTGGCTAGAGACGCAAACTTGCCGGAAATGCCTGGGGGATTCATCCGGTGTGGTTCGAATTCGAAACTGGTCAGGTTTTCCAGTTTGTCAAGATCGGCCAAAGTTGCGCACTTCAGCTCAGTGATCTTGCCCAGGTCTTCAGCGGTTACTGTCCCGTACTGGCCCCGGCCTAATTGCACCGAGATACACTCACGCAAGGTGGGGTCAATTTCGGCCTTGTCCGTAGCCAAAGCAACGTTGCTAAAGCTAAGTGAGGCGATAACGCCCAGGGCCAATACGGCTCCTGCTTTTCTTCGCACAAAGACTCCTCTCATGGAAGATAATGGGATTAGTTAGGGAACCCTAACCAAAGCACACTATCGGAGCGCGGCCTGCATAAACATTCCCAAAACTAAGGCGCAGGCCTCCTATGGCCTACACGCTGATCCCATAAGAGCCTCGTAGGTACCTGCTGGAAGATGCGGGCTCAGTTAGCCTAGAGCAGGCTATTATTTATCTGGCAACACAGATGGAGGCCACGGTGGATGTCGTAACCAGAGATGACGTAAAGCATAAACTAACGAAGTTTTGCGCCCGGTGGTCTTCTTGCGTTGACCTGGCCCGCACCGAGGGAACTAGGGTGCGTAGTCTGGCGACTTCTTCCATTTCAAGTGTGCGTATCTTCCCCTTTCTGGGGGCGGTTACTTCGGTATCAGCAGCAAAGTTGCGCTCTACCCACCCGCGCCTGGTCGCGTATTTTAGGGCCCTGGATACTAGCGAGCGGATTTCTCTCGCCCGCTTGACCATCCCGGCGTTTACGACGACATCTAGGCGGGTTTGCAGCTCGGGGGTGTTCACCGCCGTTAGCGGGAGCGGCCCAATATAGTGGGCTGTACTTTTCGCCAGAGTGTTGTAGGTTTCTAGGGACTGTGGGCTAACCCTGCCGGTTAGAGAGCGCACGTAAATTCCAATGAGCTCATCTAAGGTTTTAGGGGCCTGCACCCCCGAAAGGTGGGGCTTTGGGGCCAGTTTTTCTTCCAGTCTGGCCCGGGCCGCCCCTTTGGTCTTGCCCCGTGCGGTAACCCGCTTGTAGGTACCCAGCTCATTAGTGTAATAGCAGACGGCATCCCATGCGGGTCCGGCCTTGCGGAACTTGATTTCGCTATAGTCTGTTGGGTTTGTTTTTGGCCTAGGCATTTTGACTCTCGATCCAATCTAATACTTGGTTGTACTCGTATCGGACGGTCGAGTTTTCTAGTTTTACCCATATGGGCCCAGTCCCCATTTCGCGCCACCGTTGGAGCGTGCGCACGGAACAGGAGAGTATTTTTGCCACTTGCACGGTAGTCAGTAATCTCGTCATAAATGGCAAATACAGCCACGAAAATTTTTGGTTCTCCGTCAATAAAACGTCAATAAAACGTCACTTTGATTTCACGTCGAGACGATACATCAGTGTTAGGCCAGGTAGGAAGAGGTTTAGGGCTCTGAAGGTGTGAGGCTACACCCTGGGTTTAAAATCGTATGGTTGTTGGTTCGAGTCCAACCGCGGGAGCTCTTCGCCCCGGCCATGCGCCGGGGCATTTTTCTTTAATAGCGCCGAAAGCGGCACTTCGAGATACCGAGCTACGACGTCCAATTCATCCAAGGACCACGCAACCGCGCCGCGCCAGCGGCGGGATATGGAAACTTTGGAGGTTCCTAAAACCTTCGCTAGTTGTGCTGCGTTTGCCCCCGCGCGTGCTGTTTCGGCGCGATGCTCATCGGCTAATAGGACTGAATCCTTTCCGTAAAGATGCGTGGGAGGTTACTGATGCTCCTTCCCTTCGAAATCGTTTCCATAATCACTGTCTCTACTTTGTTAGAGGAACCTGGGGGACTGGGCTTGCCAGCCCGCGGCTAGCGTTCCCCTTTGTTAAGTAGGTAGTCGATCGACTCAATGACTCCTACCCTAGAGATGGGAAGAGCTAGGAATACTTAGATACCAGTCAGAACCACCGTCTCAAAACTCCATTCTCCAGAGCCGCCGGGTGACAACCAGGTGGCATTGTTATGTTCTCGCGATGGGTTTCGTCAAGATTTTCTAGGAAGAATTGTTTTTTATCCCCAGCTACAGGGATCATTTCTCGGAGGTTTGTCTCAGTGGTTTTATAACCGCCATCGTAATTCGCCGTCGTAGGGGACTAAGACCCTAATTCGTGTGCAGGAGTAGCATGTTTCCGAGGCTGCTTGTGGCAGCCAGGCTCACCTAATTTGTGGGGGCACTAGCTGTTTACAGTGTGAGGCTAAAACTGCAGGAGCACGTAGCTACGATGCCATTTTGAGCTTGAACCATCTCTCGCACGCCCTTGTGTTGACGGAGGAATGGAGGGGTAGCAGCTTTGTATTGTCGTTGTTTTGCGCCCCGGTACCACAATAGATTTATAAACTCATGGGTCCCGGCTAATAAGGCCGGGACCCATGAGGTGGCAGGCAGCTTAGTTTGTGGTAGCTGCAACCTCCTTTTCGGCTGTTGCAACGTTAGCCTCTGCTTCGGCAAGTTTGGCAGTGTTTGCCTTTACCACTGCATCTGCAGCCTGCTTGTTAGTTTCTGCAGCGCCTAGCGCCTTCTTAGCGTCCTCTACGCTACTCTGGGCAGTGGTAACCCTGCTCTGAGCGGCATCCACCGCAGTCTGTGCCTGGGTTATTAGTGCAGCCTGAGCTTCGTTAGCTTGCTGCGTCTTGCTTTCGAGGTCTGCCTTGGCAGAATTCGCTGCAGTAGTAGCGCTCTCCACTGCAGAATTTGCGACGGTAGCGGCTTCAACGGCTTTGACTTCTTTTTGCTTAGCAGAGTCGAGCTGTGCTTGTGCGGCGGCTACCTTTTCCTGGGCATCAGCGGTGTCTATTCCACCATCTGTCGTTGGGGCAGTAGCTAGCGTACCGGTCAGTCCCTCGGAGAGCGGGGCCTTGATCTTCTGGTAGTCCGCTGAAGTCTTGTTGTTCTTGTAGTCGCCAGCAAGCACGTACCGGTTATCTTTATAGGAAACCCCCGCAATAGCATCAGATCCCGCCAAATGTTTGGTTGAAGCTACTGTATACACATCCACTGGCTGGTTCGGTTGTGCGAAACCAAGACCGCGCCAAATATAGATGAATACGCCGGTTGCTTTGTTATATCCCAGACCGGAACCCGCGGCATTGATTGATGGGTTCAGGAAATTCCTATTGTGTCCCTTGGAATTTGTCAGGCCAGTGAATATCGATTTTGCCAGTGCATCTGCAGTCTCTTGGCTGTCGACCCCGTAGCCACTTCTATATGACATGTTTTCAGCAGCTGCGTATATCTGGTCGTCTCCCAAAGTCCGAGTTATCAGGAACCGCTCCTTATCCTCACGGGTAGCCCCGGGAATATTCTCGTCCACAGTGGGTATGTGGTTTAGACGCCTGTCGTTACCCTGTGCATCCTTCGGGTCTTCGGCAACCCAGTTTGCGAACTCAGTCATTAGAGCGTTGTATCGCTTGACCATAGGGAGCTTTTCAAGGCCTCCCTGGCTGCGGTATTCGTTGGTCATCTCAGCGACTCGGTGGTTCACATAGTCTAGACGCTGAGCTTCGGACATCTTCTCCCAATCAAAGCGCTTTGCCTCGGCGGAAGCTGCTTCAGCATCTTTGAGAGCCTTGAGGGCGCTGGTATATGCATCCTGAGCCGTCGCGGTGTTAGCAGCAGCAGTAGTCGCGACTGCTTGTGCCGCCTCTGCCTTAGCGCGAGCTGCGTTCAACCTCTCGGTAGCATCTTTAGCAGCTTTTTCTGCCCTTGCCACGGCGTCTGTCGGAATGCTGCTGTGAGCAGCTGCTAGTCGAGCCTTTGCCCCACCGAGTTCTTCCTGGGCAGCTCCAAGTTTGGCTTGAGCTGCCTCCAAGTCAGCGCGTGCCTTAGTTAATACTTGGTCTGCGCCAGCGGATATGACTTGAGAAGCCTTAAGGGCACTCTCTGCTTCACTCTTAACCTGTTGAGCGGCCTTTAAACGAGCCTCTGCTTCGATGCGAGCTTTGGGATCAGGTTTCGTCCCCACATCCGGTTGAGATCCGATGCTAGGAGTTTCTTCTGTGCCTGGCTTTACTTCGGTGCCTGGGTGGGTGTCCGGCTTGTGGGTATCGCCCGGCTTGGTGTCGGTGCCTGGGTGGGTGTCCGGCTTGTGGGTATCGCCCGGCTTGGTGTCGGTCCCTGGTTTGGTGTCGGTGCCTGGGTGGGTGTCCGGCTTGTGGGCGTCGCCCGGCTTAGTGTCGGTCCCTGGGTGGGTGTCCGGCTTGTGGGTGTCGCCCGGCTTGGTATCCGGCTTGTGGGTATCGCCCGGCTTGGTGTCGGTCCCTGGTTTGGTGTCGGTACCTGGTTTGGTGTCGGTGCCTGGGTGGGTGTCCGGCTTGGTGTCGGTCCCTGGTTTGGTGTCGGTACCTGGTTTGGTGTCGGTGCCTGGGTGGGTGTCCGGCTTGTGGGTATCGCCCGGCTTGGTGTCGGTGCCTGGTTTGGTGTCGGTGCCTGGGTGGGTGTCCGGCTTGTGGGTATCGCCCGGCTTGGTATCTGTGCCCGGCTTCGTTACTGTGCTCGGGTTGGTATCCCCGGTCGGCCTTACTGCACTTCCAGGCTTAATATTGGCTTCCGGCGTAACTGTGGTGGTAGGAGACACTGATGGGGTAGAAGCCACGGTATTGGTTGGGCGTGCAGCCTGTGTCTTGGGTACGCTCACCTTAGGTACCGCGCGCGACCGTTTGGCAACCAAATTCTGTACCGGAGCAGATGACGCAACTTCTGCTACTACCTGTCGTTGCGTTCTAGTTGCGCCTTGCAATGCCCTGTAGATGTTCCCAACAGTTGCATCTTGAGTTGGAGTTAATGGGGAAGCCTGCGTAAGAGCTTTGACAGTTTTCTCTTTCTTAGGCTTGGGCTTAGTTGGTACCTTGCTAGTGTTATTTTTTGGAGTTTGCGTTGGTGTCGGACTCGCAGGTGCAGATTGTGCTGAATCAGCTGGCTTTTCTGTATTTTTCGGCTCTGCCGGAGTGTTCGAGCAGCCTGCCAACGAAATCATCATTAGTGCGATTAGCGGGGTAGTGGCCCTGAAGAACTTTTTATTGCTCATTCTTATTCCCTTACTAATAGGCAGTTTGAGGACTCCACGCGCGGTTATCAGAACTGATTGCGATAGTGCCCCTATTTACGTGATTTAAAATTTAGCCCCCTTGTAAAAATAGGTGGCGATAGATCTCATAAATAGAGTGTCAGCTCTTAGAAGTTAGAGTATAAGTGCACCTGCGTAGGTGGATTAAATGTTGGCAAATTAGTATTGGCCGGTCGAGGTGGTAGTTAACATCGCCTATTGGCGGGTAGGTGGGCATTAAAATCTCTGCTGGAGAGTGCACCTAGATTAGCTCCATTAGCTGCTTAAGGTGCGTCTGGGGCGGAGACAAAACGATTGTTGTTGCCACGGTTTTAGGGAAAAGTGTGAAACTCCCTGCCTATCGGAGGATCTATTTGAAAATAAAATTAGAAATAAGGGGAGCTGGAAATGCTGATCTGTTAGTAGCAGGGAGTAAAACGGCAGCCTCGATATGTTGCTGTATGGAAACTAGATATGAATTGTTGCCTTCGGTGACTGTAGTCCAGGGCAAGGTCTTCCTAGGTGCCTACTTCGCGCTTTTAGTCTGCCCGCCATCGGCTTTCCCCTGTTTCAAATACGGGAGTGCCGTTTTATTGGCCGATAGTGCTACGTCTGCCCCGTAAATGCGGTCAAGAGTATTTGCTAGCTGCAGGTGCGGGTAAAGGGCTGTAGGTGCTAGCTCTAGCTGCCACGCGCCTGCATTCTGCAGGGCAGCCTGTGCGCACTCCTTAGCGCTGCTAGTGGTGGGGTAGGATACCTGGCGGCTATCGGGTGCTCCGGCAGCCGCTAAGGCGTCGACCTCGCTAGCTAAATATTCAGCGGCTTGAGTTAGAGAATCGGTTGGGAGGTCTTCGCTGTTGGCGGCAGCCCACTCTAGTTGGTAGCGGGACGCGTCTAGGCCAGCTAACAAGTCCTTGGGAAGCTGGTTAGCCTTAGCCGAGGCGGATGGGGCGGATGCGTTCGTGCGGGGAGATTTAGAGGAATCTGTGCTGTACTTGCCTGTTTTCCTGTTAAGGCGGAGCGCTTGTGATTGGGAAACCTTGGTAGGCTCAAAAGGAACTTTTTCGGCTCGAGCTAGCTCTGCCCCTTCCAGGGAGCGGGCTACTGAGGCGGATAGTAGCATCTTTGCCAGCAAGGCATCGCTGACTGCGCCGGCATCCACTTCGGCCTGTGCAGCGCAGCGGGAGTACTCGGCTAGGAGGTCCTTGCTATCGGAAGGAGCTGCTGCAGTTGGCGGCGGTGTAGCCCCGCCCTCAGGGCGCTGTCCTGGCCATCCCTTCCACACTCCGCCGAATGCGTCTAGCCGCTCTTTGGCAGCCGATGCGGCATAACTAGCCCACGCCGAGTGCTTCTTAGTAAGCCCGCTAGCGTTGATTGCTTGGCCGAAATTTTGCTCACACTCCGCAGCATTATTTCTAGCTACCTGATCGATAGAAAGGTCCGGAAGAGGCGGAATACCTGTATCAACACGGAGATTGCATCCAGACAGAGTTATCAGCGCTGTGCCGAAGCAAAGGCAGGTAGCAAGAATTTTTTTCATGCCGCCATCATCGCACGGGTAGGATTGAGGTAGAAAAATCTTGAAGGAGGCGTCTTGCAAAAGGATCAGTTCGAATCACTTCGGCAGCGATTCATCCAGGAAGTTAGCGAGCTCGAACTAACGGTAATGGAAGTAGCGAAGATCCCCGCCGGCAGACACTCGCGTTTGCGGGTAGTTGTCGACCTGATAGACGGGCCAGGAGCTGTTGATTCTGAGGCGCTTACCGAAGCTACCCATAAAATCTCAAAAATTCTTGACGATCTTGATCCGATTGCTGGCCAATACACGCTAGAAGTAACTACTCCAGGCGCAGAGCGGGAACTCCATGACGATCGAGATTTTCGTCGCGCGCTCGGCCAACACGTCGAGCTTGAGGTGGGAAATGCTACCTTGGCGGGTAAACTTGTGGAAGCTGGTCCTGATCCGATTCAGATTAAGACTTCGGATGGGCTCCGGGAAGTGGCAAGAGCAGATATCACGGCGGCTCGCACCGTAGTGATGTTCTTTTAGGAAGGACTTTGATGGACATTGACATGAGCGCTCTGCGCGCCGTCGAAAATGAGCGCGGCATTAGCCTGGACCAGCTTGTAGAGGCTATCGAGGACGCGCTGCTAAAGGCCTACCACAACGTTCCTGGTGCTCTTCCAAAAGCCAGAGTCGAAATCGACAAGCATGGTCACGTCATTGTGATGGCCACCGAAGAGGACGAGGACGGAAACCCCATCGGGGAATTTGATGACACGCCCTCGGGGTTTGGGCGTATCGCTACTTCTGTAGCCCGCTCTATGATCGTGCAGCGTCTGCGTGAGGCCGAGGATGCCCAGGTTTTGGGCGAATTCTCTGACAAGACCGGAACTGTTGTTGCTGGCCGCGTGCAGCAGTCCCGTAATCCACACATTGTTACGGTGAAGGTGGGGGACTACGAGGCCATCCTTCCCGAGGGCGAACAAATTCCTGGCGAGAAGCTCACGCACAACACGCTTATTAGGGCGTATGTGGTCCGTGCGATTCGCACAGAGAAGGGCGCCCGCATCGAACTGTCTCGCCGTCACCCCGAACTAGTTAGGCGTCTTTTTGAACGCGAAGTGCCCGAGCTTACCGATGGTGGGCTAAAAATCGAATCCATTGCTAGGGAAGCGGGCTACCGGACCAAGATAGCGGTAAAGCCACTGCAAAAGGGAGTCAACGCTAAAGGCGCATGCATTGGTCCGATGGGTGCACGTGTGCGAGCCGTGATGAGTGATCTTGGCGGCGAAAAGATTGACATTATCGATTATTCTGACGATATGGCTACGTTTGTAGCGAACGCGCTTTCACCTGCGCGTGTGTCATCTGTCACCATGGCCCCGAATAGTGAGGCTATGGCAAAAGTGCTCGTCCCGGACTTCCAGCTCTCACTAGCGATCGGTAAAGAGGGGCAGAATGCCCGACTTGCTGCCAGGTTAACCGGGTGCAAGATCGACATAAAGGCAGATACTGAAGAGTTGGGTACCCCTCTTGCGTCCTCAGAATCGAGACCAGATACACACATTGACGGTACTGGGTCGCCTGTAGATTCGGCCGAATGACCGCTAAACTAGGTCGTGTATGCATACTTGCGAACGGCGCTTCCAGGAAACGGGACCGCACGTGTGTGGGTTGTAGGAGCCGGGATTCACGGGACCGAATGGTCCGCCTGGTTCAAGACGGGAAGCAAGCAGTAGTTTGTTCCCCGGTGGCGCACAGTGGCAGGGGCGCTTGGATTCACCCGGATCCAATGTGTCTGCAGCGGGCTGTAAAGACCGGTGCGATACCCAGGGCATTGCGAACTGCCGTAAAGGTTGATTCGCGCTCACTAGGGTTGCAGCTGTGGGCTAATCAAGAGGGCACTCAGGGCGGTAAGGTCCTTGGGTCACGAGACGAAAGCGGGTTGGAAGCTGATGGGCACCCGATGAGTACCCAGCGATGAGCTGCCAGCAAAAGTAAATTGTCCGTCCTGTTTGGGGCGGACCCAGACAGGAGAATTGTGGCAAAACTGCGCGTGCATGAGCTTGCGAAAGAGCTCGGTACCACCTCTAAGAATCTTCTTGGAATCCTCAAGGAGCAGGGCGAATTTGTGAAGTCTGCTTCCTCTACCATTGAAGCGCCTGTAGTGCGCCGGATCCGAGAACAGTTCCCGAAGGGCGTCGAAGACGAAAAGAAGCCCGCTGCCAAGGGAACAAAGAAGACTACAAAGACAACGAAGAAGGCAGCTACTCCTAAGGCTGCTGCCAAGAAGGCTACTGCCAGCTCGGCACCTAAGCCGGGCCCGAAGACCAAGAAGGAAACGCCAAAGGCAAAGGCTGAAGCGCCAGCGAAGCCAGCAGCTAAACCGGCAGCAAATGCCAAGGGTACGCCGAAGGCTGCACCCAAGCCTGCCGCCAAGCCCGGCCCTAAGCCAGCAGCTAAGAAGCCGGCAGCTAAACCGGCACCGGCGAAACCGGCAGCAGCAAAGAAGGCTGCGCCTAAACCTGGCGCCCACATTCCAACCCCGAAGGCAGCCGTTAAGTCTGCCCAGAAGGCGCATGAACCGCGTCCAGGGAACAACCCATTTGCTTCCTCCCAGGGAATGCCGCGTCCGGGTGGATCGCGTCGTCCCGGGCCCAGGCCTGGACCGCGTCCTGGCAATAACCCCTACGCATCGGCTCAGGGAATGCCGAAGCCGGGTGGCCGTGGCCGCTCTAACAAGCCGGGAAGCGGTGCGAAGAATCGTCGCCCGTCCGGTCCGAGGCCGAATCCGAACATGATGCCGGAACGGTCCAAGTTGGCAGAGGCGCAGGCTCGCGCCGGCCAGAACGGCAAGCCAGGAAACCGGGACTCCCGTCGTGGTGGCCGTGGTGGTTCCGGTGGTCCTCGCGGTGGCTTCGGTGGTCCTCGTGGAGGCCGCGGTGGCCGCGGCTCGACTCAAGGTGCGTTCGGTCGCGGAGGCGGCTCTAAGCGCCGTAAGTCTAAGCGCGCCAAGCGTCAGGAATTCGAACAGAAGGCTCCTACCATTGGTGGCGTTCAGGTACCTCGCGGGGATGGAAGCACCGAGATCAGGATCCGTTCCGGCGCTTCGCTGGCTGATTTCGCTGACAAGATCAACGTAAATCCCGCCGCACTGGTCACCGTTATGTTCCACCTTGGTGAAATGGTGACTGCTAACCAGTCGCTGGACCAGGACACCTTCGAGGCTCTTGGTGCTGAACTCGGCTACGTAGTGAAGATCGTCTCTCCCGAGGACGAGGATCGCGAACTGCTCGAATCCTTCGACATCGACCTGGAGGCCGAGGAAGCCGATGACATCGATAACATGGTGCCCCGACCCCCGGTAGTCACGGTTATGGGCCACGTAGACCATGGTAAGACGAAGCTGCTGGATGCGATCCGCCACACCGACGTTGTCGGTGGCGAGCACGGAGGCATCACCCAGCACATTGGTGCCTATCAGGTGAAGGTCTCGTTGAATGACGAAGACCGTGCGGTTACCTTCATCGATACGCCTGGTCACGAAGCATTCACGGCTATGCGTGCACGTGGCGCGCAGTCCACTGACATTGCGATCATCGTGGTTGCAGCAGATGACGGCGTCATGCCGCAGACTGTTGAAGCGATTAACCATGCCCAGTCGGCAGATGTGCCTATCGTGGTCGCCGTCAACAAGGTCGATAAGCCCGAGGCTAAGCCTGACAAGATTCGCGCCCAGCTCACCGAATACAACTTGGTTGCTGAGGAATACGGCGGCGACGTGATGTTTGTAGACATCTCGGCGAAGCAGCGCACCGGCATTCAGGAACTACTGGAAGCTGTGTTGCTTACCGCCGACGCAGCGCTCGACCTCAAGGCGAATCCGGATGCTGAAGCTCGTGGCACTGCCATTGAAGCTAACCTGGACAAGGGGCGCGGTGCTGTTGCAACCATGCTCGTGCAGCGCGGTACATTGCGCGTTGGCGATGCACTGGTTGTCGGAAATGCACACGGGCGCGTCCGCGCAATGTTCGATGATCGCGGCAATTCCGTAAAGGAAGCGGGCCCGTCCTGCCCAGTACAGGTACTAGGTTTGACCTCCGTGCCGCGAGCAGGCGACTCGTTCCTGGTTGCCCCCGACGATCGCACTGCGCGCCAGATTGCAGACAAGCGTGAAGCTGCCGAGAGGCAAGCACAGCTGGCTAAGCGCCGCAAGAGGATTTCGCTTGAAGACTTCGATGAAGCACTCAAGGAAGGCAAGGTTGAGACTCTCAACCTCATCATCAAGGGTGACGTCTCTGGTGCTGTCGAGGCACTTGAAGATTCGCTGCTCAAGATCGAGGTTTCTGACGAAGTACAGTTGCGCATCATTCACCGTGGCGTAGGTGCAATTACCCAGAACGATGTAAACCTGGCAACCGTCGACAACGCGGTTATTATCGGGTTCAACGTCCGTCCGGCTGAACGTGTGGCAGAGTTGGCTGATTCCGAGGGCGTAGACATCAAGTACTACTCGGTCATTTACGCTGCGATCGAGGACGTCGAGAATGCTCTGAAGGGCATGCTGAAGCCGATCTATGAAGAGGTTGAACTCGGTAAAGCCGAGATCTTGCAGGTCTTCAAGTCCGGTAAGTTCGGCAATATTGCTGGTTCGATCGTCCGTTCTGGCAAGATCAAGCGAGGCACTAAGGCTCGTCTGATCCGTGACTCGGTAGTAGTAGCCCCCGACCTTGAGATTGCCTCTTTGCGTCGCGAGAAGGATGACGTGACTGAGGTCCGCGACGGTTACGAGTGCGGTATCACTCTTGGCCACAAGGACATCCAGGTCGGCGACATTATCGAAACTTGGGAAATGCGCGAGAAGCCTCGCGACTAATACCACCAGGGGCGGGCTTCGGCCCGCCCTCTTTGGGAGGAAAATATGGCAGATGAAGCACGTCAGCGGAAGGTAGCGGACCGGATCCAACAGACCGTGGCGCGTCTATTGGAAAGGCGCATCAAGGATCCGCGGATCGGTTTCGTGACAATTACGGATTGCCGTGTAACCGGAGATCTCCAGCACGCATCGGTTTTTTACACCGTTTTCGGCGATGAGGCTTCCCGTTCGGCAAGTGCCGCCGCGCTTGAATCCGCTAAGGGGCTAATACGTTCCGAGGTTGGAAAAGCTTTGGGTATCCGGCTTACGCCGACCCTAGAGTTCATTCCCGATGCCTTGCCTGAAGCCGCGGCTTCGATCGAGGAGGCCCTAGCAGCCGCCCGCGACCGTGACGCCAAGATTGCTCAGGCTGCTCAGGGAAAGTCTTACGCTTCTGACCCTGACCCCTATAAGGCCCCGCGCGTCAAAGACGAGGAATACGAGGACTAAGTAATGCGCCTCGAAGTACCCCGGGGGCAGCATCCGGCTGCTCCCGGGTTTGTCGTAATTGATAAGCCCGCCGGATGTACTAGTCACGATGTCGTATCGGCTGTACGCAGGCTAGCCTGCACCCGCAAAGTGGGCCACGCCGGAACCCTTGACCCCGATGCAACAGGAGCCTTGGTGGTGGCGGTAGGCGCCGGAACGAAACTGTTGCGCTACCTTACGGGCGCGGATAAGCAGTATCTTGCCCGCGTCCGCTTCGGCATTAGCACAACCACGGAGGACGCCTCCGGAGAAGTTACCCAGGCACTGGGAGCAAGGCTATCTGCAGAGCAGATAGAAAATGCTGCAAGCCGCCTCCGAGGCAATATAATGCAGGTGCCCTCTGCGGTATCAGCTATAAAAGTGCAGGGTAAACGCTCCTATGAGCTCGTCCGCGAAGGCAAAGAAGTCGCCCTCGAGGCGCGCCCGGTAACCATAGATGAACTGGAATTAACCTCTGAGCCTCAACAGGTGCGCGCCCAAGTTCCCGTCACGGACATTTCGATAAGGGTGACTTGTTCTTCCGGAACTTACATTCGTGCTCTTGCAAGAGATCTGGGGGAGGCACTTGGATGCGGGGCGCACCTAACCTATCTGAGGCGTACTCGCGTAGGCGGCTTTACCCTAGATCAGGCAGTGCAGCTTTCGGATGCACTTGTAGATGGCGAATTGCCAACCATTTCACTGTCCGAGGTCGCCGCGTGGTTCTTCCGGACCATGGTTTTGAGCCCGCAACACGTGGAAGATGTCCGCTGCGGACGGCGCCTCCACGTTGCCGAGGGCGCAGAAGGCACCTGGGCAATGCTGGATGGAACAAACAAGCTCGTAGGTATGGCAACATTAAGTGCGCAGGGCGACGGCTGGCGCCTCCAACCGAAGACGGTAATTCCACAGGAAGGATCCAATGGCTGACGAGAAGAACGGCTGCTCTTGCGGCGGTAAGTGCAAAGGCGGACACACCTCCCACTCGACCTCGCATAAGGTACGGGGAGCCATGGGAGTAGCGCCGGCAGGAAGAAAAGAACTAGGTCTTCGAGGGCAGGCGAAAGAAAAGTAAAATGCGAGTCTGGCACGGCTTGGACGAAGTCCCTACTGACATCGAATCGGTTGCAACTATAGGTATCTTCGATGGTGTCCATCGCGGGCACCAGAAAATCCTTACTACCGCCGTACGTGATGCACAACGGCTCGGGGTGCTGTCGGTAGCAGTTACTTTTGATCCCCATCCCGCGGTAGTACACCGTCCCGAGGGGATCGAACTGATCATGCCGTTGTCAGATCGGCTGGGGCAGATAGCCGCCCTCGGCGTTGACGCGGTGCTGGTCGTGAACTACGACCTGAAACTAGCCTCTTTGACCCCTTACGATTTTGTGCAGAAATTCTTCGTCGATGGGCTTGGGGTGGCGGAAGTCGTCGTAGGCGAGGATATGCGTTTCGGTAGAAACAACGCCGGCACGGTAGAGACCTTGCACGAATTGGGCGATAGGTTCGGATTCGACGTTACTGAAATAGTAGATGTGGAATCCTTCGAAGGCAGACGATGGTCTTCCACCTGGGTCCGGCAGGCGCTGGCCGCTGGTGACGTAACTCTTGCCAATAGGATTTTGGGACGTAACTACCGACTGCGCGGCAGGGTAGAACACGGCTTTAAGCGAGGGCGCCAACTAGGTTTCCCCACCGCGAATCTGAACTCCAGGGGAGTCGGGTTTGTCCCGGCAGACGGAGTATATGCCGGCTTGATAGTGAGGCAAATCCCGGAAGCGCCCGCCTGCGAGATGCTCCCTGCTGCCATCTCGGTTGGCACCAATCCACAGTTCGATGGGGAAGTGCGTACAGTCGAAGCCCACGTGCTTGGCCGCTCGGATTTGAATCTGTACGGAGAAGATATAGCGGTAGATTTCGTTGCTCGGATCAGGCCGATGCAGCAGTTCGACTCTGTGGAAGAACTGCTGGAGCGAATGGACGAAGATCTGCTGGAAGCTGCCAGGGTTCTGGGAGCGCCTCCCACTGGTCGTATCGCGCCCGAGGCAGTAACAGCTAAATAGGTGTGTCAAGGATTACAAGAAAATTTTGAAACTGTAAATCTTAGACACCATTGGAAATAGAGGAAAATATTTTAATCTTTTTCTGTGATTATTTCTCTGTTTCAGGCCGGTGCGACTTACGTCGGCCGCCCTTAAAGCCCAAAATGGTGCGAAAAAGTTAAAATATTTAACCTGTGGTAACCCGCGGTTTTTCATATAGTCGCATTGAAGATCCCAATCTCATCTAAGGATTTTTTATGCGTAGAAGATTTACATCCGCACTGCTTGGGATTTCTATGGCGCTGTCGATGGCCGCTGTAGGATCCCTTGCTCCTAAGACAGCTTCGGCAGAAGAACCTTCCTTCCTAGCCGGGCGCGGAATGGCCGACATGACAGGTGAGCCGGGCGAAAACGGCATGATGGGTTACGGTGATTCGCGCCAGAAGAGCGCCGGAATTCACTCTCGCCAATTCGCGCGCGCCTACGTGATCGTCGACCCCAAGACGAACAAACGTGTTGTCTTCCTATCTGGCGACATGCTTTCGGGTACCAACCTGGAGCGCGAGTTGCTGCTGAAGAAGCTGCGGGAGAAGTACGGTGACAAGTACAACGACGGTAACGTTCTGATCGCCGCTACCCACACTCATTCCACTCCCGGCGGCACCACTGATTACTCGCTCTACAACATCACCACCATGGGCGTGCACAAGCAATCACTTGACGCCACCGTTGACGGTTTTGCCAAGGCTATTGATCGTGCCGAGGCCGACTTGGCGCCCTCGCAGGTATCTTTCGGTTCGGACAAGGTAGAAGATGCAGGCGTAAACCGGTCCATGGACGCCTTCATGAATAACCCGAAGGAACTGCGTGACAAGCTGCCGGGCGATCGCGACTCGCGCTCCGATACGATGGCTATCTCTCGGGATGGCAAAGTCACTGGTTTTGTCAACTGGATGGCAACCCACGCAACCACCCTTCCCACTGAAAACAAACTGATTTCTTCGGACAACAAGGGGTATGCCGAGTACCTAGACGAGGTCAAGGAAGCAGGCGTGGACTACACCAAGCTAGACTCGCCCTCGATGGTGGCTGCCTACGTTTATTCCAACGGTGGCGATCAGACGCCTAACCTTGGATTGAAGCCGGCCACCGGCCCCTCCTCGGATCCTTTCAAGAGCGTAGAGATCATGGGCAAGCGGATCCATGACGGCGCCGAGAGGTCGCTGCAGAAGTTGGCAGTAGACGACAACACCACTGTTGACTACCGCATGATGTGGGTCGATATGCAGAACCAGAAGGTGGCCCCAGAGTTTTCTACTACCGGTAAGGAAGAGAAGACTTGCCGCGCAATTGTTGGTGCTCCCTTTGGCTCTGGTTCTGAAGAAGATGGTGGCGGCGGTGTCACCTTCTTGGGTGAGGGCTTGGATAAGAACGAGCTCATGGATTCGTTGACTAAGACCACCTACGATGCAACTCCCGGCCTGAAGGATTGTCAGGGCCCGAAGAAGGTACTGTTCGAATCTGGCATGGTGGATTCCGTGCAGGGCGTACTTCCTGTACAGGTTCTGCGCATTGGTGACCACTACATCCTGGGCATGCCCGGCGAGGTTACTTCCGCATCCGGCGTGCTCATGCGTGAAGCTTTCGCAAAATCTGCAGGAACCACGGTAGATAAGGTAATGGTCTCTTCTGCCGCTAATGCGTACGGGCACTACTTCACTACTCCGTGGGAATACGACAGACAGAATTACGAGGGCGGCGCGACCATTTACGGCCGTTACACCGTGCCTGCCCTAAACCAGGCCTTGGCCGCGGTGGGGAAGTCCTTCAAGGAAGGTGGCGCTGAGGTGGTTGGTACAGCTCCGAAGATTCGCCCGTTCGTTTACTCGGCGTATGGCAAGGTTTTGCACGATACTCCCGGAACACACAAGTACGGGGACGTGTTGATCCCGGTGCGTGGCAATTACCGCAAGGGTGACGTGGTAAAGGCTGTATTCCAGGGATCTCACCCGAACGTGAATATTCGCCATGAGGGCACCTACCTACAGGTGCAAAAGCGTGAGGGCGACAAGTGGGTCGACGTTGCTAAGGATTCGGACTTTTCTACAAAGTTCAATTGGAAGCGCAAGGGGATTTCTGCCTCTGAGGTAACCATGGAGTGGGATACCACCGAGGCCGAGCCTGGCACCTACAGGATGGTTTACAACGGCACTTCGAGGGCGCCGGGTAACCATGACACGGAATTCCAGGGGGTAACCGGTTCCTTCCAGGTTGAGTAAAATCCTTCGTAATAAAAGTGACCGCTCTGTTGGGCGGTCACTTTTATTACGATGTGCGTATGCGGATTGCGTTTAGGAGGGCCTGCCAGAGCGACCTGGCGAAGCTGATGCAGATGTTTGCTTATGGGCAAAAGAGGCTTGCCGCCATCGGTGTCGATCAGTGGGAAGAGGGGGTTTATCCGAATGCGCAGATAGTTGCCGACGATATTGCTGCCTCCATTTGCTATGTAGCGCAAACAGGTGGCGAGGTGGTGGCTACCATGAGCATTGACCCGAAGTCGGATCCTTGTTTTGCTCGCGCGGATTTAGCGTGGCGGTACCCTCCAGAACAGGCGGTGGTGCTGCACAGGCTAGCCGTTTGCGAGTCTGCTCAAGGTAGGGGAGTCGCTAGGGAATTTCTGCGTTTTGCATCTGCTTTGGCAGGGAGAAAGCATTTGCGCGTCGACACGTCCCCGCAGAATCTTCCGATGGTGAATCTGTTGCTCTCTGAGGGGTATGAGCGGGTCGGTACCTTGGTATATGAGGACTATGGCAACATTCGGTGTGACTGCTTTGAAAAATAGAGCGTGCCTCATCTCACTGAACGCGCAGCTGGGAGCCCGTAACTGGAGCTGGTAGCATTGTCGGTGCCGTCATGCCGGCCACGGTAGCGTCATGCTCGGGTGAATGGGCCCCGGTGCTCCGTGCAACAACAATATAGAAAGAGGGACGAAGTGTCGCTTACTAAAGAAGAAAAAGACCAGATCATTGCAGAATATGCAACCCACGAGGGCGACACCGGTTCGCCCGAGGTGCAGATCGCTCTGCTATCCAAGCGCATCAAGGATCTGACCGAGCACTTCAAGGATCACAAGCACGATCACCACTCCCGTCGTGGTCTGCTGCTCCTGGTAGGCCAGCGCAAGCGTCTGCTGGGATACCTGAAGGAAGTTGACATCGAGCGTTACCGTTCCCTGATCGAGCGCCTCGGTCTGCGTCACTGATTGTCTTCTTTTCGGCCCGGGCGTCAGCTCGGGCCGAAAGTATATGTTCTGGCACTAGTTAAAAAACTGAGTCTAACCGTTAGACTAACTATCGGGAACCCAGTCGCGTCGGTCTTCGGTAGTGGCTTCCGGAAGTAAGGTCCGTGAGTCTCGATCGATGACCGCCATGTGGGTTCCTCCGATACCTACACAGAAGGAAACCGATTTAGTGTTTGAAGGAAATGACATCACTGCTGCAGAAGCAGTAATCGACAATGGTCGCTTTGGTAAGCGCACCATCCGTTTTGAGACCGGTCTGCTAGCCAAGCAGGCCGCCGGTTCCGCCATGGCTTACCTCGATGGCGAAACTGCTATCTTGTCCGCTACCACCGTGGGCAAGCACCCCAAGGATCAATTTGATTTCTTCCCCCTGACTGTTGACGTCGAGGAACGCCAGTACGCAGCAGGGCGGATCCCCGGAAACTTCTTCCGCCGTGAAGGTCGTCCGGGCACCGACGCAATCTTGGCCTGCCGCTTGATTGACCGTCCTCTTCGTCCTTCGTTTGTGAAGGGCCTACGTAACGAGGTTCAGGTCGTCGAGACGGTTCTGGCAGTGCACCCCGATGACGCCTACGACGTGCTCGCCATCAATGCTGCTTCTATGTCCACCCAGATTGCCGGCCTGCCTTTCTCGGGTCCGATCGGTGGTCTTCGCCTGGCTCTAATTGAAGACCAGTGGGTGGCTTTCCCCCGTTTCTCCGAAATGGAGCGTTCTACTTTCAACATGGTCGTCGCAGGCCGCGTTGTTACCCGCGCTGACGGGGAAGAAGACATTGCCATCATGATGGTCGAGGCCGGTGGCGGCGAGAACGAGGTCGAGCTGATTGCCGCGGGTGGCACCAAGCCCACCGAGTCTGTGGTTGCTGAGGGACTCGAGGCTGCGAAGCCGTTCATTCGTGAGCTCGTTCGTGCCCAGCAGGAGGTTGCCGACAAGGCTTCCAAGCCCACCGCCGAATTTGAACTGTTCAAGGATTACTCGGACGAGCAGTACAAGGCTGTCGAAGAGAAGGTATCCGCGAAGCTGCCCGAGGCGATTTCGATCGTCGAGAAGCTGCCTCGCGAGGCCAAGCTCGAAGAGATCCGCGATGCCGCCCTGGAGGAACTGGAAGAACAGTTCCCGGAGCAGGAAAAGGATCTGAAGGCCGCTTTCAAGGCTATCGAGAAGGAAGCTATTCGTTCTCGCACTCTGCACGAGGGCGTTCGTATGGACGGGCGTGGGTACACCGATATCCGCACCCTGTCTGCCGAGGTCGAGGTCCTGCCTCGCGTCCACGGCTCCGCCCTCTTCCAGCGTGGCGAAACCCAGATCATGGGCGTTACCACGCTGAACATGCTCCGCATGGAACAGCAGATTGATGGTCTGACTCCGGTTACTCACAAGCGGTACATTCACCACTACAACTTCCCGCCGTACTCCACTGGCGAGACCGGTAGGGTAGGTTCGCCGAAGCGCCGCGAGATCGGCCACGGTGCGCTAGCTGAGCGCGCACTTGTTCCGGTTCTTCCTTCCAAGGAAGACTTCCCGTACGCGATCCGCCAGGTGTCGGAAGCACTGGGTTCCAATGGGTCTACCTCCATGGGCTCCGTTTGCGCTTCCACCTTGTCGCTGATGCAGGCTGGCGTTCCGCTGCACGCACCGGTTGCAGGTATTGCTATGGGCCTTATGTCCGAGCCTATGGAAGATGGCAAGACTAAGTACGTCGCCCTCACTGACATCCTTGGCGCCGAGGACGGCTTCGGCGACATGGACTTCAAGGTTGCCGGTACCAGCGAATTCATTACTGCGCTGCAGCTGGATACGAAGCTGGACGGCATCCCGTCCGACGTTCTGGCTGCTGCTCTGAGCCAGGCCCGCGACGCCCGCCTTCACATCCTCGAGGTAATGGCTGCCGCCATCGATACTCCGGATGAGCTGGCTGCCACCGCGCCGCGTATCATCACCGTCCAGGTGCCGGTCGACAAGATTGGCGAGGTCATTGGCCCGAAGGGCAAGATGATCAATCAGATCCAGGAAGACACCGGAGCCGAGCTGACCATCGAAGATGACGGCACTGTCTACATTGCTTCTGATAATGGCGAGAGCGCAGAAGCAGCGCGCGCCGCGGTCAACGCGATTGCTAACCCGCAGCTGCCCGAGGTCGGAGAGCGCTACGTCGGTACTGTTGTCAAGACGACCTCCTTCGGCGCCTTCGTTTCGCTTACCCCAGGTAAGGACGGGCTGCTGCACATCAGCCAGATCCGTCGCCTGGTTGGCGGCAAGCGTATCGATTCTGTCGAGGACGTGTTGAACGTTGGCCAGCAGGTCGAGGTCGAGATCGCCGAGATCGATGCTCGTGGCAAGCTTTCCTTGCACGCGGTTGTCGAGGGCGAGGAGGCAGAATCTGACTCGGAGGCTAAGTCTGAAGAGTCTGAAGAGCCGAAGAAGGACGAGGAATCTCGCCCGCGCCGGCGCCGTCGTCGTGAAAACGGTTCGGGGGAGCGTCGCCAGCGGCGTAACCGTTCCCGGTCCCGTTCGCGTTCGAAGGACGACCAGGAATAATCCGTAGATAAGTTTTGGCCCGCAGCCTCTGGCTGCGGGCCAAAACTTATTAACAGAGTTAGGCAGTAGCTTTAGAAGAGCCGCGCTTTGTTGAGTTGCCTAGGAAGGAATAGATGAGCGCGCCCGCACCTACGATCAAGGAGCCGATTCCTGCCCAGAAGGCCACGGTACCCATCGTCCAAAAAGCGTAGGCGTTGAGTAGCATGCCGCGCAGGGAGTTGCCCTGGAACATGTCGGCACGTAGCTCGCGAAGCTTGGCAACTTTCTGCGGGTCAGCCTTGGGATCTGCCGACAGTTTCATGTATTCGCCAGAAACCTCGTTGTAGTTCTTCCCACCCGCCATCTGCTTCAGGTGTTCTTTTATGTAGTAGTCCGAGAAAGCGAAGGCTTGGTTGCCGTCCTCCATAGGCTGGCCCGCATATTGGAGGAGGTGATCTTTCTGCTCTTGGGTAGTTAGATTCTCCTTGGAGGGCATGGTTATCTGTTGCTCGGAAAGCTGTGAGCTAACAGAGGAGTGTAGGAACAGCCCGCCTCCGATTGCTCCTATGCCAACTAGCACCAAGATGGTTCCTAGGACTCTAGCGATGGCTTTGTATATTTGCTGATTCAACTTAATCTCCTATCCGAAAAGCATTCACCTATGTCTCGCGAGAAAATCTACCGCAGCTAATGGGTATTAGCTAGGTTTGAAGGCGAATAATTACGCTTATCGCCCAAGGTGAACAGTTGCGCCTGCAACTAGGTGGTTAGAGTTGTCTCATAATGGTTGGTGAACTTATGTCCGGGCAATAGAATAGGAAACCTATGGATACCGGTAGCTTTGAATTGCCTCGCGTCAGTTGCAACCAGCCTGGAGCAGACCTGTCTATTGCTGAGGACGGGACCTTGATCAGGCGCACAATCTTACCGGGAGGTCTGCGCGTAATTACGCAAAACGTGCCCACCTCTCGGAGTGTCTCCTTGGGGGCTTGGGTAGAAGCAGGCTCCCGCGACGAAGCTGAAGGCCATTACGGTTCCACCCATTATTTGGAGCACCTGCTGTTCAAGGGGACTGAGAACCTTACCGCGTTAGATATCTCGTCCTCGTTTGATCGGGTTGGAGGCGAATCAAACGCCGGCACTGCAAAGGAATACACCACTTATTATGGGCGAGTTCTTGCCGCAGATATGCCGATGGCTCTTCAGATTATTTTGGACATGGTATCCAGAGCCAAACTGGATCGTGCCGATTTCGAAATGGAACGCACCGTTATCCTGGACGAGCTAGCAATGGCAGCCGATGACCCGACTGATTTAGCGCACGAGAAGTTCGCGGGTGCCATGTTTGCTGGTCATGAGCTCGCCCGCCCAATCGGGGGCACCCCGCAATCGGTAACGGCAACTCCGCTCGAAGCTGTACGGGAGCATTATCAGCAGACCTACGTACCGTCTGGAATCACGATCGCGGCTGCCGGAAATGTGAATCACGAACAGCTGTGCGAATTGGTCGATGACTTCAGGCAATCCGGAGCGTGGGCGGATCGGTCAGGCGAGGATGAGGATGCCCCCAGGCCGGCCCGCTCGGTCACCGAGGTACGTCCGACCCAAGAAGCGCAACTGCACATTGAGCGTCCCATTGAACAGGCACACCTACTGGTAGGAGGGCGAGGCTACTCGATTAGCGACGAACGCGGCTATGCCGCAACGATCGCCTCCACAATTTTGGGCTCTGGGATGTCCTCGCGCCTGTTCCAACAGGTACGGGAAAAGCGGGGGCTTGCATATTCCACTTTTGCTTTCCAGTCGGCGTACGCGGATGCGGGGTACTTCGGTATGTATGCCGGATGTCAGCCCGGCAAGGTCGACGAAGTTCGCAAAGTAATGTTGGGAGAATTGGAAGATATGGCCCAAGGGGGAGTGCGGGAAGAGGAGATCGCCCTCGCCCTCGGACAGCTACGGGGCGGAACAGCCTTGGGGATGGAATCTGCTTCGGCCCGGATGAATAGATTAGGGCGGGCTGAGATTGGCAGGCACCGGCTGGATACCTACGACTACACAATGGCAAAGCTAGAGGCAGTGTCGGCGCAGCAGATTAGCACGATCTGTAGAGATCTCATAGAGGGAGCCCGCGTGGAAGTAGTGGTGGGCCCAAAGGTAGGGTGAAGTGATGATCAAAGTAGCAGTAGTAGGCGCTTCCGGGCGCATGGGAGCAACTGTTTGTGAGGCAGTTTCCCAGCAAGAAGACATGGAATTAGTGGCACGTCTGGATTCGGGTGATTCCATCGATGAACAGTCGTTGGCGGGTGCTGAAGTTACGGTGGACTTCACGGTTCCTGCCGTGGCTTTCGATACTGTGAGTGCTGCGCTTCGGGCTGGATCACATTCCGTAGTGGGCACCACGGGGTGGACCCCTGAAAAGTACGAACAGATTACCCGGGTTGCCGAACAGGCGGGTAAGAACGTTCTGATTGCTCCGAATTTCGCGTTGTCGGCGGTATTGACCATGAAATTTGCTGAGTTAGCCGCACCTTACTTCGATAGTGCCGAAATTATCGAGATGCACCATCCGAATAAGGTGGACGCGCCTTCCGGGACTGCCATTGCTACCGCGGGGGCGATTTCTGCCGGAAGAGCGGGCAAGCCGGTGCCTGACGCAACTGAATCGGACCCCGAGGGCGCTCGCGGTGCCAAGTATGAAGGCGTACCGGTTCATGCAGTCCGACTGCGTGGCCTCAATGCTCATCAGGAGGTTTTGTTCGGTAACCCTGGAGAACAGCTCGTACTGCGCACCGATTGTTTTGACCGAGAATCCTTTATGCCTGGCGTAATGCTTGCGTGTCGGAAAGTGGGCGGGCTAGCTGGGCTCACTATTGGTCTCGATAAGGTGATGGGGCTATGAGGAGCGCGGACAATTCTGTTCGCCCTGCTGTAGTTGAGGATGCCGAGGCAATTGGCAGTATTCATCTGCAGGCAATGAAGACGGAGCTGGCCGGGGTGCTGGAAAATCCATCACCCGCCCTTCTTGCTAGCTTGAAACGGGAACAATTTACTCGGACGTGGAAAGAATCAATTGCTAATCCGCCTGATGGTCGGCACATGGTACTTACTGCCATTGCTGGGGCAAAAGTTGTTGGTTTTGCGGCGCTGGCACCAGCTGAAGACCTGTCGGAGGCAACCTCTCTGCCGGATGGTCCTGCTCCGCTACAAGAGCATCCGGCAGAGGCGCAGATTGTTGCGCTAGAAGTGGCTGACTCGGAACGTGGTAAAGGGCACGGATCCAGGTTGCTAGCTGCATGCGCTGACATGCTTGGACGCACCGGAGCGAAGCGGGTGCAAGTGTGGATCAGCGGTGGAGATGCTGGGCGAATCAGTTTTTATACCGAGGCCGGATTTGCGCCCGCAGGCGTGCGTAGAAAGCTCCAGGTTGGCGAACAATCCTTAGTGCAACACGTTTGGTACACGCAGTTGCAAGACTAAAATAGATCCACACTTTGGTACGAAAAGTTTTTCCTTCCCGTTAACTTTAGGGTAAGGATATGGCAGCTCATACATTCGGCACTCTAGCCACAGCGATGGTCACCCCGTTCCAGAAAGACGGGGAGGTGGATTATGAGGCGGCGATTAACCTTGCCAGGAAACTTGCAGCAGACGGCTGTGATGCTATCTTGCTCTCTGGCACCACCGGGGAATCCCCAACTACGCACCAGCCTGAAAAGGCAGAACTGATCCGTTCTGTAAAGGCAGCAGTAGATCCTAGCGTGGTGGTATTCGCAGGGGCCTGTTCGAATGACACCGCCCACGCGGTGCGGATGGCTGAAGGCGCTGCCCAGGCTGGCGCTGACGGACTGCTGGTTGCGGCTCCCTATTACAACCGCCCTTCCCAGGAAGGGGTGTATCAGCATATTCGCGCAGTGGCGACCTCGACTGACCTTCCGGCCATGGTCTATGACATACCTGGACGTACCGGTCTTGAGATTGGCGAACACACGTTAGATCGCCTCGCCCAAATTGAGCAGATACAAGCATTTAAAGATGCAACGGGCAATGTCGAGCGGGCGCAGGAGAGGCTTGAACGGACCGGACTCGACTGCTATAGCGGAGACGATGGGTTGAACTTCTCTTTCCTAACCCACGGCGCCACGGGCGTCATCTCGGTGGTATCGCATGTGGGGGCAGCCTTTTACCGGCAAATGATAGATGCGTTGGCTCAGGGCGACATTGCTACTGGCCGGGCTTTAACATCTAAGTTACGTCCTCTAGTGAACGCAATTATGGGAGGCGGACAGGGGGCCGTAATGGCGAAACACGCCCTCGTTTTGGCCGGAGTTCTGTCTGAGCCGACACTTCGTCTGCCGTTGGTGGCAGAGCCAGAGGATAAGGTGCTTGCCTTGAAAGTAGTTATGGAAAAACTGGGTCTATGCTGAAACATTTTCACCTTGCCCGGCGAATAGGTCGGTGTTTCGCGTTTTAGATGACACAATAAGAGTGTGAATTCTCTTTACCCTGACTTACCCACCCCGCCGAAACTGGCCAAAGACACCCTGCGCGTAACTCCGCTGGGCGGCCTAGGTGAGGTCGGACGGAACATGACCGTATTCGAGATCAACGGCAAACTATTGATCGTCGATTGTGGCGTACTGTTTCCTGAAGAAATCCAGCCGGGTGTAGACCTGATTCTTCCGGACTTTTCGGCAATCTCTAACAGGATGGATGACGTGGTGGGGCTTGTGCTCACTCACGGCCATGAGGACCACATTGGCGCGGTCCCGTACCTGTTGCGTTTGCGCCGCGACATCCCGATCTACGGCTCGCGCCTAACTCTTGCGTTCTTGGAACCGAAGCTGGCAGAACATCGGCTGCGCGACACAAACCTAAACGTGGTTGCCGAGGGCGACACCGTTCAGATCGGCGGGTTCGGCTGCGAATTTGTTGCAGTAAACCACTCCATTCCGGATGCGCTTGCAGTCATGATCCGCACCGAGGCCGGAAACGCCCTAGTTACGGGCGACTTCAAGATGGACCAGCTGCCCCTAGATCGCCGTATTACAGACCTGCGTTCCTTCGCCCGTCTTGGCGAAGAGGGCGTAGACCTGTTCATGGTGGATTCGACCAACGCTGAAGTGCCGGGATTTGTTACCCATGAGCGCGAGATCGGACCCGTCATCAGTGCGGTGTTCGGCAAAGCACAGGGGCAGCTGATTGTCGCCTCGTTCAGTTCGCATGTGCACCGTGTCCAGCAAGTACTAGACGCTGCTGCCGAGCACGGTCGCAAGGTTGCCTTTGTGGGGCGCTCTATGGAACGCAACATGCGTATTGCGATGGAGCTGGGGTACCTGAATGCTCCCGAGGGCGTAATCGTTTCTTCTCGCGAAATTGAAAACTTGCCCCCACGGCAGCGGGTCTACATGGCCACGGGTTCGCAGGGCGAGCCCATGGCAGCTCTGGCCAGGATCGCCAACGGCACTCACAAGTTCATCTCGGTAGGTCCCGAGGACACTGTCATCTTGGCGTCCTCGTTGATCCCCGGAAACGAAAACTCCGTATATCGCGTAATCAATGCTCTGATGCGCCTAGGTACCAAGGTTGTGCACAAGGGCAACGCAAAGGTGCACGTATCTGGACACGCCGCCGCAGGGGAATTGCTGTACTGCTACAACGTGGTTCAGCCGAAGAACGTGATGCCGATTCACGGCGAGATCAGACACCTCGTGGCAAACGGCCGGCTGGCTGTCCAAACGGGAGTGCCGGCGTCGCGCATTGCCCTGGCAGAAGACGGGGTAGTAGTCGACCTCGCCAATGGGCAAGCTTCCGTAGTTGGCGCAGTGCCCTGTGACTACGTGTACGTAGACGGTGGTTCGATCGGCGAGATCAGTGAAAGCGAACTGCACGATCGGCTAGTGCTCGGCGAAGAGGGCTTTGTCAGCGTCTTCGCCGTTGTCGACCTCGAAATGGGGCAGGTCCTGGCGGGCCCGCACATTACCGCTCGCGGGATGGCCGAGGACGAAGCTGTGTTTAGGGAAGTGCTCCCCGATGTGGCAGAGGCTCTTGCGAAGGCGGCAGCACCGGGGCACGTGGACGCTTACTCACTGCAGCAGGCCATGCGACGCGCCTTGGGACGGTGGGTTTCCCGCAGGCTGCGGCGACGCCCAATGATTGTTCCCGTGGTTATTGAAGGGTAATTGATGGCTGGTTCTTTGGTTGCTGTTGCATCGGTCATTTTGACTATGCCGATGCACGTTCCCCATCTTCCTGACAGGGGAGGCGAGGTCTCTGCGACCATGTCTTCTGTTGGAGTAGGCGGCGCGTTCCCAGTAATGGTCGCTGCCCGCCGCCAAGGAGTCGAGGTGTGGTGCGCTGCCTGTATGGGCACCGGACCGAACTCCATGATGGTTGCCGAAGAACTGGGGCGCGAAGGAATCACCGTCGTCACCTCTGACGTAGTGGGTGACATCGGCATGAAACTAGTACTTGTCGAAGCCGATGGGTTCATCTCTTCAGTGGTGGCTCCCGGAGTCGAAGCGGAACAGGAATTAGCTTCCTTGCAAAGGCTCCAGCTAAAGGACAAGGACATGGTCTACGTGTCTGCCTCTGACCTGGTTTCTCCGGCATATCAGAGCGCGCTAGAAGGTTGGCTCCCCGACTTTCCTGAAGGGGTAAGTTTGACGCTGGCTTTGGGCCCCCAGATAAAAGAAGTAGACCCTGAATGGCTGCGGCGAATCCTGCCGCACATCGACCTGTTAACCATGAATAGGCGGGAAACGGACTTGCTTCGGGCAGTCTTGGGCCGGCAAACCCTACACGATGCGCTAAGTGAGGTTATGAAACCGTCAGCGGTCATCGTCCGCCGGGATTCCTCCAGGGGCTGCTGGGTCACCGACGGCCCAAACTCCGAACCGGTCAAAGTACCAGCATTCCCATCCCAAATTAGAGATACAGCCGCGGTGGGTGACGTACACACCGGGGTACTGTGCGCATCTCTTCTGCAGGGACACGACCCAATTACTGCCGCCCGACGCGCCAATGCTGCCGGTGCCATCATGGTCGGACGCCCAGGAGGGCGGAACGTGCCAGACGACCGGGACGTGGAGGCACTTATGGCGCAGGATTCGCTCACATAAGCCTTACCGCGGCGTGGCCGGAAGGTGACTTTTGGACTTTACCTATAGTCTGAAACCGCTATGGCTACACGCAAGAAAACACCGAAGAAACCTGAACCTCCTAAGGAATACACGCCCTCGTTGAGGCGCGACGGCTTGGCTTTTGCGATCATTGGGCTGGCAGTCGTCATTGCACTCCGCGAGTGGTTTGGCATGTCGGGCCTGGCAGGGGACGTGATCCACCACGTGGCCGCAGGGGCCGTCGGGGTTTTCTCTGTCGTCGCACCGCTGCTCGCCCTTTGGGTTGCATTGGGTATTTTCCGCAACCGGGAACCTCTTGGCGCTAAGGCGCACGTAATTGTCGGCACCCTTGGGGTAGTGATCGCCGCTACCGGGATTGTGCACGTCGGGCGAGGGGCACCTTCGCTCGGTAACGGCATTGAAGCGCTGGAACAAGCAGGCGGAATTATCGGATGGGTTCTAGGGCACCCGCTAGCCATTCTGTTTACTCGGGTAGGTGCGGCACTGTTGCTTGTGCTGATTTTTGCCTATTCGCTGTTGGTCCTTACTGAAACGCCGTTGGCAAGTGCATTCGCTGCCGCTAAGGCGTGGTTTGGTTCTGCAGAACAGAAGTATGCCTCTTGGCGGAAGGGACATGAAGAAAAACGGGAGGAAGCCGGCGATAAACCGAAACGCAGTTCGCGCTTTGCCCGTTCAAGTAAGGGGCAGAGCGAAGAGAAGCTGGACTCCTACGATGGGGATGATGCTTTCCGCACGCCGTTGCACACCGAGACACCGGCGGAGCCGACTCGGGTCATCTCAGAACCTGTGCCGATTGTGCCTGCCTTCGAAGAACCGCCTGCATACGACGATCACACTCAGCTGCTGGAAGAGCCTGCCAGCTCCGAAGTAACCCAGGTGGTTGCTCCAACTGGGCCTATTGCAAGCGGAGGCAGCACCGTTGCCGCATCGGGCTCGCCTGCCCCCGTTGCGCAGGAACCAGAAGAGGAATCGTCGGCGTTTGAAGCCGATACTAGTTTCGATGACAAGCCCTACGACTTGCCCCAGGACTCACTGCTTATTAAAGGCGCTCCGCAAAAGCTCCGCTCGTCGGCAAACGACAAGGTAGTGGCTCAACTACAGGGAGTTCTTGACGAATTCAAGGTCGATGCGAAGGTCACCGGCTTTTCTAGGGGACCAACAGTTACTCGGTACGAGGTACATCTAGGAGCCGGGGTAAAGGTAGATAAGATTACCAACCTCGAGAAGAACATCGCCTACGCTGTAGCCAGTGCCGACGTGCGAATTTTGAGCCCAATCCCGGGCAAACAGGCGATTGGCGTCGAGATTCCAAATAGCGACCGAGAAACGGTAGTTCTTGGTGACGTACTGCGGTCTGATACTGCGAAGAAGAATTCCCATCCCTTGGTTGTGGGCCTGGGCAAAGACATCGAGGGCGGTTTCGTAGTCACGAACATCGCAAAGACTCCGCACTTGCTAGTAGCGGGTGCTACGGGATCTGGTAAGTCCTCGTTTGTAAACTCGATGATCACCTCCATCATGATGCGAGCAACTCCGGCGCAGGTTCGCATGATCCTAGTGGATCCCAAGCGCGTGGAACTTACCATCTACGAGGGCATTCCCCATCTGATAACTCCGATCATCACCGATCCTAAGAAAGCGGCAGAAGCGCTGGAATGGGTCGTAAAAGAGATGGACGCGCGCTACGACGATCTGGCGCGTTTCGGCTACAAGCACATCGACGATTTCAACGCGGCGATTCGCAATGGAAGCATTCAGCTGCCGCCGGATTCCAAGCGCAAGCTGGAGCCGTACCCTTATCTGCTGGTGGTAGTAGACGAGTTGGCGGATCTAATGATGGTGTCGCCACGGGATGTAGAAGCGTCAATTCAGCGTATTTCTCAGCTGGCGCGTGCAGCTGGTATTCACCTGGTGCTGGCCACCCAGCGACCTTCTGTAGACGTAGTTACGGGACTTATCAAGTCGAATATTCCCTCCCGCCTTGCTTTTGCTACGTCCTCGTTGGCTGACTCTCGCGTAATTTTGGATCAGCCGGGTGCCGAGAAACTGATTGGGCAAGGTGACGCGCTGTACCTGCCCATGGGGGCTTCAAAACCGATCCGTGTGCAAGGCGCGTGGGTCAATGAAAGCGAAATACACCAGGTTGTGAACCATGTGAAGGCACAGCGGGAAGTTACTTATCGCGAGGACGTGATCCCGGCTGAGCCCACCAAACGCGTTATTGATGACGACATTGGTGACGATCTGGATGTCTTGCTTCAGGCAGCAGAATTGGTGGTATCTACCCAGCTCGGATCCACTTCGATGTTGCAGCGCAAATTGCGGGTCGGCTTTGCCCGCGCTGGCCGTCTAATGGATTTGCTGGAATCTCGGGAAATCGTTGGCCCAAGCCAAGGATCGAAGGCACGCGACGTCCTAATTCCGCCGGAAGAGGTCGATCGCGCACTCGCGATCATCAAGGGTGAGTCCGTACCTGAACCGGAAGTCAGCGAAGGCCCCGATCTTCGCCCGCTAGAGGAGCAACATCCAGAACTGGAAGTAGTAAATAAGGACAGCGAAGATGCGTGGGAACTGACTGGGCGCTAAAGGAAGTGTAAAATACCGTAAGGTACGGAAAATTAGCAGAACGGGTTAGGAAATTGAGCAAAGAAACGGATGAAGAGACCAGAGCGCTCTCGAATCTGAACGTTGCCAACGTATTGACGATCATCCGCCTAATCTTGGTGCCAGTGTTCATAGGGCTGATGCTGGTGCAGACTTCCTATAAGGCTCGAGCCTGGGCAACGGTAATTTTTTGCGTTGCCGCGGCCACCGATCATCTAGACGGTATGCTCGCTCGCAGGCTGCATATTGTTACCAATTTCGGCAAGATTGCGGATCCCATTGCTGACAAGGCTCTGGTTATTGGCGCCTTCATAATGTTGTCTGTTGTGGGGCAGCTGCCCTTCAAGTACTACTGGTGGTTCCTTGCGATGATTATCGGCAGGGAGGTGGCAGTCACCCTGCTTCGCATGAGTGCCCTTCGCAAGGGGGTCGTCATCCCTGCCAACATGTGGGGCAAGGGCAAAACGGTAACCCAGCTGCTACTAATTTTCCTGATGCTTATCCACGTATTCTTCTCGGGCGCTGCCTACACGGTAATGGACTATCTGATCCAAGCACTCATTGTGATTACATTTGTGATCACTGGGCTGTCCGGTTTTATCTACTTCTTGGATGCTCGTAGCAGTAGCAAAGTAGACGTTCAGAAGGATCCCAGGAACTCCGGCAATAATTAGTTTTATGGCCGCCACTGAGGCCTCGGGCAAGGCTAGTGGCGCATGTCACGCCACAATTTTCAAGTGGCGGGAATGAAATAGAGGAATGGAGTGTTGACAATTAACGTGAAGAAGAAACTGACTAATACGGAAATTAAGCCCACTGTCAACCAAGCTCGTACAGCCTCGGTTAGCCGTGTCTCGGTTCCGTTGCTGCGTCATGAGGTAGGGGATGTGCTTCGCATGATCCGCCAGTCGCAGGGGCGTACTCTGCGTGAGGTGTCGGCGCAGGCGCAGGTTTCCCTGGGGTACCTCTCTGAGGTAGAACGCGGGCAGAAGGAAGCTTCCTCTGAATTGCTAGAGGCTATCTGCCAGGCGCTGGATCTGCCTATGGCTACCCTGCTTCGCGAGGTCGCGGATCGGTTCGCCCTTGCCGAGGGCGTTGGGTTGCCCTCGATGTCCATGTCCTTGCACGTCTAGATGAAGCATTCGCAGTTCTGGAAGAACCTGGAGCAGGTGTACGGATCTGCCTACGGGCAGTCGTTGGCTGCAGATCTGGTGTTGGAACCCTGGTACCAAACTGCGGCTGATGTTTTGGAACAAGGTGTCGAACCGCAGCGAGTGTGGGAGTCGCTTATAGATGCCACTTCGAAGCCTGAAGAGTTCAAGTGGTTGCATATGGCACAGAATAAAAAGAAATAGACTTTGGCGCGCTTCGGCGCGCCAATTTTATTTCGAACACCTGTTCGCAGTAAAGTGTGCACAGGCGAGGTTGACCTTGCAGTTCGTAGCAGCTGTGGATTGTGTCTTCATATGTCGGTGGCCGGACATATTCTCGCTACCAGGGCCCCGGAGAGGGGAATCTGGTTGCAGGCCAGTTCTGTAGGTACTAGGAGGACAAGATTATGGCTACTCAGGCTCAGGATCGCTCTAAGGCGCTCGACGTTGCACTAGCGCAAATTGATAAGGCTTTTGGTAAAGGCTCTGTCATGCGCCTTGGCGATCAGACGCATCGGGCAGTATCGGTGATCCCCACCGGTTCGCTGGCATTAGACATCGCGTTGGGGGTTGGAGGATTGCCGCGCGGCAGGGTTGTGGAAATCTACGGCCCAGAGTCCTCCGGTAAGACTACGGTTGCGTTGCATGCGGTAGCGTCGGCGCAGAAGGCCGGCGGAAATGCCGCGTTCATCGATGCTGAGCATGCCCTTGATCCGGAATACGCCAAGAAGCTCGGAGTCAATACGGACGATCTGCTGGTGGCCCAGCCGGATACGGGGGAGCAGGCCCTCGAGATCGCGGATATGCTGATCCGCTCTGGTGGTATTGACATTATCGTCATTGACTCCGTTGCGGCCTTGGTTCCCAAGGCTGAAATAGAAGGAGAAATGGGCGACTCGCACGTAGGGTTGCAGGCTCGCTTGATGTCGCAGGCGCTACGGAAGATGACCGGCGCACTGTCGGCCTCTGGTACTACGGCAATTTTCATTAACCAGTTACGCGAGAAGATTGGCGTATTCTTCGGTTCGCCAGAAACTACCACGGGTGGCAAGGCGCTCAAGTTCTACTCGTCTGTGCGGCTCGACATTAGGCGCATCGAGACTTTGAAGGATGCCGGCGCTCCGGTTGGTAACAAGACTCGCGTGAAGGTAGTCAAGAATAAGATGGCGCCGCCGTTCAAGCAGGCTGAATTCGACATTCTTTACGGCGAGGGCATCTCTAGAGAAGGCTCCTTGATTGACATGGGTGTCGAGACGGGAATCGTGCGGAAGTCTGGTTCGTGGTTTACCTATGGCTCTGATCAGTTGGGCCAGGGCCGAGAGAACGTCCGTCAGTTCTTGAAAGACAATCCTGAGCTTGCTAACGAGATTGAGCGCAAGATCTTGGTAGCTGTGGGCATAGTTGACGGTGCGGAAGAGGCACCCGAAGCAGCTGCTTCCCAACCTGCAGCGAAGAAGAAGGGGAAGAACACTAAGAAGAACGTCGAGGACGGAGGCTTTTAGTGGTTTCCTACTTCGATCCTGAACAGGGCGAAGCGGAACGTAAACGGCGCGATCCGGTAAAGGCTGCTAAGAGGCGGGCAAAGCGGCGGCAAGAAAATGCCGAACTGGGCTTTGACGACGCTGTGCAGAAGGCCCGTGAGGCCACGCTGCGGATGCTCGATGGAGCAGCTCAGTCTACCGGTCAGGTCAGAAAGAAGCTTTCTCAAAGAGGCTTCGTCACCGAGGTCATAGATCAGGTTATTACCCGTTTTGAAGAGGTGGGACTGCTCGATGACTTGCAATATGCGCAGATGCTGGTTCGCACTAAGAATGCGGAGCGATCGCTGGTGGGGCGTGCCCTGTATGCCGAATTGATGAAGAAGGGAATCTCTCCCGATATTGCTGCACAGGCGATGCAAGAAGTCAGCGAGGTAGACGAGCAGGAATTAGCCAACCAGTTAGCTGTGAAGAAGGTCGGTACACTGAAAGGGCGTCCTCGGGACGTGATTATTCGGCGTACCAACGCTTTTCTGGCTCGTAAGGGGTATGGTCCTGGCCAGTGCAGGCAAGCTATCGTGGCTGCGCTGGAACAGTTTTAGAAAGGAAAATATGACAGAGGCTTCGACTAATCACACATTGGCTGCCCAGCTTATCCAGGGTTGCAAGGATATGGGCTACTCGATCGCAGTTGCGGAATCGCTAACTGGCGGATGGCTGGCATCGTCAATTGTTGATATACCCGGAGCGTCTACTGTTTTCCGTGGGGGAGCCCTCACTTACCAGACTCAAACTAAAGCCTCTGTTCTGGGTGTTTCAGCGGAAGAACTAGAGCAGACGGGCCCGTATACAGATTCGGTCGCAAGGCAGATGGCCGAGGGCGTGTTGAAGCTCTATTCGGCCGATATGGCAATTGCGACCTCTGGCGTTGCCGGTCCTGGCGACGATGGCGGGCACCCAGCCGGAGAGGTGCACATTTGTGTACTTACCCCTACTAAGCAGATTCTCCGCACTGTGAATATCGAGGGAGACCGCGCCACCGTACGCGCGCAAAGTGTGATTCTTGCCCTGGCAGCGGCAAATACTGCTCTAGAAGACTAGTCCTACTAGCTCAGATGCTCTAGAATGACCCGCGATGACTACACCACGCACTTATCACATTAAGACTCTTGGCTGCCAGATGAACGTTCACGATTCCGAACGTATGGCAGGCCTGTTGGATTCCGTCGGCTTGGTTCCTGTGGAACAGGTACCTGATGCTGCTGCAAGGGCTACAGATGCCGGCGATGAGGGTGCGGACGTAGTTGTGATCAATACTTGCTCGGTCCGTGAAAATGCAGCTAATAAGTTGTACGGCAACCTGGGCCAGCTTGCCGGGGTAAAGCGTAAGCGCAAGGGGATGCAGATCGCGGTTGGAGGTTGCCTGGCGCAGCAAGAGCGCGCTCGAATCCTCGAGCGAGCGCCTTGGGTGGACGCTGTTTTTGGCACCCACAATATAGACGTACTTCCGACTCTTCTGGAGCGGTCGCGCCACAATCAGGAGGCGGCTGTAGAGATCGAGGAATCGCTGAAGACGTTCCCGTCCACCTTGCCTACCCACCGCGAGTCCGCCTACGCAGCTTGGGTCTCGATTGCAGTTGGGTGCAACAACACTTGCACGTTCTGCATCGTTCCTCACTTGAGGGGCAAGGAACGCGATCGCCGCCCAGGGGATATCCTTGCCGAGATCGAAGCGGTTGTAGATCAGGGGGCTATCGAAGTTACTCTGCTCGGGCAAAATGTGAACTCCTACGGGGTGGGTTTTGGCCAGCGTGGAGCCTTTGCACAGTTGCTTCGGGCAACTGGAAAGATCGACGGACTGGAGCGAGTACGCTTTACCAGTCCTCACCCGGCAGCGTTTACCCAGGATGTTATCGACGCTATGGCCGAGACCGATGTCGTAATGCCCTCGCTGCACATGCCATTGCAGTCCGGCTCTGACAAGGTGCTGCGCGCTATGCGCCGGTCCTACCGGTCGAAGAAGTTCCTTGGGATTCTAGATTCCGTCCGAGAGGCTATCCCGCATGCGGCGATTACCACTGACATCATCGTGGGTTTCCCGGGTGAAACTGAGGAAGATTTCCAGCAGACTCTGGACATTGTGGAGCAGTCCCGCTTCTCTTCCGCTTTTACTTTCCTCTATTCGATGAGGCCGGGTACTCCCGCGGCCGACCGCGAGGACCAGGTACCCGAAGAGGTCAAGTTAGAGCGCTATCACAGGCTGCTCGAGCTGCAAGAACGCATTTCTACCGAGGAAAATCAGAAGCAGGAAGGCCGCGATCTGAAAATCCTAATAGCCGAGGGCGAAGGGCGGAAGGATGCCGAGACGATGCGTATCTCTGGGCGCGCAGAAGATAACCGCCTCGTGCATGTGTCGGTTCCAACCGGCGCCAAGGTTCCGCGGCCAGGTGATTTTGTGCGCGCACAGGTGACGCACGGTGCCCCGCACCATCTAGTTGCAGATTCTGGCATTCAGGGTGGACTCTACGAAGTGATACCCACCAGGGCCGGAGACGCCTGGCAGGCAAAGAACGCCCAACCAATGCCCGCAGGTACTGTTTCGCTTGGAATACCGCTGGTTCGCCCCAAGTGATCATTGCAGTAGTTGGTGCCACGGCCACGGGGAAGACCTCTCTGGCGGTGGCGCTCGCGCAAGAGTTCGGTGGGGAAGTCATTTCTGCTGATGCCTTTCAGCTGTATCACGGCATGGACATTGGTACCGCGAAGGTGACCGAAGCGGAAGCCGGTGGTATTCCGCACCACCAGATCGATGTGCTGGACCTGTCCCAGAGGGCGTCTGTGGCTGCGTACCAGCAGCACGCACGTGAAGACGCTGAGGCAATCATTGCTAGAGGCAAGGTGCCCGTGGTTTGCGGGGGCTCGGGATTGTACGTGCGGGCGCTCCTGGACGAGCTTATCTTTCCAGGTACGGATCCGAAGATCCGATCGCATTTTCAGGACCAATTGGAAGCGGTAGGTAGCGTTGAGCTGCATAAAACTCTAGCTACCCTAGATCCGCTGGCCGCTTCGAATATTCTGCCTTCTAACGGCAGACGGGTGGTGCGAGCTTTAGAGGTAATACAGCTTACTGGGAGGCCGTTCTCGGCAACTATGCCCACCGGCGAATACCATTACGCGGACACTCTGCAAATAGGGCTTCGTCCCGACGCGGAAGTGCTGTCCTCTCGGATCGAAAAACGCTGTGCGCAGATGGTAGAGCAGGGCCTTGTTGAAGAGGTCCAGGCGCTACTGCAGAAGGGACTACGCGAGGCGCCCACAGCGCGGGCGGCAACGGGCTACCCGCAGATGATCGATTATCTAGATGGGAAGATCGATCTGGCTACTGCCACGGAGCAAAATGCTTTGGCGACGCGAAAACTAGCAAAGAAACAGTGGAAATGGTTCAAGCGGGACGATCGCATTAGCTGGTTCGCGACACCGGATGAGGCACTGTCCTTCGCCACCCGAGCACTTACTCGGTAGGCCTGACTCGCAGAATTCTGAATCCTTTCTTCGAGGAGACCTTGGCAACCTCAAAGCCTTGCTCGCCCAACCACTTTGCCAACGAATCTGCTCCCAGGTTACGAGCTACTACCAGGTATGCTTCCCCGTCGGGTGCCAGCAGGGCAAGCCATGTTTGAAGCAACCTGTGCAGGGCTTCCTTCCCAATGCGAATTGGAGGATTGGACCAGATAGTACGCAGCGGACGTCCTCGCTTGGAAAGTTCCGCAAACGCCTTGTCAGCATGTGCAACCGTGGCCCCTGGAGCATTGCGACGGGTTAGATCTAGAGCACGCTCGGTGACATCGACGGCCCACACCTCGCCATCGAGTTCGTCAGTTAGTGCCAGGGCAATAGGGCCCCATCCGCAACCTAGATCCAGGGCAGGAGCGGTGGGGGCAGGAACGGCATCCAGAAGGATCTTAGTAGCCTTATCCAGGGTGTGCGCAGAAAAAACTTTCGCAGCTACGTGCACGTCGTGGGGGCGACCGCGAAGAGAAACGTGTAGTGATTCCAGCTCGGCTTCAGCTGCAGGGGCTGCTTCGGTAAAATAGTGTTCAGTCATCGCCTCTAGATTACAGGGGCACGAAAGGTTGTATGAAGCAGGATAATAAAGATCGCGCTGAAGACGTCGTGGCGCGAATTTTGGCCCGGACCGGTACGGCCCTGGAATCCACTGAGGGTATGGATACGTCCGCCGACGCTGGCGCGATGGAGCGCGAAGAGCGACGGGCCCTTCGTCGGGTCAGTGGCCTGAACCATTCCGAGGACGCTATTGAATCGGTCGAATATCAGCGATTGGCTCTGGAACGGGTCGTGTTGGTGGGGATCTACACTGCTGACGCTGCTAAAGCTGAGGATTCGTTGCGTGAACTTGCTGCTCTTGCTCAAACTGCCGGCTCTCTTGTCTTGGACGGTGTTTTGCAGCGCCGCGAAAAGCCGGATCCGGGTACATACCTGGGCTCGGGAAAGGCGCGTGAACTGCGGGATCTGGTGCACTCTGTGGATGCTGATACGGTGATTGTCGATGGCGAATTACCTCCGTCTCAGCGGCGCGGCCTCGAGGACGTGGTGAAGGTAAAGGTGGTTGATCGTACCGCATTGATCCTGGATATTTTTGCCCAGCACGCCAAATCCCGCGAGGGAAAAGCGCAGGTGGAACTTGCTCAGCTTGAATACATGCTTCCTAGACTGCGCGGGTGGGGTAAATCTCTTTCCAGGCAGGCCGGTGGTCGGGCTGCAGCCGGTGAAGGCATCGGTTCGCGTGGTCCCGGTGAAACCAAGATTGAAATGGACAGGCGGCGGATTAGGCACCGCATGGCTCGTCTGCGCAAGCAAATAGCGGGAATGAAGGCAGCGCGGGACACTAAGAGGTCGGGCCGCACCCGTACTAATACGCCTGCCGCGGTGGTGGTCGGGTATACCAACGCGGGCAAATCCTCTTTACTTAACGCATTGGTGGGGAGCCAGATTATGGTTGCTGACGAATTGTTTGCGACGCTGGATCCTACCGTTCGTAAAGCTGAGACCCCTGAGGGGAGGAGCTATACCCTCACCGACACAGTGGGGTTCGTATCAAACTTGCCGCACCAGCTGGTGGAGGCTTTTAGGTCGACGCTGGAGGAGGTTGCCCAGGCGGATCTGCTGTTGCACGTTGTAGATGCTGCTCACCCGGATCCGGAGGCGCAGATCAGAGCCGTTCGAAAGGTGCTCGCCGATATAGAGGGCGCCATGGATATTCCCCAGCTGATGGTGCTGAATAAGGCAGACTTGGCTTCAAAAGAACGCATAGCGGTGCTGCGGTCTAAACATAAGAATTCGGTTGTTGTGTCTGCTCGCACTGGGCAGGGAATAGCCGAACTGAAATTAGCCATTGAAAGGATGTTGCCGCATCCTGACGTGCCGATTGATCTAGTCATTCCCTTCTCCAGAGGAGACTTGGTGGGCCGGGCACATGAAGAGGCCCAAATAGACCAGATCGACTACACCGCGTCTGGAACTCGCTTGCGCGGGATGGCCAGGGCTGACCTTGCCGGTCTTCTGCAGGACGCAGCAGTAGATGAATAAAGGCGAGAAAGTCCTAGCAGAGGCGGTGGCCGTCCTCGGCGGGGTTCCCCGGGACGGACAGACGCAGATGGCAAACGCTATCTGGGACCTGTCTCGTGACCAAGTTCTACTAGTACAGGCTGGTACTGGCACGGGCAAATCTTTGGGATACTTGGCTCCGTTACTCACGGAAGCGGTCGAAGAGTCCCGCCGAGTCGTGATTTCTACAGCAACTTTGATCTTGCAAAGGCAGTTGGTTGGCGGAGACATCCCGGCAGTACAAAAGGCAGTGAAGAAAGTCCTTGGGAAAGCGCCGCGGATCGCGCTGCTGAAGGGGTGGACCAATTACGTCTGCAAGCTCAAAACCATGGCGCCAGAGGACCAGGCTGGCCTTTTTGACGAACTTGAAGTAACTGCCACCGGAGCCGAAGTACTCCGGGTACGCGAGTGGGCAGAAGAGACCTCCACTGGCGACCGCGACGACATGAGCCCGGGGGTAACTGACAAGATTTGGCGGGGAGTCTCAGTAACGAAGAACGAATGTGTGGGCGAATCGTGTCCTTTTGCCACCGAATGTTTTCCAAGGAATGCCCGAAAGGCGGCCGCCGAGGCCGACGTTGTAGTCACCAATCATTCCATCCTGGGAGTGCAGGCTATGACGGAGGCCGAGCTGTTAGGAGAGTTCGACGTCCTGGTAGTCGATGAGGCCCACGAATTGGATGGGCGGATTCGATCTCAAGGAACAGTCGAGATCTCCGATGCGAGCCTTTTGCGACTAGCTCGCCTCGCTAGACGGGCCACCGGCGTACCGGCTGCAAAGATTGAAGAGGCGGCATCGGCATTGGCGCAAGGGCTGAAGGAATCTGTCTCCGGTCGGATAAAGGCGCTTCCCTCTGGGCTGCACGGGGCATTGGTGAGTGCAGGATCAGCCATGCGAGACGCCCTCGAAACAATTGGTGACGGGAAAGAGAACACCGACAACAAGAAACGTGTTGCCAGGGCGGAACTGATCTCGGCAATCGATTCGATCGATGCGATTCTGATTGACGATCCGGCAGTTCGAGTCAATTGGATAACCGAAGATGCGGAGGAGCGTAGGCGCCTGTGCTCTGCCCCCTTAGATGTGGCTCGCCCGATTGCCTCCCGGCTGTATGGCAATCACAAGGTCGTTGCCACTTCGGCCACTCTGTGTCTGGGAAATAGTTTTGATGCCATGGCGAATAGACTCGGCGCGCAGCTGGCGGAAACTTGGAAAGGGCTGGATGTAGGTTCTCCATTCGACTACCCCCACCAGGCGATTATGTACATCCCTCAGCTACCTCAGCCCGGAAGGGACGGACCTAGTCCGCAGCTGCTAGCCGAGATCGGTGAATTGGTTAAGGCAAGTGGTGGGGGAGCACTGTGCCTTTTCACCTCTCGCAGGGCCGCGCAGCTTGGCGGCGAATACTTGCGTGAACACACCGATCTTCCCGTGTTCGTGCAGGGGGAAGATTACCTGCCGTCGCTGATAAAGGCTTTCCGTGAGGACGGCAATGCAGTCCTGGCCGGGACTATCTCGCTTTGGCAGGGAGTAGATATCCCGGGGCCAGCGTGCAGATTGGTTACCATCGACCGAATTCCTTTCCCGCGGCCTGATGATCCCATTACCTCTGCGTTGTCCGATGCCGCGAATGCGGCGGGTAGGTCTGGATTCACGGGAGTATCGCTTGTGCATGCCGCGCTGCTTTTAGCTCAGGGAGCGGGACGATTGGTCCGGACAAGTTATGACAAGGGTATGGTCGCTTTATTAGATCCGCGTCTGTACTCGAAGGGATATGGCAGGTTTTTGTTGTCATCACTGCCAAAAATGTGGCCTACTCGTTCGCAAGAAGTGGCGGTAGGGGCGTTGGCGAGGTTGAAAGACAACGTAGGCCTTTAGCTCTTAACCTTCGGTAGTTGGCCAGATAAAATGTTGGTACATACTTTGCCTTACACGGAGGAAATAGATGTCTGAACGTGCCACAACCCTGTACCCATCGGGATCAGAGGGGCATCCTTCAAAAGTTGCCATCATTGGGGCAGGAGCTGTAGGAACTGCGCTTGCTTATGCGTCTGTTATCCGCGGGGACGCCCGAGAAGTCGTTCTTTATGACATTAATGAAAAGAAGGTCAAGGCCGAGGCCTTGGACATTGCCCACGGTATTCAGTTCACCCCGGTCGGCTCGGTGATCGGGTCTTCGGACATCGAGGTCGTGCGCGGCGCGGACGTAGTGGTGGTTACTGCAGGCGCGAAGCAGAAACCGGGCCAGTCGCGGCTTGATCTAGCCGCAGCTACGGTGGGCCTGATGGAAAAGCTGATCCCCCAGCTTTTGGAGGTAGCTCCTAACGCGGTGTACATGCTGGTCACCAATCCGGTGGACGTAGTCACCTACGCCTCGCTCAAGATTTCGGGTCTGCCTCGAAACCAAATGTTCGGTTCCGGTACGGTGCTCGATACTTCTCGTCTTCGCTACCTGGTATCTCAAGAGACGGGAGTGGCTGTACAGAATATTCACGCATACATTGCTGGCGAGCACGGCGATAGCGAGATCCCGCTGTGGTCTTCCGCAGAAATCGGAAACGTGCCTTTGCGGCACTGGGGGAAGACTCTGAATGACCGTCTCTTTGATTCCGATCTGCGTGCCGAGATAGCGCAACAGGTAGTGGACTCCGCCTACACCATCATTGAAGGTAAGGGTGCCACCAACTATGCGATCGGCCTCGCTGCAACGAACATTGTTAGCGCAGTGCTGCGTGATGAGCATCGGGTGCTGACCATCTCGACCCTATTGGAAGATTGGCACGGCATTTCTGGCGTCTGCATGGCGGCCCCTGCGATTACTTCTCGTAAGGGTGCAGGTAGAGTACTGGTGCCGCCGCTCACTTTGCACGAACGCGATGGCCTGACTGAATCGGCACAGCGTCTGCGTGAGGTAGCTAGGTCGCTAGGCTACTAACAACTAGAGGGAACGCATTACCGTAACTACGCGCCCCATAATCGTGGCTTCATCGCCCGGTATGGGCGCGTAGTTTTCGTTTCTGGGCAGCAGCCACTGGTGACCATCTTTCCTCGAGAGGACCTTAACGGTTGCTTCCCCATCTACTAGAGCGGCGACGATCTGCCCTTCTTCTGCGTCCGGCTGGACCCGCACTACAACGAAGTCGCCGTCGCAGATGGCCGCATCAACCATGGATTCGCCTTGTACCTGCAGCATGAATAATTCGCCTCTGCCTGTTAGCTCCTGTGGCAGGGTGTAGACATCCTCGACATGTTGTTCGGCGGTGATAGGCGCGCCTGCCGCAATTTTTCCGACTAGGGGAACGCTAGTTGCTGTGCCGCCCTCGGAGCTTGCCACCGGTACCGGGACCAGCCCGGTTTTTTTTTCAGGCTTAGCTCTGCCGACTACCTCGATGGCGCGAGGGCGAGACGAGCGGCGGGTGATGAAGCCCGCTTCTTCAAGTAGATCCAGCTGATGCTTGATTGAGGAGGGAGAGCGGAGTCCTACTTCTTTTCCCAGTTCACGCAAGGACGGCGGATAGCCAGTTGCCTCGATTGCCTGGCTGAGAGCCTGGAGCACCTGTTGGGTCCTTTTGGGAAGCAGGTTCGGATCCGGCGAGGTCATTGAAAATCCCCCTTGTCACCATTTGTCAGTGGTGGATGTTTTTCTGTGCGTATAAAGAGCTTACGGGGCTGAAAGACGCAAAGCAAACATTTGTTCGAAGAGTCTTGAAATGTCTCCAGGTAAGCTGTATCGTACAAGTGTTCGACGAACAGATGTTCGAAAGGAAGCTGATGTCCGCTCTGCCTATCACCCCAGAAATTCGGCCGGTACGCCATCTGCAGGTCGTTGACGCTGCCTACTTGCGAAGGCTGCAGGGGAGCAAGAGTTCGGTATTAAAACAGCAAAAAGTTGACTCCGCTACTACCGTTAGTGCTCTGCAGCGGCTGGGAATGTTAGTTTCCCTGGCAGTAGCGGTTTTCTTGGGTTCGGCCTTGGGGCTTTCGCTGCCGGGGGCCACCTACGATGGGCCGACTGTCTCCTACACGGTCTCCAGTGGGGACACTTTGTGGTCTATTGCTAAATATGTCGCTGCGGATGTGTCGGTTGCTGATACTGTAGAACACATAAAAGAACTAAATGGTTTGCAGTCCTCACAGCTCCACCCTGGCCAGCAGCTCTCTGTGCCATCGCGGTGAGGCTGCCCAGCTCTGGAGGCCCTTTTGCACTGTCCCTTTTGTCAGCATCCCGATTCGCGAGTAGTAGATTCTCGAACCACTGACGACGGTATGGCTATTAGGCGTAGGAGGCAGTGCCCTCATTGCAATCGTCGTTTTACTACTCAGGAAACTGCTGGGCTAACCGTGCTGAAGCGTTCCGGGGTCATAGAGCCTTTCTCCAGAGGGAAGGTTATTTCAGGAGTTCGGAAGGCCTGTCAAGGCCGGCCAGTTAGCCAGGATGATCTGGCCCTACTAGCGCAGAAGGTCGAAGAGGACCTGCGTGGGTCGGGGAGGGCGCAAATCACTACCCAGGATGTGGGCCGCGCAATTTTGCAACCTCTGCGCGACCTGGATGTTGTTGCTTATTTGCGGTTCGCCTCGGTGTATCTCGACTACGACTCCTTGAACGATTTCGAGGAGGCCATTAAGCAGCTGCGGGCTGAACAGCAGAAGCGCTAGCGCTGCCGCTGCAGAAGCTCATCCCGTACTCGCCGGCGCACCACCTTTCCTAAATCCGAGGTGGCTAGTTTGTCTACCAGAAACATCTGCCGGGGAAGTGCGTATCTTGGCAAATCTTCTACGATTTGCTCGCGAATCTTGGCAAGGGTAGGGGTGCGTCCTTGAGCTGGGACGATGGCTGCAGTGACTACCTCTCCGCGATCTTCGTCGGGCATGCCAACAACGGCAACATCTTCTACTTCGTCTAGCTTGCGGATGGCGTTTTCTACCGCAGATGGATAGACGTTAAATCCACCGCAAAGGATTAGCTCTTTCCGCCGGTCAGCTAGTGCAAGGTAGCCGTCGTCGTTTATGGCTATGTCGCCGGTGCGCAGCCAGCCTTCCGTAGTGTAAAGGTTTTTGGATTCTTCAGGGTTATTCCAATATCCTGCGCTGCATCCGGGCCCTTTAACTATGAGCTCACCAGGCTCGCCGGCCTCGTCGTCCACGTCTTTGGTGGGATCCTCCAAGCTGACTAGGCGAACCTGGATCGAAGGGAACGGTAAGCCAAGGGTGCCGACTCTGGTGGAGCTGAGGGGCGATCCGGTCACGATGGGCGACGTCTCCGTCATACCGTAACCTTCGATAACTGGAGCGTTAGTGGCGCTTGCCCAGGCCTGTGCGTCTTTCTTCTTCAAGGGCATGGCACCAGAGATTGTGTAGTTGATGCTGTCTAAGGCAATGCCTGCCTTTTGTGCCGCTTTCAATAGGCGAGAGAACATCGGGGGAACGCCAATCATGAAAGTGCAGGGGCGGCGCTTCATGGCGTCTAGGCAGAGCGACTCGTCAAATTTGGGAAATACCACTTGGGTGGCACCAACCAGAAAGCCCGAGAGCATTACCAATGTCATTCCGAATGCGTGGAAAAACGGTAGTACGGCATAAATGGTTTCGTGAGGTGAAAGGAGGGGCGTAACCCACTGTGCAGCTGCCCGAGAGTTGGACACTAGGTTCGTGTTCGAGAGCATGACCGACTTTGGTGACCCTGTTGTTCCGCCTGTATGCAGCATTGCGACGGTGTCGTCCGGGTCAATTGCAGCCGGGGTGCTGAGTGGTGTTGCCTTCTTTGCTAGCTTGTCAAAGGAGGGGATAGAGGCTGGTACTTTTTCGCAAAGCTGTGCGCGCATCTTGCGTGCTTTGGGGATCGGAAGTTTCAGTGCGAGCCGAAGTTTTGCAGGCAGTGCTGCTACCAGATCTACGGACAGTACGGGCACGGACAGGCTGGCAACCTTGGAGACGGTTTTTTGCCAGGCTAGTACCAATTTAGAATCGACACGTTCGATTTCGGTGTGGAGCTCTGACGCTGGGGCTAGCGGATTATGTGCTACCGCAATTGCCCCCAATGCTAATGCGCCAAAAAAGCCGCAAATGAACTGCGGGCAGTTGGGTAATATTAAACTGACCCGATCACCGGCTGTGACACCCATGTTTGCCATTGCGCTAGCGGCTTTTCGCGACTGTTCTTCCAGCTCGGAATAAGTCAAGGTGGCGCCCATGAAATCTGTTGCTACCCGATCTGGCCACTTGGCTGCCGATTCTTGCAGTAAAGAGACTAAAGTTGCTGGGCTCTGGTCTACTTCATGACCTACTTCCGGGTCGTAGTTTTCGCGCAAGCGCCTGGTTAGGTCTGAAACTGGGTCTTCGCTATCCACGGGGTAAGCCTATCTACTTTTCCTATTTGTCTCTTGGCAGAACTTAGTGAGTTAGTACGCGGAGTTTGATGGTTTCTTCGCCGCGTTTTAGGGCTGCAACCGTCTCGACAGGCAATTCTGAGGAAATGTCGGTTATTACGTACCCGACGCGCCCCTGCGTACCAAGGATTTGCCCGTTGATGTTGGCCCCGTGGGAGGCAAAAATGTGGTTTATTTCAGCAAGCACCCCCGGTGCGTTGGTGTGAATGTATGCCACGCGGTACAGAGCGTCTTTGGAAACTGGGAGGGTAAGGTTTGGCAGATTCACTGACATGTCTGTGGATGCGGATTGGAAATAGCCGACAACCTTTGAAGTGACGAACTGTCCAATATCTAGTTGGGCTTCTTCGGTAGACCCGCCCACGTGTGGAGTAAGTACTACATTCGCGAACTTTGCCAGTGGCGAGTTGAATGGATCCCCATTCTTCTTCGGCTCGGTTGGGAACACGTCAATGGCAGCTCCACTGAGCATTCCAGCTTCCAGAGCCTGCACTAGGGCGCCAGAGTCGATGACTGATCCTCGCGACAGATTTAGAAGGATTGCCCCAGGCTGCATCTGCTCGAATTGCTGTGGGCCGAACATGTTCGCGTTGGTCGGGTTCCCATCGACGTGGATGGAAACTACGTCTGCGCGTCCTAATAGTTCTTCCATGGTTTTGCAACCGTGGGCATTGCCGAGGGCGAGGCGTTCGGCAGTGTCGTAAAAGATAACCTTCATTCCCATGGCTTCGGCTAATACGGACAGCTGCATGCCGATGTGGCCATAGCCAATAATGCCCAGCGTTTTTCCTCGGACTTCATGGGCTCCAGCGGCGCTTTTCTGCCACACCCCGCGGTGGAGGGCGGCGTTCTTTTGGGGAAGCTGACGGCTGAGCGCGATGATTAAAGATATTGCCATCTCTACCACCGAGCGCGTGTTGGAGTAGGGGGCATTGAAGACGGCGACGCCTCTTCTGGTGGCTTCGGACAGGTCGATCTGGTTTGTCCCTATACAGTACGCGCCGATGCAAGACAGACGTGGGCAGCTTGCTAACACCTTCTCGGTGATCGCGGTCTTTGACCGTATCCCGACCGCGTCAACTCCCTGAAGAGCCTCTATCAGTTCGTCCTCGTCCAGCGCCCCGACCCGTCGTTCAACCTCGAATCCCGCCTGGCGGTAGATCGCGTCGGCATCGGGGTGAGGATTTTCCAGAAGTAAAACTTTGGGCATGTATAAATAGTGTCATCGCAAAGTGTGCTGAGCAAGCGGTTTGTCGAAAAACTATTTAGAAGTGAATCCTTCTGGCAGTTTTTCAGAATAGACGACCTCGAGTCTCTTAGTTGGCCTAGTCATTGCTACGTATAGATCCCCAGGACGATCCTGCATCTGGATAGGTTCAACCAGGATGACTACGTCGTATTCCAGTCCCTTCGAGGCGCGGGCAGAAAGAACGTTGATACGTGGATCCGAGAAAGTCAGTTTCTGCCTTATCTCTTTTTCGGCAATGACTGCCACCTGGCCCTGCCCCGTGCCGTGCTCTAAGTCCAGCTCTTCGCAGGCAATTTGGGCAAGCTGACTGACACTGCGCGCAAGGCCTTCACTCTGGTGCAATCGCAGACAATCTGGTAGGTCGCGGACGGCCTTTACCGGGTAGTCGATTGGTCTGCCGAGGGCGCGGGCGACTTTTTCAGCTGCCTCCATAATGGTTTGTGGGGTGCGGTAGCAAATCGACAAGATAGCCGTACCGGAGTATCCGCGGGCAGCTGGCCCAAGGATTTCCGTCCAATCTTTCGCACTGGTTCCCGTCCTTTGTGCTAGGTCGCCTACCACTGTGAACGAGCGAGAGGGACAGCGCCTGAGCAAAGCAGCCCATGCTAGGGGCGAGAGCTCCTGCGCCTCATCTACGACTATGTGGCCAAAAGTCCAGGACCTGTCGGCTCGGGCCTTCTCTGCCAATGTCGAAGAATCAGCCTGCCCCTGTGTGCGTTCCGCGAGTAGCTGGGCATTCACGATCCCTCCGCCCAGGCCATCCATATCCAGGGCTTGCTGCGCCCTCGCTATGGCCTGTTCTTGCCTAGCAACGCGCTCGCGGGCTGCCGCAGCAAACACATCTGAAGGGCCCAACAACTCTGCCAGTTCGTCGAGGATGGGAATGTCCTCTACCGTAAAAGCAGCATCGGTTGGCCGCTGCAGAGCGGCAACTTGCTCGGCGGTGAAACTGGGGGCGCATGCTGCTAGGAGCTGCGGGCGTGAATAGAGCTTGCGGAGTAGGGCAGTGGCGGACTCGGGCATCCAGCACAGGTTGATATTGCGCTTTACATCAATGTTCGTGCGCAGTTCTTCACGCACCCAAGCCCTGTCAGACGAACTTAGATTTTCGTCTGCGGCCAGGTAGCTATCGGTGAGTTTTTCTAGCAGCGTGAGGGCGAAGGTAGTGCGCGCCACATTGTGCGCTCTAGATGCTTGTTTTGCCCGCCGAGCAGCAGCCTTCACGTCCTCTGGAAGAAGAGTGACGGTCACGCCGGATACGCGCATCGTTATGGGAGCCTCCGGAATGCGACGCCTGGAAGCTACCGCCCTCTTCGCGATTTTTATCCATTCTAGGGAGCCCTTTAGACGCGCGAGGGCGTCACTGTCATGGGAAACGGCGCTAATACCTGGGAGCAGGTCACCCATCGTTACAGAGACGACACCCGTTTCCCCCAATGCCGGCAATACCTGTTCGATATACCGCAAGAAACGCCTGGATGGGCCAACAATAAGCACCCCTGACCGTTGCAGCTTCTCGCGTTCTGAATACAGTAGATAAGCCGCGCGATGTAGCGCTACAGCAGTCTTGCCCGTGCCCGGGCCGCCCTGAACCACTAGAAGTTCTTTAGCCTCAGAACGAATAACCTCGTCCTGCTCTGCCTGAATGGTAGTCACAATGTCGCCCATATGACCACCGCGCGCAGAATTCATCGCGGCGAAAAGGGCGCCCTCGCCTGCCAAGGAAACATTTTCGGAAGCTGACACATCGAAAAGATCGTCCTCAACCGAGACCACTTTCCGCAGCTTCGTGCCGATATGGCGACGCCTGACCACGCCCTCATGATGGGCGGGAGTAGCCCGATAAAACGGGGTAGCGGCCCGTGCGCGCCAATCAACCAAAATGGTCTTGCCCTCCTCGGAAAGACCCACCCTGCCAATGTAGCGAGGCGAAGGGGCATGATCGGATGTCATATCCAATCTGCCAAACACAAGCTTGTCTTCCACCTGCTCCAAGCGAGTCGCCTGATCACCAAAATGAGCTGCGATTGCATCTCGTTCAGAGCGGGCCTGAGGAGACCCTTGAGCTCCTGCGGCCTCAGCCTTGCGCTGTTGGCGTCGGTAGCTAGACCGAGCTGCGTCAAGTGCCCGGTAGGCACGATCGACTGCGGGCTGCTCTTGGTCCATTGGGGTAGAAGTCACGCTTATCCTTGGAATAACGGTAGTAAGTTTCTTGTTAGACAGATTGAAAGTTAACCTATTGTGTCAGACCAAAATGATAGTTGGTCATGTTGGGACATCAACTGTCAGACAGAACATATAGGCTAATAGCTAAAGAAGGTGGAGGTAAAAATGACAGAGCTAATCTCTCAGATCTCTGATGTGCCGGTGCGCTCGCGGGTTATGCTCCACCACATGTATGGCGCTATTGATGCGGGACACGCCGGCCGGCTTACGCTAGAACAATTGCTGCCATCTTTGCAGGCAGAGCGCGTAGTGACTTTCGATACAGACAAACTTGTCGATTATCGTGCCCGCCGTCCCTTGGCGACTTTGTCCCAATGGACTGTAACGGATATGGAGCCTCCTGAAATCGCCATCGACAAGGTTACCGATTATTCGGGACAAGAAATCTTGATCTTGCACGGGCCTGAGCCGGATCTGCGTTGGAATGAGTTCGCCCAAGTGGTATCCGAGTATGCCAAAGAGGTGGGAGTCGAGACCGCTATTAACGTCCTGGGGTTGCCAGCTGCCACTCCGCACACGCGTCCTCCGCTAGTGAACCAGACTGGAACGCGTCCGGATCTACTGCCTCCGCAAGACGAGCAAATCGGCACCATGCAGTTTTCCGCTTCCATGGGAATGTTCCTGCAGTACAGCCTGGGGCAGCAGGGGATCGATTCCATTGGTCTTACGGTAGGGGTGCCCTACTACGTGATGGACTCTGACTACCCGGCTGCAGCAACAGCGTTAATTTCGCGAATCAGCGATCTTACTGGACTGGATTTGCCAATTGGTGATTTGGCTGCCGCTTCTGACATGCTCTCAAAGAGGCTTGACCTGGAAGTGCAGGAATCTGCTGAGATTGGCGGCGTCATCGCCCAACTGGAGCAGCGCGTCGATTCGTTGGATATTTCGCAATTGCAAGTTTCCGATTCACCAGTGAAAATCCCCAGCGGGGACGATCTTGCCGAGCGTTTCGAAGACTTTTTGCGCAATACCGACCAGCAGCGTGCCGACCAGGGCCAGACTGCAGTGCCACCTAAGCCGAAGGGGCGTCACCGCGCTGATGGGCCGGTAGATGGCCCCAGCAAATCAGCCTAAGTAATGTCTAATTCGCCTAGGCTAGCCAGTGCCAGGCATGGGTGGGGAAAAGACGACTCGCATGCCAATATCTTGCACGTCGACATGGATTGTTTTTTCGCTTCCGTCGAACTGCTGGATCATCCGGAACTGGTAGGAAAGCCTCTGATTGTCGGTGGGCACTCGAACAGGGGCGTAGTCACTTCTGCTACCTACGAAGCGCGGGCCTACGGCGTGCATGCCGGCATGCCGGTGTCGCGTGCAGTTCGCCTTTGCCCCAGGGCGGTGGTGTTGCCCACCCGCAAAGGGGTGTACTCCCAGGTGTCGGCCGAGGTAATGAAGATCTTGTCTTCCTATACTCCTGCGTTTCAGAAGGTAAGCGTGGATGAAGCTTACCTGGACGTGTCTGGAGTCCGAAAGATATTTGGCTCCTCCACGCAGATCGCAATTGCTCTTCGCCGTCGCATCAAAACCGAACTGGGGATTGCGGCATCGGTAGGCATTGCGCCCTCGAAATTGGTAGCAAAAATTGCGTCCTCGCATGCGAAGCCCGACGGGATATTACTGGTTCCAGATACCGCTGTGTCCGCGTTCCTACATGATTTGCCCGTAGGTGCACTTCCTGGAGTGGGAAAGAGGGTCCAAGAGATTTTGCTGCGGTCTGGCGTTCGTACTATTGGCCAGTTGGCGCAGGTTCCCGAGTCTGATCTGCAGCGCAAGGTAGGAAAAGCGGCAGGGGCAAGACTGGCACAGATTAGTTTGGGAATTGATGCGTCAAAGGTAGGCGAGAGCGGCCCCGAAAAGTCGATCGGTACTGAGGTTACCTTCGAACAAAATGTAACCGCATTCCCTAGGTTAGAAGAAGTGCTTTTAGCGCAGGCACACGAGTGCGCTGCTAAGCTACGCGCCGCAAAATGGCAGGGGCAGACAATCGTGGTCAAGTTGCGCGGTGCCGACTTTAGAACAGTGACTAGGTCAAAAACCGTGCCGGCAACTGATCTAGGTGCAGATATCTATAAGGTGGCGCGCACTTTGGCGCATTCTGTGCCATTGCCAACCGGTGGCTATAGGCTGGTTGGTCTGCGTGTCGAAGGGCTAGTTTCGGCAGAGGTCGGAATACAGCTAACCATCGACGGCCAAGATACGCGCCGGGCAGCCGAGAGTGCGATGGACGGAATTGCGGCCCGATTTGGCGCCAGCGCTTTGCGGCCCGCGTCGCTGCTGGGTGACCGGAAGGAAAGGAACGAGTTGGGGAAATAGGGCGGTAATGCTCTATCCTGAGAGTGAAGACACATTTATAGCGAAGGAAGGTGTCATGGGACTGTCTGACTACGAAAAGCAGGTCCTTGCGGATTTGGAAGCCCAGCTGCGCGAGGGCGATCCTTCCTTCGATGCCGCCATGGCGAAAGAGGCTCCTAACTCACCAAGGAAGACGCCTCCTAGGGTTATGGCAGCTATGGGTGTCGTGACACTTCTTGGATTGGTGATCATTGTGGTTGCGGTGTCACTCGGGTATACGTGGCCGGCCATGGCGCTGGCGGTAGTTGGATTCTTGGTAATGGTATTTGGAATCACCCTGCCTTGGAACAGAAAAGTTGTTGCGAAGCTTTCTGGAAAGACGGCTAGGGGTGCATCCTCATCTGCTTTTATGAAGAAGCAACAGCAAAAATGGGAACGCCGCGGTCAGGGCGAATCTGGCCGCTACTAGTAAGTAGTTTCGTAGAGAGGGGAAGACGCAGAGTCTTCCCCTCTTTTTATTTTTAACTGCCACCCCTCTGGGTGGCCAGTCGTCCTCCACTATGTATGGATTTTTACTCCACTTCACTCCATTCGGTAAATTAGCTGTTCAGTAGATGTTTGATCTAGGCAGAAATGCGAAAAATGGAGGATTAGCTTCACAATGTGGTTGATTGTGGAGTAAAGTGGAGCTCAGCGGTGAGGAGGTGCGTGTGTTCCTTGGTACAGCTGAGCCAAAGCTCGATGACAAGGGGCGCCTCATTCTGCCTTCCCGCTACCGCGAGGAACTTTCAAACGGCTTGGTCCTAACCAGGGGCCAGGATCGCTGCTTATACATGTTCACCTCCCAGGAATTCGCAAACATGTACGAAGAGCTCCGCCGGGCGCCTATCTCCAGTAGGCAGGCTAGAGATTTCGTCAGGATCATGCTCTCGGGAGCGATGGACGACAAACCGGATAAGCAGGGAAGAATCACCATTCCCGCGTTACTTCGCACCTATGCGGGGTTGAAGCGAGACGTAACGGTGATTGGTGCCGGATCTCGAATCGAGATTTGGGATCAAGCTTCTTGGCAGAAGTACCTAGCGGAACATGAGCAGGCGTTCTCGGACACTGCTGAAGAGGTAATCCCAGGTTTGTTCTAGGGGCATAGGTTCGGTTTCTCTCCGATTTCTGAGGCCACTTCCCCGGCTTCAGAGAGCGGAGGGGATCCAAGCTTATGGCCTGACGGAAGGCGGTCTACATGGCTAAGGAATACGGACACGTGCCGGTAATGGTTGCACGCTGTCTGGAACTCCTGGAACCAGCGGCTCACGATGGTGCCGTTTTTGTAGATTGCACCCTTGGCATGGGTGGCCACAGCGAAGCCATCTTGAAAGAATTTCCGCAGGTCCGTTTGTACGGGATAGACCGAGATGAGCAGGCTTTGCAGATTGCTGGCGAGCGCCTTTCGCCCTTCGGGGACCGTTTTACTCCAATTCACACCACCTACGATCGAATTGGCGATGTCGCCGATCAGGCTGGCGGAAAAGTCGATGGGATATTGATGGACCTGGGAGTATCTTCCTTCCAGCTAGATCAGGACGATCGCGGCTTCGCCTACTCCCGCGACACGTACTTAGACATGCGCATGGATACATCGCAGGGGAAATCCGCTGCCACACTGTTGCAAGAAGCTAGCAAACAGGAACTGACTAGGATTCTGCGGGTCTACGGCGAAGAAAAATTTGCTGCCAAGATAGCTGGCGCAATCGTGAAAAAGCGCGAAAGCGAGCCTATAGAACGGTCTGGGCAACTAGTAGCTTTGGTTCGCGCGTCCATACCTGCTCCCGCCAGAAGGAAAGGGGGCAATCCTGCGAAGCGGACTTTTCAGGCTCTACGCGTAGCCGTAAACAACGAATTGTCCATCCTCGAGGATGCTATCCCCGCGGCCCTGAACAGCCTGAATGTGGGTGGCAGGTTGGTTGTGGAGGCATACCAATCTTTGGAAGATCGAATAGTTAAGGCTGCCTTCAAAGAGGCTAGCACCTCTCAGGCTCCGCCCGACTTGCCAGTAGTTCCACCAGAACTAGCTCCAAACTTCAACCTCGTCTTCTCTGGAGCGCAAAAGGCCGATGAAGAAGAGCAGAAGACAAATCCGCGTTCCGCACCAGTTCGGTTGCGCGCCATAGAACGCATTAGTGAAGGAAGGTAAAGGTCATGACTCAGGCCGCACTTGGTCGCCCTCGTAAAGGGCCCCGTCGGATTGCCAGGCCGATCCTTTCGGTAGTGCAAACCTCTGCGCCGGCAAAAACCCCGATACTTACCTGGGGTGGCGTAGTCGCAGCGCTCTTAGCTTTGATTGTGGTTCCTATGGCTATCAATACGCAGATGGCTATGCTGTCCTACTCCATGCATGAAGATCAGATCGAGCTGGACAAAGTTGAGGAAGCGAATCAGGAATTGCAGGTTCAGGTCGAGTCTTTGTCTTCTCCCGATTCGTTACGCCAATTCGCGGTGTCTCACGGTATGGTTCCAGCCGTGGAGTTAGGATACATAAGCCTCGGTTCTAAGCAGATCGAGGGCGGCAAGGCAGCGCAGTAGGCGTGGCCGCAAGAGGAAAATTTTGGCGCCGTGTTCTAAAGCGATTCGCAGGGGTGGATCGCACTAGGTGGCTTGTGGTCTTTTTGGCTACGGGCATGTGCATTTGCTCGCTGGCCTTGATTAAGATTCAGGTGATCGATGGGCCCTCACTCTCCTCGCAGGCAGCCAAGCTTCGCACTGTAACCTATCCGATCCGTGCTGAACGCGGGAAGATTTTAGATGCTCGGGGTACTGTTCTTGCTACCTCGACGCAGCGGTATAACGTTGTTGCCAACCCTTACCTGCTGCGCACTTACGTGCATAAAGAGGTCGTGAACTCAGCTGGGAAGGTCATCACCAACACTCGGGCTGCCGAGGGACCAGATGCCAGGGAAAAGGTCATGGGTACCGGTCCTGTCGAAGCAGCCAGACAACTCGCGCCCATCTTGGAGCAAGATAGGGCAGAACTTGGCGGCATGCTGGTTGCCGATTCGGGCTATCAGATCATTGCGCGGAATGTGGAACCTGCGAAGTGGCGTAAGATCAAAGAGTTAAAGATTGAAGGAATCACCTCCGAAACAACCACCTTGCGGTCCTACCCGGCAGGCAATACCGCCTCGACCGTAGTCGGGTTCGTGAACCAAGAGAACGTTGGTGCGGCCGGCATCGAAGCTTCCCGTGAGGGAGTCTTAGGTGGCAAAGACGGGGAACGCACTGTCGAAATCGCGCCCACCGGACAGATTATTCCCGACGGTGCCGAGACCACGAAGGAAGCCCAGTCTGGCCAGAGCTTGAAGCTATCCTTGGATGCAGACCTCAACCAGCAGGCGCAAACTAGCTTGGACAATGCAGTAAAGAAAACAGGTGCTACCTGGGGGACCGTTGTAGTTATGGAAGTAGCTACGGGACGGGTGCTGGCTTTAGCGGACTCGGGAGCGTTGCCTCCTATGGATGCTCGCGAGAAATCTGAATCTACCAAGTCGCGGGTTGTGCAGTCGGTGTATGAACCCGGTTCCACCGGCAAACTGATAACGTTTGCGGCCGCACTAGACCAGGGAAAAATTACTCCACTGTCTACTTTCCGGATTCCATACGAAATCACTATGAAAAATGGTGAAAAGTTTGTGGACTCGCATGAGCATGGCGTCCAAAACCTGACCGCTTCTGGGGTCTTGGCGGAATCTTCCAACGTAGGTACTGTTCAGATTGGCGACCTGGTCTCAGATAAGTCGCGTTATCAGATGATGAAGAAGCTAGGCCTGGGCGAGCCCACAGGAATTGAGATGCCCGGAGAGACGGGCGGCCTTGTGCCTACCCCGCAGGAGTGGGATGGAAGGCAGCGGTATACCACCATGTTCGGACAGGGCATTGCTGTTTCTCCGCTGCAGGTAACCCAGTTGATGGCAACTGTAGCGAACGGGGGAGTACGCATCCCAGCGCGCATCGTAGACTCGTGGACTGATCAAAACGGAGTGGTCCATAAGACAGATACCCCTAAGGCAACCCGCGCTATGGAACCCGATACTGCCGCGACTTTGATGCGGATGATGGAATCGGTGACCGGCTCGGATGGTACCGCCGAGCTGGCAAAGGTTCCCGGCTACCGCACCGCCGGAAAGACCGGTACTACCGAAATTTTGGGAGGAGCCGATTCGGGGGGAGTAGTAGCTTCCTTCGTTGGAGCTGCTCCTGCAGAAAAACCGGCAGTAGCGGTTTCCGTAGTGTTAAATAAGCCGCAAACTTCGGTGTACGGCGGTGTTGTCGCCGCACCCGTGTTTTCAGAGGTCACAGGGGCAGCGCTAAGAATGCTGGGTGTGAAACCATCCACTGAAGCACCGAAACTTTACCCAATAGAAGCGAATACCAAATAACTGCCCTATAAAGAGGCACATACAATGGCAACTATGACGTTAGATGCAAAGGCGTTGGCAGACGCGGTAGGGGGCGTACTCGTCCGTGATTCGGATGCGGCGCTGACACTGCTGGATGCTACGACCGATTCGCGGGAAGCGAAGGCCGGTGGGGTTTTCTTCGCCCGAATTGGGGAACAGAACGACGGACTGGATTATCTTCCCAAGGCCGCAGGCGCGGGTGCTGGGGCGGTAGTCACTCAGAACGCACAGAAGGCACTCGACCTCGATCCGAAGATTGCCGTCATTGAGGTCGACGACGTGACCTATGCCTACGGGCAGGCAGCGGCCTTCCACCTGCGCAACTTGCGCGAGGCAGGCCCCGTCACTGTGATCGGCATTACCGGTAGCGCAGGGAAAACCACTACGAAGGATTTGCTGGCGGGGATTTGTCGCGCCGCGGGGCCAACCACGGCTCCGGTGGGATCTTTCAATAACGAGGTCGGACTGCCGCGTACCGTTTTGTCGGCACCGGAAGGTACTCGCTACCTGGTGCTAGAGATGGGTGCTTCGGGCGTTGGCCACATTGAATATCTAACTTCGATAGCTCCGCTTGATGTGGCGATTGAGCTGTTGGTAGGACGGGCCCATCTTGGTGGCTTCGGCTCTCAGGAAGCTGTGGCCCAAGCAAAAGCTGAGCTGCTTGGCGGGTTGGTTCCTGGGGGAGTAGCCGTCCTCAACATTGACGATTCCCGTGTAGCCGAGATGACTAAATACCTGAGTGAGGACAAGAAGCTCCTAACCTTCGCAGCTGGTCAACAGGCCGACTTCTATGCGAGCGGGGTAGAGGTCGATAGCAATGACAGGGCAAGTTTCACGGTGCATCACGACGGCACCCACAGTGAACTCTCCTTAGGACTAGTAGGAGCCCACCATGTTTCTAACGCGTTGGCGGCTATTGCCGGCGCAGTAGCTGCCGGAATTCCCCTGGAACTGGCTGTTGCTAAGTGCGCCGGTACTAAAGCCACTTCCCCGCACCGCATGGATGTGCGGCATCTAGAGAGCGGTGCAATCGTGATCGACGATGCCTACAACGCCAACCCTGATTCTATGAAGGCAGCTCTTGGCGCCCTCGCTAAAATCGGCAAGGGTCGTCGGAAAATAGCCGTCCTCGGCGAAATGCTTGAACTTGGTCCGCAGTCGGATGATATTCACCGCGAGGTCGGAAAAGTAGTGGCTGCAAATGGGGTAGACGTCGTGGTCGTTGTCGGGCAGGGAGCGAAACCGTTGCTAGAGACAGTTTCCGAACGCGCCGAGACTATCTCCGCCGCCGACTACCATGAAGCGGCTAGCCTGATTAAGGATCTGCCCGCTAGCGCGGACGTGATCCTATTCAAAGGGTCTAACGGGTCGGGCGTGTGGCGCCTGGCAGATCAACTTCTAAAGGAGGAAAACGCGTGCTCGCATTAATTAGTGCGTGTGGTGTCGCGCTAATTGTTTCTTTGCTAGGCACTCCAGCGCTGATCCGTGTACTGCGGGCGCGTGAGTACGGGCAGTTCATTCGGCAGGATGGGCCCACGGGCCACTACATGAAGCGAGGGACTCCCACCATGGGTGGCATCGTTATTATCGGTGCTGCGACTGTGGGCTGGCTGGTATCGATGCTGGTTAGCGGAAATGGACCTTCTTGGTCCGCAGTACTGCTCATGTTCCTCTTCATTGGCCTGGGCGTCATTGGGTTCCTGGATGACTTCATTAAGATTTCCCATCAACGTTCCCTTGGCCTAAACGCAAAAGCGAAGTTCGTTGGACAGCTGGCAGTAGGCACCCTGTTTGCCCTCGGCGCATACGCATTTCCGGACCATACGGGAGTGCGGCCGGCCTCGTTGGCAATTTCAGTAGTGCGTGACACTTCGGTATCGCTGAAAGTACTTGGAATAGGCGCACTGGTGATACTGGCATTCGTAATCTGGGTAAACTTCATTGTTGCGGCCTGGTCTAACGGGGTAAATCTGACCGACGGCCTGGACGGATTGGCTACGGGAGCCTCGCTATTCGCCTTCGGTTCTTACGCCCTCGTTGCGGTATGGCAGTTCTACCAGAAATGCCCCGGATCCGACCCAGCTAATATTGCCGCTTGCTATCAGGTACGCGACCCCAGAGATATAGCTATCATTGCGGCAGCTATCGTGGGAGCCTGCTTCGGGTTCTTGTGGTGGAACACCTCTCCGGCCCAGATTTTCATGGGAGATACCGGTTCGCTCGCACTGGGCGGCGCATTTGCTGGCATGTCCATTTTGACCAGGACCGAATTCCTTGCGGTCGTTATCGGTGGCCTATTTGTGATCATTGTTCTTTCGGACATCATCCAGGTGGGGTGTTTCAAGCTCACAGGTAAGCGGGTCTTCAAAATGGCTCCCTTGCATCACCACTTTGAGCTCCTTGGATGGCCAGAGGTTACGATCGTTGTGCGCTTCTGGATCATCGCCGGCCTCTTTGGCATCATCGGCACAATTATTTTCTACGCAGAATGGGTATTGAGGATATGAGCTCCCGGATTGGGGTAGCAGGGGTCGGCAAGTCCGGACTCGCTGCGGTGGAGGTTCTTTCTAGCCTTGGACACGAGGTCACGGTAATCGATGGTTCGCAGGAGGCACTAGAAAGTGCCGACCTGCCAAAGAATGTCCAGAAAATCCATGCCACTTCTTCGCAGCAGGTGAAGCAGGAAATTGCGGATGCTGGGCTGGAACAGGTAGTGGTGAGCCCGGGAATTCCCCCTGCCAGCGCTATCTATCAGGGGGCACTCCTTAGCGAACGGGAAATCCTTGGAGAGGTCGAATTAGCCTGGCGGCTGCAAGCCGGTCGCAAAGACGACGCGCCTTGGCTGGCAGTAACCGGCACGAACGGGAAGACCACCACTGTAAGCATGACCGAGGCGATCCTGCGTGCAGATGGGCGGCAGGCGTACGCAGTAGGTAACGTCGGCGCTCCCGTTGTGCTGAAAGCTGCCGAGGGCGGTTACGACGCCCTCGTGGTTGAACTATCTTCCTTCCAGCTCTATTCAACAAGCACCGTTTCTCCTCACGCGTCGATCTGCCTGAACGTCGCATCAGACCACGTGGATTGGCACGGCAGCGTGGAAGCCTATAAACAGGCCAAGGCTATGGTCTACGAGCGCACTCGCAAGGCCTGTCTGCTACCCATTTCAGACACTAGCGTGCGGGAAATGGTGGATAACGCGGACGTAGTTGAGGGGTGCAGAGCTATAGGCCTGTCTTTCTCAGCTCCCGCGGTAGGGCAAATTGGCGTGGTGGACGATATTGCGCTTGACCGCGCGTTCATCGCTAACCGATGGAGCGAGGCCACCGAACTTTTCACCTTCGACAACTTACGTCACTTGACCGGTGGCCCCATTACGCATCCGGTGTTGGCCGATGCGCTTGCAGCGGCCGGCCTCTCTCGCTCTCTAGGAGTGGACTTTTCCTCCGTGGCAAAAGGCCTCGGTAACTTCAAGGCAGTGAAACACCGGCGCACCCTGTTAGGTGCAGCTCGAGACGTCACCTGGATCGACGATTCGAAAGCGACCAACGCCCACGCCGCGAAGATCTCGTTGGCCGGAATGCCGCCCTCGTCAGTAGTCTGGATTGCAGGCGGAGACACCAAGGGCCAGTCCTTTGACGAACTAGTGGCAGCGGTGGCACCTACTCTGCGCGGAGTTGTACTGATTGGCAAGGATCGGCGAGCCCTCCGCTCTGCGTTGCAAACTCAGGCCCCCAATGTTCCCGTGGTCGAGTGCGAGCCGCCAGACGACATAATGGGGTCTGTAGTGCACGAATGCGTAGCGCTATCGCGCCCCGGAGATACTGTCATCTTGGCTCCCGCATGCGCCTCATGGGATCAATTCACCAACTACGGAGAGCGAGGCGACCTGTTCGCCCAGGCGGTGGCGGGATTGGAGGACTAAGTGTCCTTAAGAGCGAAGCTGAAGCTGCCGCGAATAAGGGTAGTCTCTGACGACGACACCATAGATTCGACTCGAGCGGTAGTACAAGAACAGATGCGAACCAACCCGGTTCTCACCTTCTACATGATCTTGATTTCGACTCTGCTGCTGACCGGGGTCGGCCTGATCATGGTGTTTTCGGCCTCCTCTATTGGGGAGCTGTCTAGGCAAGATAACCCCTTCCTAGCTTTCTTCAAACCGTTTACTTACGCTATCTTGGGCCTTCTTCTAATGTGGCTGGCTACGAAAGCTAGGCCGCAGCTGTATTTCAATCCGAAGGTTTCTGCAACAGTCTTAGTTGCGGCAATAGGCTTCCAGCTACTGGTGTTGCCCTTTGGCCAGAATATCGGTGGTAATCAGAACTGGATTGCTATTCCCGGAATCGGTACCGTACAGCCTTCCGAGTTCTTGAAGGTTGCCCTGATAATGCACATGTCGGCAATTATCGGTCACCGCATTGTAGACCTATCCGATTGGGCATCAATCGGGCGTTACTTGGCCTGGCCGACACTTGGGTCTATGGCGGCCATTATGGTGGGTGGTGACTTTGGTACGACCCTGGTAGTCGGCGGTGTCGTAGGGGCAATATTGTTCATCAGCGGACTGCACTGGAAGAAGATTGGTCTGTTGGTGCTGGCGGCATTTTTCGGAGTAGCTGTCGCATCCACGTCCTCGTCTTCGCGACGAGCGCGCATTCGCGCATTCTTACCCGGAGCGCCCAAAGATGAACAGGGCATTGATCTGCAGCCTTTGCGTGCCAAACTCGGCCTGGGTACAGGTGGCATTACGGGGGTCGGACCGGGTGCTTCCAGACAGAAATGGAACTATTTGCCGCAGGCGGAGTCCGACTTTATTTATGCGATCCTAGGTGAGGAATTCGGACTGGTTGGGACCTTGTCCGTAATTATTCTGTACACAGTGCTCGGATGGGCCCTGCTGCGTCTGTCCAGACGGGCCCGTAGTAACTCCATCCGTATCGCCGCTGCCTCCACAATGGCCTGGATTGGGCTGCAAGCGTTGCTCAACATCTGTGTCGTGGTTGGAATATCTCCGGTTATTGGCGTCCCGCTACCATTTATTTCAGCTGGTGGATCGGCATTAGTGGCATGTTTAATCGCTATGGGGATCATGCTCTCGTGTGCGCGCGCTGAACCGGGCGCAAATGAGGTACTAATGGCACGAGAAGCGTCAATAAAGCGGACTATCGCCGTTGTTGGGCGACGCAGAAAGGCGAAGAAATGAAGGTACTACTTGCCGGTGGCGGCACTGCAGGGCATATTAACCCGCTTATTGCAACGGCGCAGAAGCTGCGTGCTGCGGGGGCCGAGGTTATTGCACTTGGTACCGCAAAAGGGCTGGAGGTAGACCTGCTCCCACAGGCTGGAATAAGGATGATCGAGATTCCTAAGGTGCCCGCCCCCAGGCGTCCCGGCAAGGACCTGTTCTTCTTTGCCCCGCGCATGCGTGAGGCACTGCGAATCTGCAGGCAGGCCCTTATTGATGAGTCAATAGACGTTGTGATTGGTTTTGGCGGCTTCGTCTCGACTCCCGCCTACGTGGCCGCTGCCCGACTTCACCTGCCAGTAGTGATTCATGAGCAGAACGCTCGGCCCGGACTAGCCAATCGTCTAGGAGCGAGATGGGCAGAGGGAGTGGCATTGACCTTCCCATCCACCCCGTTATCCGCCCGTAAGGGTATTACCGAGGTAACAGGACTGCCCCTGCGAGAGTCCATTGAAAAGCTGGCTAAAGCTCGGCTGGATCCCGAAACTAAAGAACAGCTTAGAACCAACGCGCTGGCGCAATTCGGCTTGGATGCGCAGAAGAAGACTCTTCTTGTCACCGGCGGTTCTTTGGGAGCAAAGAGTATAAACGAAGCCGTGGCAAATGCAGCTTCTTCTAGGGGCAACATTCAGATCCTGCATATAGCAGGAAAGGGGAAGAGCCAGGCGGTAGCCGAGACGGTCGGCGAGGCGCCTGACTATAAAGTTCTGGAATACTGCTCAAATATGCAGGATGCTTTTGCCTGCGCGGACATGGTGCTTGCCCGTTCAGGGGCGGGCACAGTGTGTGAAATCTCAGCATTGGGGCTGCCTGCAACCTACGTGCCCTTGCCGATCGGCAATGGGGAACAAAAGCTGAACGCTGCCGATGTGGTAGCAGGGGGCGGCGCCCAGATTATCGAAGACAAGCATTTGAATGCCTCCACGGTAGTGGACCAAGTCTTCAGCCTTGTGAACGATTCCGAGAAGCTTTCGGAAATGAGTGCGGCAGCACAGCGGTTTGGACAGATAGATGCCGCCCAGCGCGTGGCAGATATTGCTTTTGGAGTTGCAGAGAAATGAGCCATTTTCACCTAATAGGAATCGGCGGCGCCGGAATGTCCGTAGTTGCTGAATTGCTTTTCGACCGTGGCCAGCAGGTGAGCGGTTCCGATCAGAAGGATTCAGCCAACATCGCCCACCTTCGTGGGCTAGGCATAAACGCACAGGTAGGCCACGATCCTGCTGCAGTCACCCCCGATTCGATCGTGGTGGTTTCGACAGCGGTACGTGACTCCAACCCTGAGCTCGCTAGGGCTCGCGAACTTGGGTGCAAGGTAATTCACCGCTCGCAAGCACTTGCCTTGGCGGCGGCAGGAATGGACTTTATTGCGGTAGCTGGAGCCCATGGCAAGACCACCACTTCCGGTATGCTCGCTGTCGCACTCTCGCAGCTTGGGGCGGATCCGTCATTTGCAGTAGGCGGAATAGTCAGCGGATTCGGTTCCGGGGCACATCTTGGCAAGGGCAAGTATTTTGTCGCCGAAGCTGATGAATCTGACGCGTCTTTCTTGAACTACAAGCCAACCATTGCTCTGGTGACCAATGTGGAACCAGATCACTTGGATCACTACGGTTCAAAGGAAGCCTTTGAACAGGCGTTTGTAGAGTTTTCTAACCTTGTTTCAGACACCCTAGTGACGTGCTCTGACGACGAGGGCGCGCGCGCACTTGGGCAAAGTGTCGGCAGTCATCTGCGCCATATTTCCTACGGCACAACACCGGTTGAGGGTGAGCATGTCCTGGTAGCAGAGGACTCCTTCACCTGGCAGGGGCAAACATACGAAGTCCATTTGCAGGTTCCGGGAAAGCACAACTTGCTAAATGCTGCGGGAGCCTTTGCAGTACTGGTATCTGCCGGCTTCGCCCCCCAGGAAGCGGTGCGGGCCTTGGAAGCGTTTACGGGCACTGGGCGCCGCTACGAATATAAGGGAACCGCTGGTGGGGTAGAGGTGCGTGACGACTATGCCCATCACCCGACCGAGGTGGCCGCGTTGGTAGCGCAGGCACGCGAACAGACAGAAGGGCGAGTGCTTCTGCTGTTCCAACCTCACCTGTATTCGCGAACAAGGAATTTTGCCGACCGGTTCGCGAAGGCGCTTAGGGGAGCAGACGAAGTGGCCCTGGCACCTATATATGGCGCCCGCGAAGATCCGATTGAGGGCGTAGATTCCTCTCTGATTGGGGACAAGCTTGCGGGGGCTTACCTTGCCGATTCTCTAGAGGACGGGGCCCGCTACCTGGTTTCCAAGGCGCGTCCTGGCGATCTAATTTGCACGGTGGGCGCCGGGGACGTAACGACGATGGCCAGTGTGATTTTGGAATTGTTGTGAGGGCAAGGGTCAACTATGAGCTGGCGGCGCGGCTGGCAGAGCGGTCTAGGGCACTAAAACGTAGAAGAAGACTCTACCTGGGGTCGGTTCTAGGCGCTATAGTCCTGGTGGCGCTGATTGTTGGGCTCGCCTTTTTCTCGCCTCTCCTTCAGTACCGGCCAAGTGCCGCAGTGGTGGAGGGCGCTTCCAAGGAGGTTCCTTCGGCTCAGGTAGTGAAGGCAACGGAACCGTTCAAGGGCGTGCCACTACCTAGGTTGGATACTGCGGCTATGGCCAAGGCTATTGCGCGCTCTAATATTCGGATAGCCAACGTGCAGGTGCACAGGTCGCCTTTGCATGGAGTGAAACTCCAGCTGAAGTTGCGTACTCCGATTGGGATTGAACGTAGCGGCGACGATGCCAAACTTGTTGATTCGAAAGGCATCGCGTTTGCCCCTGCAGGGGAGCAGAATCTGAAGGAAATATCGTTGCCCGCGGGAGCGGACCGAGCAGCGACGGCTTCGGCTATGGCGAAGATCATCCCGGCAGTGCCTACTCAGATTATGGATCGAGTGACCAAGATCGACGGTGCTAATGCGGACCGTATTTCGCTAGTTTTGGATTCTGGTGCCACGATCATCTGGGGTGATGAATCCAATAATGAGTTGAAGGCGAAAGTCATTGCCGTGTTGGCGCAGCGTAACGCTTCTACGTACGATTTAACCGATCCCGCGAGGCCGGTTACTAGCTGAACTTCGGGGGCAAAATTATTGGGTGTCGCAACACGCCGAAGCGGTGCCAGGCATTGGGTTGTCCAGACTAATAACGTGACAGATACCGGAAATATGACATAACGTTCAACCTTCAGTTGAGGTTGAGGGTTGGATGAAAGGGAAGGGGCCGAGGTGGCATCTCCTCAGAACTATCTTGCAACTATCAAAGTTGTAGGCATCGGCGGGGGCGGCGTAAATGCCGTGAACCGAATGATCGAAGCTGGTCTTGCTGGCGTTGAGTTCATTGCGATCAACACAGATTTGCAGTCGCTACTGACCTCCGATGCTGATGTGAAGCTCGATATTGGGCGCGAAGAGACACGCGGACTCGGCGCGGGAGCGGACCCATCTGTTGGGCAGAAGTCTGCTGAGGACCACACTGAGGACATTCGCGACGCCCTTGAGGGTGCTGACATGGTGTTCGTGACCGCTGGCGAGGGCGGCGGCACCGGTACCGGCGGCGCACCCGTAGTAGCGCGCATCGCGCGCGAGCTTGGATCGCTTACCATCGGTGTTGTTACCCGCCCGTTCACCTTTGAAGGGCGGATGCGCTCTAGGCAGGCCGAAGCTGGCGTCGAGAACTTGCGCAGCGAAGTGGACACCTTGATCGTCATTCCGAATGATCGCCTTCTGAAGATTTCCGACCCGAATATTTCCGTCCTCGATGCCTTCCGTAGCGCCGACAATGTGCTTCTGTCGGGCGTACAGGGGATCACTGACCTGATCACCACTGCGGGCTTGATCAACGTTGACTTCGCTGACGTCAAGTCCGTAATGAAGGATGCGGGCTCCGCTCTTATGGGCATTGGTACCGCAAGTGGCGAGGATCGTGCAGTCCAGGCTGCCGAGATGGCTATCGCTTCTCCGCTGCTGGAAGCTTCGATCGAAGGTGCCCACGGAGCGCTGCTGTTCTTCCAGGGTGGGTCCAATATGGGCCTGTTCGAAATCCAGAAGGCTGCCGAGTTGGTGCGCGAATCCGCGCACGAGGAAGCAAACATCATCTTCGGTGCTTCTATCGACGAAGCGTTCGGCGACGAGGTGCGAGTCACTGTCATCGCTGCCGGCTTTGATGACCCAGAGCTGAATGTGCAGAAGAAGGAAGAAGAAAACAATACTCTTCGCTCCGAAGCTGCTCCGAAGCCGACCCCCGCGCCAGCGCCGTTGCAGAGCCAGCAGCGCGATCTAGGCTCGCTGCCTTCTGGGCCGCAGCACCGCGCTCCGCTGGACGTGCCTACCCGCCCTCGTTCCACTTCGAGGGCGCAGCTACCCGAGGCTGTGGAGCCCGAACCTGTTGCTCCCTCGCGGGTAAGCACTGATCCGACTCCTTCGTCGGAACTGGAACTGCCTCGCGTCTTTGACGATTCCGACAAAGACGATGACCTAGACATTCCTCCGTTCTTGCGCTAATGCGACCGATCTCAGTCGGAGGGGCTAAAGCCGTCTTCACATCTCGTACCGGCGGGGTGTCGAAGGCGGCTTTCGCCACACTTAATACGGGAATGCATGTTGGGGACGATCCGCAGGCGGTTCAGCGCAATAGAGATCTGCTCGAAGCAAAGATCGACCGGACGATTGTGTGGATGAACCAGACGCATTCTGCACGAGTCCATAAGGTTGAGCCTGGCCGTACTGATCAGGTCGTCAACGCCGATGGCATCTTCGTAGTGGCTGAGGAATTTGCATCCAAACATCTGCGTTTGCCCGCGCTTGCAGTGATGGTAGCTGACTGTGTGCCGATAGTATTTGCCTCCTCTGGTGGGGAAGTAATGGCCGCTGTGCATGCTGGTCGGGCGGGCCTTTCTACGGGAATTATCCGTAAGGCCGTGTCGATGATGAGCGAGCACGTACCCGCGTATTCAATTCACGCCGCTGTTGGTCCCTGCATTTGCGGGAGATGCTACGAGGTCCCTGAGAAGCTGCGTGCTGATTTGGCTGAAGTGACGCCCTCAGCGTGGTGTGTAACGCGGTGGGGTAGCCCGGGCCTTGATTTGCGGGCTAGTGCCAACTCGCAGTTGCAAGAAGCAGGCGTGCAGGTAGATTTCATTTCTAAGCTGTGTACCTATGAGGACGAAAATCTTTATTCCTACCGCAGAAACCAAATTACCGGTCGTTTTTGTGGCGTAGTGTTTCCCGCCTGATCAACACGCCGATACTAATCGCGGCAGCCGTGGCGGGATGCGGCTAATCTTTTAGCAGTTGCAGGTACTAGTCGAAGGGTATGTTCATGGCCGGAGCACTTAGCCGTACGATGGACTTTTTTGGGTGGCGCGAGCCCGAAGGCGTAGAGGAAGATGACTATGTAGCCGAGGCCTCTGATGGTTTCGCCGATACATACGACTCGGATGAAGAGGGCGAACTAGATTTTTCCAGCTCGGAATCTTTCTCTGCCGCTCCAGTAGCCGAATTTCCTCGCCCGGTTCGTTCGGAGGGGAGCGACTTGCGTCGCATTGTCACCTTCCATCCGACTTCTTACGCGGATGCTCCCGCGATCGGCAATGCCTTCCGCGAGGGAACACCTGTGATTATGAACCTGTCTGCCATGAATGATGCTGACGCTCGTCGGCTTGTAGATTTCGGGGCAGGTTTGGTGCACGGTCTGTCCGGGCACTACGAGCGAGTAACCAAGCGTGTCTTTTTGCTTACCCCCACCGAGGTGGCAGTGGAGGCAGGGTCGTCCTCTAACGGATCTGTGAGCTTTTAGCGCATGACGGCAATCGGAGCAGCTTTACAGATTGTCGCCTATCTGCTGCAGGCTTACACCATCGTTTTGCTCGTTCGAGTAATTTTGGACTGGGCGAGGATACTTGCAAGCGATTGGCGTCCAAAAGGTGTAATTTTAGTTATCGCCAATTTTGTGTATGCGGTCACGGATCCGCCACTGCGTTTTTTGGGTAGGTATATCCCTCCGTTGAGGCTGGGTACTATTGCGCTTGACCTCGGCTTTTTAGTACTTTTCTTCGGAGTTTCTTTCCTTATTCGAATACTTTTTAGGCTGTCTTATACCGTCTGAAACGTGAACAGGTGCGCCTGTTACTGTTGTTGAACGTGTTAAATAAGGCAATATTTAGTATGATGAACGCGTTACTTGGTTTTGGACCAAGTGAAGAACCAACCGGGGCCTAGTGGGCCCACATTCGAAATACGAGGTGACCAATATGGCTCTGCTAACGGCGGAAGACGTCCATTACAAGACGTTTACCCCCACGAAGTTCCGTGAGGGTTACGATCAGGACGAAGTTGATTCGTTCCTTGACGAGGTCGTGCGTACACTGACTGCCCTCCAGGAAGGTGGCGCCGTAGCTAGCGAAAACGCTTCTGAGGCCGCTCCTGCAACTGCAGATGACGGCGCTCTGCGCGCTGAAAACGATAAGCTTCGCGCAGAACTGGAACAGGCGCGCAAGCGTACCGCCGAGGTCGAATCTGAAGCCGCTGAGGCCCGTAAGTCTTCCGGCGAACCCTCTGAGGCCGAAGCCCAGCTGCGTGCACAGATTGAACAGCTGCGCGCAGAAAACGAGAAGCTGCGCACCGAGGCGGAAACCGCTCGCAGCGAAGCTCAGAAGGCTGCAGAGGCTCCCGCACCTGCTCAGAGCAACGAGCCCGAGTCCGCAACCTCCATGCTCGCCATGGCCCAGCGCCTGCACGACGAATACGTGCATGAGGGCCAGGAAAAGGGCAACAAGATTGTTGACGACGCACACGCACAGTCTCAGCAGATTCTTCGTGAAGCGAAAGACGAGAAGACTCGCGTTATCAACCAGCTCGATTCCGAGCGTTCCATGCTTGAAGGTAAGATCAACGAGCTCAAGGGCTTCGAATCCGAGTACCGCAGCCAGCTGCGTTCTCACCTGCAGAAGCTAATCGAGACCGTCGATGCCGACGACATCAAGTAGTTTTTAGCGTTGTGGCCCCGCTCTAGGCGGGGCCACAATTGTTTTAACCGCCGCGTAGTTTTTCTTCCGCAATGCGCTCCGTTACAGTATTAGGGTGAAGAAATGGTGCGTGTGGGCGGGGACCGCTCTTGCTTGGTTTGTCGCTGATCTTGCTACTAAGCAGTGGGCGCTTGCTAGTTTGTCGCCAGGAGCAAAGAAGCCGGTGCTCGGCAACCTACTGTCGATTCAGCTGGTTTTCAATCCGGGCGCTGCCTTCTCTTTCCTTGCCTCGCACACGTGGATATTCACCATTGTCGCGGGTGCTGCTTGCATTGTGGTTGCGCTTTTTACCCGTAAAGCCGACTCGCTGCAGTTGACGCTTGCGTTGGGGATGCTTGAGGCGGGAGCCGCAGGCAATCTCGTAGATCGCCTCTTTCGCCAGCCCTACCACGGGCAGGGGTGGGTCGTTGACTTTATAAACTACGCAGACTTCTTTGTCGGTAATGTTGCCGACATAGCCATCGTTGTTTCTGTGCTGTGGCTAGCTTTACTTGGTTTGAGGGGAAAAGAGGATAGCAAATGATCTCTCGGAGGTTGCCGGTTCCTGAAGGCATGGATGGGGAGCGCGTAGACTTCGCCCTCACCAGAATGCTGGGAATGTCCAGAGCTGCCGCCCAGAAGGTCATCGATGCTGGTGACGTGCTGTGTGCCGGGCACGCGCTGCGCAAATCAGAACGGTTACAGGCTGGTGACTTCCTAGATATAACGCTCCCGGAACCCGAGAAGCCGGGAATTAAGCCCACTCCTTTCGGCATGGAAATTCTCTTTGAGGATCCGGACATTGTGGTGGTAAATAAGCCGGTTGGCGTAGCTGCTCATACCGGTCCCGGGTGGGAGGGGCCAACGGTAATTGGCGCTCTGATCGCCTCTGGGCGCAGGGTTGCAACTTCCGGTCCGGTGGAGCGACAAGGGATCGTGCACCGCTTGGACGTGGGGACCTCTGGGGCGATGGTAGTGACCAAGTCTGAACGTGCATACACGGTCATGAAGAATGCCTTCCGCTACCGCAAGGTAAAGAAGATTTACCACGCGTTAGTTTCGGGACATCCAGACCCATCCTCGGGTACTGTCGAAGCGCCTATCGGCCGTCACCCCGGCCGAGAGTTCAAGATGGGCGTTGTCGAGGGCGGCAAGATGGCAGTTACCCACTACGACACCATCGAGGCCATGCCGGGAGCCAGTCTGTTGCGCGTACATTTGGAAACGGGGCGAACCCACCAGATTCGTGTGCACATGCAAGCCATTGGACACCCGATCGTGGGGGATCCCACCTATGGGGGAAATCCAACTGAGGCTGAAAGGCTTGGGCTTGTTCGCCAATGGCTGCATGCGGTCCAGCTCAGTTTTGCCCATCCGATTACCGGCAGAACGCTCACTGTTGACGCCCCATACCCGGAAGATCTGGAAAACGCCCTCGAACAGATGAGGTTGTGAAACTGGGCCCGCAATGCCTACCCGGGTAATACGGTAGCCGCGAAGTCGGTACAATGGCAGGCATGGCTACCGATAACTTTGTGCACCTTCATGTCCACACCGATTATTCGATGCTCGATGGCGCGGCCAAGATTTCGAAACTGGTTGCCGAAGCCAAGAGACTGGACCAACCTGCAGTAGCCATCACTGATCACGGCTACCTGTTCGGGGCCTACGAACTTTACAACGAATGCCAGAAGGCGGGGATCAAACCGATCGTCGGACTAGAGGCATATCTGACCCCCGGTACTTCCCGCTTTGACAACACCAGGGTGCAGTGGGGCACTAGGGAACAACAAGCAGCCGGCGATGATGTGTCGGCACGCGGCGCCTACACCCACATGACTTTGCTGTCGCGAACAACGGAGGGCATGCACAACCTGTTCCGCATGGCCTCAATGGGCTCCATTGAGGGGCAGATGGCGAAATGGCCTCGCATCGACCGCGAACTGATAGAAAAGTATTCCTCTGGCCTGATCGGCTTTACTGGGTGTCCGTCCTCGGAAGTACAGACTAGGTTGCGACTCGGGCAGTGGGACGAGGCCGTGCGTGCCGCTGGCGAATACCAGGATATTTTCGGCAAAGAGAACTATTTCGTTGAGCTGATGGACCACGGCCTGGATATTGAAAGGCGCGTAAAGAAGGAGCTGCTCGAGCTCGCTAAGACTATCGATGCTCCCTTGGTGGCCACCAACGACTCCCACTACGTTCGTAAGGAAGACCGCGACTATCAGGACGCGCTGCTGTGCATCAACTCGGGCAAGCGGCTAGACGATCCGGGTCGTTTCAAATTTGATGGCTCTGACTACTACCTGAGACCTGCTTCGGAGATGCGGGAGATCTTTAGGGAACTGCCGGAAGCGTGCGACAATACTTTGCTTATTGCCGAGATGTGTGACGTGCACTTCAAGACGGTCGATGAAGGCGCTAACTTCATGCCGACGTTCCCCGTGCCCGAGGGCGAAACTTTGGAATCCTGGTTCGTCAAGGAGGTTGCCCGAGGGGCAGATAAGCGTTTCCCCGGCGGCGTGCCTGAAGCCGAGCAGAAGCAGATCGACTACGAGATCTCGGTCATTACCTCCATGGGATTTCCGGGTTACTTCCTGGTGGTTGCCGACTACATCAACTGGGCTAAAGACCACGGCATTCGAGTCGGACCCGGACGTGGTTCTGGCGCAGGCTCCATCGTCGCCTACTGCATGGGCATCACGGAGCTGAATCCGCTAGAACACGGGCTGATGTTCGAACGTTTCTTGAACCCTGAGCGCGTCTCTATGCCTGATATTGACGTCGACTTCGACGATAAGAGGCGCGGCGAAGTTATCAAATACGTAGAAGATAAATACGGCAAAGACAAAGTGTCTCAGGTGATCACCTATGGCACGATCAAAACGAAGCAGGCACTAAAGGACTCTGCTCGTATCCTTGGCAAACCTTTCGTGGTAGGGGAAAAGCTCACTAAGGAATTGCCGCCCACGATCATGGGCAAGGACATTTCGGTGCACGGCATTTTTGATCCGGCCGATAAGCGGTATGGCGAAGCTAAGTCTTTCCGCGACATGGTCGCTGCCGATAAGCCCGGGGGAGCAGAATACTGGGGTTATCAGGAAGTTGTGGATATGGCACTGGGCATTGAGGGGCTGACCCGCCAGTGGGGCGTGCACGCCTGTGCAGTGATCATGTCTTCGCATACGCTCACCGACATCATTCCCATGATGAAACGCTTAGCTGACGGGGCGATCATTACCCAATTTGATTATCCGACTTGCGAGCATCTGGGATTGCTGAAGATGGACTTCTTGGGACTCAAGAACCTCACCATCATCTCTGACTGTCTCGAGAACATAAAGCTGAACGGCAAGGAAGAGCTCGACCTCGAAAACGTTTCGCTAGAGGACCCAGCAACGTACGCACTGCTGGGACGCGGCGAAACCTTGGGCGTATTCCAGCTTGATGGCGGCGGCATGCGTAATCTGCTCCGTCTGATGAAGCCGACCTCTTTCGCTGACATCTCGGCAGTGGGTGCGCTTTACCGCCCGGGCCCAATGGGGGCGGGCTCGCATACTAACTACGCCCTGCGCAAGAATGGGCAGCAGCGGATTGAGCCAATCCACCCTGAATTGGCTGAGCCGCTAGAGGACATCCTGTCTGAGACCCATGGCCTGATCGTGTACCAGGAGCAGGTTATGAAGATCGCCCAGAAGCTGGCGGGCTTCACTCTGGGGCAGGCAGATATTTTGCGTAAGGCAATGGGTAAGAAGAAAGCCGACGTGCTAGCCCAGCAGTTTGAGGGCTTCCGGGCAGGCATGCTGAACAATGGCTATTCAGATGACTCGATTACTACGTTGTGGGAAATCCTGGTTCCCTTTGCGTCGTACGCGTTCAACAAGTCGCACTCGGCTGCCTACGGTTTGGTGTCGTATTGGACGGCCTACTTGAAGGCGAACTATCCAGTTGAATATATGGCGGCTTTGCTAACCTCGGCTGGCGCGAATAAGGATAAGCTGCCGGTCTATTTGGGCGAATGTCGCCACCTCGGCATTGAGGTGCTGGTCCCTGACGTGAACGAGTCTTCGGCTAACTTCACCCCTGTAGGAGAGAAGATCCGCTTCGGGCTGGCTTCTGTGAGGAACGTTGGGTTGCCAGTGGTAGAGGGTATTGAGCAGGCACGCACCGAGCAAGGCAGGTTTGAGTCCTTCAACGATTTCCTAAAGAAGGTTCCTCAGACCGTTTGCAACAAGCGCACCATCGAGTCTCTGATCAAGGGTGGTGCCTTCGACTCTTTAGGCGCCACTAGGCGTTCCTTGGAACTGAAGCACGAAGAGGCCGTCGAATCCATCATTGGCATTAAGCGCAACGAGGCAGCCGGGCAGTTTGATCTGTTTGCCGGTTTGGGGGAGGAAGCCGAGGAGGTCGGCGGCGGTTTCCGCGTCGAGATCCCGGACTTGCCCGAATGGGACAGAAAAGAAAAGTTGGGCTTCGAACGCGAGATGCTCGGACTGTACGTCTCGGATCACCCGCTTGCCGGCCAAGAGATGGGCCTGTCGAAGAATTCTGATGCTTCCATTAGCGATATTAAAGAGGACGAATCGCGCCCGGACCGCTCTAGGGTAACGATCGCTGGGCTAATTACTAATGTGCAGCGGCGTACTACCAAGACCGGTAATCTGTGGGCGATCGTTACTATCGAGGACTTGTCTGGATCCATTGAATCGCAGTTCTTCCCGTCCACCTATCAGACAGTTTCGGAACGGTTACAGCCTGACCAGATCGTGTCTGTTACGGGCCGCCTTTCTCGACGCGAGGGCGGGGTGGAGCTGAACGCTGAGTCCATGAAGATTCTGGAGCTCACTCGTACCGGTGATGAACCGGTGACCTTAGCCATGCACATGAATAATTGCACGAGGCCTCTGTTAGAGTCCTTAAAGCAGATTTTCCAGGCCCATCCGGGGCCTGCGCCGGTGAATCTAAGGTTGTCTGGTGCTGGGCGGACAGTGGTTGCTGAATGTGACGCCTCTCTTAAGGTAAAACCAGAGGCATCCTTGTTCGCCGAACTGAAGGAGCTGCTTGGACCTAATTGTCTAGCGGAATAGAGGGAGCTCATGAGCTCGCATAGCGGCCTGCTTAGGAGGGCGGGTTTGCGCGTTACTGGAACGCGCCTTGCTGTGCTTCGGGCTCTGGCTAAGTCTCCTCACGCAAATGCTGATCAGGTTCGGGAAATTGTCGAGGACGAACTCGGCTCAGTGTCGGGACAGACCGTCTATGACACGTTGAACGTGCTCACCCAGCGAGGCATTTTGAATCGGGTAGAGCCTGCCGGGGTGCGGGCTAGATACGAGATTGATCTGGGCGATAACCACCACCACATGGTGTGCAGAGTGTGCGACAAAATGGTCGATATCCCTTGCGCTACTGGGCATGCCCCATGTCTGCAAGCAAAGGATGACATGGGGTTCAAAGTGGAAAAAGCCGAGGTAATTTATTGGGGCGTGTGCCCGCAGTGTCAGGCTAGGCAATAACCTTAACTGCGATGTCGCCGGTTTCTCCGTCGGGGTAGTGCACCGTCACTATGTCCCCGTCGCTCAAGTGGGATCCCCGTCTTGTTTCTGTAGTTCCGTTTACTTCAACGTCGCCGCTTTGGATTGCGAGTCGGGCGGTAGCTCCGTCTTCTACCACGCCGGCGAGTTTCAGAAATTGTCCTAGGCGTATCGAACCTTTTACCTCGATTGTGTCCATGGGCAAAGTCTACCGGTAGCGGGATAAACTGTCGGGGTGAGGAGGCAGCGTGGACAGTAAGACAAGTTCTAAAAGGGCCGGTATTCGTAGGCGAAATCGCTCTTTTGCTAGGAGAATCCTAACTGCTGACATGTTGGTGTCATTCGGATTGGGTTCGGTTGCACTGTTTAACGTCGCTGATTCACACCTTGGCATGCGCATTGTCGGGCTCATCGCACTTGCCGTGGGTCTGGCTATCTTGGGGGTGCTTGCAGCGCGAAGAGGGCTGCAGGGGCCGCTGAGTCTGTACATTTTGGTGTTGCTGATTTGGTTTGTGGCGTTATCGCTGATTCTTTCTGCGCTTACGAAACTGACTATGGCTGTCTCTATCCTGTGGTGCATGTGGGCCGTTTCTGTACTAGTTACTTTCGGCATTGCCAGGGGTATTCGTAAAATTCGTTTCCCGTCACTGGCTAGGTAGCTGGTGTTCCCGCCCTAAGGGGCGGGTTTTGTATTGGCTGAAAGGTGCGCGCATGTCTTTTTCAAAGGTAGATTTTTCTCCGGTTTCCCATCTGAAGCGGGCAGTATTTCGCGAACCAGACAAGGTAAATCTTGTTTTTCCTGGAAGCCAGCTCACCGCCGAAGAGAGCCTAGAGGTAGTGTCTCGCCTGGCGAATTTTCTAGACGGTGAGGGCGTGCGCGCTGGCGACGTGGTTTCGTTAGTTTGTACCAATCACCCGTTGCATCTGCTTACTTATGCGGCATGCGCTTGGTTAGGAGCAATTGTAAATCCGATCAATGTTCGCCTCTCTGGAGCCGAGGTAACGGATTTGCTGCGGAGGGCCCGGCCGAAGCTCGTGTTCACGGATCGGGCTGATTGTGACTCGTGGGAGGCAAAGGTCGTGCCCATTCGCCAGGATTGGCTGCATTGGTTGGGCGGGTTTGCCCCTATTGCGGCACAGCCGGTCGAGTGCACGGAGGACACGCCTGCCGCTATCATTTTTACTTCCGGTACGACCGGTGAACCTAAGGGGCCAGTGCTGACTCATGCCAATCTCTGGTGGGGGTGGCGGAACCTTAGGGAAGGTTTTGGCTACGATCGACGCGACACGTTGGCGGTAGCTGTGCCGATGTCCCACATTGGTGGCTTCAACGGGCTGTCTACGGATCTGTTCTGTAGCGGCGGCACAGTAGTGATCGTGCCAGCATTCCGCCCCGCCGAATTAGTGCAAACGTTGAAGAAGTGGCATGTGAATACTATGTTCGCTGTCCCGACAATGTTCAAGGCACTGTGTTCTCAGCCGAATTTCACTGCAAAAGACCTGCCTGACTTTAGAATTCCGCTCGTGGGAGGATCGCCGTTGGACAGGGATCTGGCGCTCGAGATGATTAGCGTTGGGCTTACCCCGATCCACGTGTGGGGAATGACCGAGGCGTCGGCTACCTGTACCTGTTTGCCGCAGCGGCTTCTTGCCGACCATCTCATTGCGGCCGGGCGCGCATTCCCCTACACGCGGGTGGAAGTGTGCGACGATTCCGGCGAGCCCATAACCGAACCCGGGGTAGATGGGGAGCTGACAATCAGCGGGCCCAACGTGGTAACCAGGTGGCTACGGCAGGGGCAGATAGTGCTTGAAGAAGCCCCCTTGGCTACCGGCGATGTAGGCCATTGGGACGAAGAGGGCCTACTCACTATTGTCGGCCGTTCCAAAGAGATCGTAATTTCGGGAGGAGAGAACATTCACCCCGCCGAGGTAGACCGGGCGCTCGCGGGCATTGCCGGACTAAAAGATTGGTGCACGGTCGGAGCTGCGGACCCGAAGTGGGGCGAGACTATAGCCGTGGTCGCTGTCCCGGGGCAAAATCCGCCCTCGTTAGAACAGGTCAGAAGCTGGGCAGAGAAATCTATTGCCCGGTTCAAACTGCCCCGAAAGTTAGTACTGGTAGACCAGATTCCGCTTGGCCCCACGGGCAAGCATGACCGCAGGGCCGCTGCGAAACTGGTCTAAGCGTTAGCGAGGGCGGGGTTGTCCGCCAGGAGCGTTGAGGCTTCCTGGCGGGTAGTGCCCTCAAAGTACAGCCGTTCCTGTTCGGGCGTGAGCGGGCGACCGTTGGCGCGCATTGCTTTGGCCCACAGGCGTCCAGCTCGGTAGGACGAGCGCACCATCGGCCCGGACATTACTCCTTTAAAGCCCAGGTCGTAGGCGATCTTTGAAAGTTCTACGAACTCCTTCGGCTTCACCCACCTGTCAATGGGGTGGTGGAGGGGCGAGGGGCGTAGATACTGGGTAATGGTCAGCAGGTCTACTTCCGCGGAGCGCATGTCTTTCATCGCCTCCACAATTTCGTCAGTAGTTTCGCCCATTCCCAAGATGAAATTGGACTTGGTGATCAGGCCTGCCTCGTGTGCTTTGCGCAGCACCTCTAGAGACCGTTCGTACCTAAATGCTGGGCGGATCTTCCTGAAGATGCGCGGCACCGTCTCGAGGTTATGTCCAAATACTTCCGGCTTGGAGGAGAACACTTCGTCGAGGGCGGCATCTTTGCCCCGGAAATCGTCTACCAGCAGCTCCACCCCCGTGCTGGGGGATTGCTGGTGAATCTGTCGGCAGGTCTCGGCGTAAAGCCAGGAAGCGCCGTCCTCTAGATCGTCACGGGAGACCCCGGTAACAGTGGCGTAGTTGAGCTGCAGGGCAGCAATTTCTGAGGCGACGCGGCGAGGTTCGTCCTTGTCGTATTCTGTGGGTTTGCCGGTGGCAATATCGCAAAAGTCGCAGCGGCGGGTGCATAGGGCGCCGCCGATTAGGAACGTTGCCTCGCGGTCTTCCCAACATTCGAAGATATTGGGGCACCCGGCTTCTGCACACACCGTGTGGGAGCCCGCGTCTCGGACGCGTTGGCGCATTTCCATGTAGCGCTTGCCGCTAACCGCCTTGGTCTTAATCCAAGCTGGCTTCTTCTCGATAGGGGTTTGCGAGTTCTTAACCTCGATGCGAAGGAGCTTGCGGCCTTCAGGATCTGGAACGGTAGACATCTAGTTTAGTTTCCTGCCTGTCGGTTTTCTTGGAGTGCCTCTTCGAGGGCGGGCACGAGGGCCTTGGCGACGTCTGGCAAGGATACATGCGCTCCTTCGACTTCAAGAGAAGTGACCCCGGCATCCGCTAGGCCACAGGGAATGATCTTGCCGAAGCCGGATTCGATGTCCGGGTAGGAGTTCAGGGCAAGGCCGTGCATCGTGGTGCCAAGTGCAGTCTTGACGCCAATGGCGCAGATTTTTCGATCTTGCATGCCTGGCCGCAGAATCCACACCCCGGAGCGCCCTTTTACAATGTCCGTTTTTATATGCCAGTTATCTTCTATGCAACGGCGCACGCCAGTTTCGATGTTGCGGACAAACTTGACCACATCTATAGGCTCGGCGAGTTTGACCACGGGATAGCACACTAGTTGCCCCGGTCCGTGCCAGGTGACAGAGCCGCCGCGATCCATTTCGATTACCGGGATAGTGGTATCCGGAATGTCTTGGGGCTTGGTTCGCCGTCCAGCAGTCCAGGTCGGCTTAAACTCTTGCAGGATCAGGGTGTCTTCGCTGCGCCCGGCTGCCACGTCGGCGTGGATTTGCCGCTGCGTGCGATCCCCTTCCAAGTAGTCGATCGGTCCGCGGTCTAGAAGATTTACGATTCGCACGCGGTTAATGTTACCGGTCGGCTACCGCTGGGGCATGCGGGGGAGAAGTGGGCCATATCATGCACGCTATCTGAGAGGAAAAGTTTCATATGATGGTTGAGGGCGATAACCGCGAACGTGGAATTTACAGTGTAATTTGCCCCTTTGTCTATATGGAGAGATAAATTCATGGCTCATATCAAGATGCCAAAGGTCTTCCGTACGCTGCTGTTCTGGGTGGTGGTCGCGATTGCAGCCGGTATCGGACTCGGTCTGTTCGTACCCAACTGGTTCGTGGTTCCTTTCGCTACCTTCAATGCTGTGTTTGGTCAGTACCTCGGATTTGTGGTTCCACTGATCATTGTCGGCCTCGTTGCGCCAGCGCTGGCGGATTTGGGGGCAAGCGCTGGGAAGTGGCTACTGATCACCACCTTGATTGCCTATGGGTCAACTCTCTTTGCGGGCTTTGCCACCTACTTTGTGACAAAGGCGCTATATCCCAGTCTGCTGGCGGGGCAGAAGATGGTGAAACTTGGGGCACCGGGGGGAGCCGTTTCTTCACTACTGGGGGACGACTTCACTATTCCTCCCGTCTTCGACGTGTTTACCGCCCTCGTGCTTGCCTTCCTGCTTGGCATTGGGGTGGCTTCGGTGGATTCTCGAATAATGCGTGAGGGCATGCGCGAATTCCGCAACATCATGTTGGCCACGATCAAGAAGACAATCGTGCCGCTACTGCCTCTGCATATTTTCGGCATCTTCATGAACCTAACTAAGTCCGGCGAAATTGCCTCCGTAATTGTGGCAATGGTTAAGATCGTAATTGTTTCTATCCTGCTAACTTTCGTGATGCTGATCCTGCAGTACCTACTCGCCGGTGTTATCGCCCGCACCAACCCATTGGTGGCGTTGGGTCGCATGATGCCTGCCTACCTGACCGCGCTTGGCACCGCTTCGTCCGCAGCCACCATTCCCGTAACGCTGCGCTGTTCTGAAAAGAACGGGGTGTCTACCGAGGTCGCTTCCTTTACCGTGCCGTTGTGCGCCACCATTCATCTTGCTGGCTCGACTGTTAAGATCGTGGCCTTCTCGATGGCTGTCCTGTACATGAGCGGGGTAAGCGTTTCCTTCGGCACCTATGCCGGATTCATTGCCATGCTCGGAATTACCATGATCGCTGCCCCGGGCGTGCCGGGGGGTGCAATTACCGCAGCGCAAGGAGTGCTGCAGGGCATGCTGGCATTTACCGATCCGATGTACGGGCTGATGGTAGCTCTCTATGTAGCCATTGACTCCTTCGGCACTGCCTGCAACGTTACCGGCGACGGCGCCATCGCGATGATAATTAACAAGATGGCAACCGGTTCGCTGGGGGCGGAGCGTTACCGCTCCAGGGCAGTCGCGCAAGAGCTGGCCTCAGCAAACGATTAGGCTAGGAACATTGGTTACCGGCAGGAGGGGACATGAGCGAGGAAATTGGTGACGACTGGGATGAGGCGCTGCGCGAGCTGACCGGGCAGATGGGTGAGGCCGATTCGCATGCCCGCTCTGTGGCTTTAGTAATGACGCCGCTGGCTTCTGTCGAGGCCGTAGCCGCAGTTCTCGCAATGTCATCTCTACCTGGACAGGTGCTGATGACTGATACGGGGGCTGCCGTTTGGCTCGAGGTGGAACCCGATCCCGAGGACGACCTAAATGCGCTTTTGGGAGCGGATCGGCCAATGCCGAAGAAAGCAGATGAACTGGCAAAGCTGCTTTCACAGACCTCCCCGCTTGGAGTCGTGCTCCTGGTTAGTTGGTTAGGGAACGGGGACCAGGGCGAACCCGGTGTCTCCGGGCAGGTGATCGCAAGACGCTACCAGAAGGGGGCCGAAGGGGCAGACCTACCGGCAGGGCTAGTAATCTCCACTGCCGATGGGCGCGTGGAGGATCTGTTGCTAGGAAAATCTACTCCCGCCGACTACGAAAACATTGATGCCTCCCGCATGGGCCGAATGGCAGGACTAAAAGCGTTGCGCAAAGCTATGAGGCGAAAGAAAAAAGGCGAATGAACGTTGCTTTCTTCCCGCTCCACGAGGAAGCAAAAGGGCTGCAGGATTTATTAACCAGTGCAGGTTGCCAAGTAGATCTGTCTCCTTCTGGCAGTCAGGCGCTCGCGGCAGATGCGCTGGTTATCGCCGGAGAAGATAGTCACCAGGCTCTTGCAGACTATTTTTCTTCCGCGCGCTTGGACTACTTGCTGGACCGCCGGTTAGCCGGCGGAAGGCACGTTTTGGTTGTGGGCAGCCCTATGCACCTCTTGTTCGAGAACGTTGAGGACTTAGAGGGCGGCAGCCTGGCGCAGTGGCCCGGCAACGTCAATAGGCGCAATTTTAGCGAGCAGCATCTTCGGGTGGAACCGTCGAAGAGTCCTTTGATTGGCGATCTAAACGGTGAGCCACTTAGTTTCCCGTCCGCATATGCCGCTCACACTGATCCGGCTACGCTGCTGGGGCCTGGCCCTTTGAAACCGCCCCTAACCACTATGACGACGGGCCAAGAAAAGCTGGTTGCAGCGGTAGAAAATGGGGCCCTAGTTGGACTGCAATTCCTGCCTCACTGCAGCGGAGAAGTAGGCGAGCAGATCATCTCAAAATGGCTTATGAGGGTAAGGGAGAAATAATGCTAGATATTCTTCCCGCAGTTGATGTTGAGGCGGGGCAGGCGGTGCGCCTGTCGCGGGGGAGCGTTGACAAGGAGAATCAGTACGGTTCACCAAAAGAGGTGGCAGAACAGTTCATTGCTGCCGGTACTGGGTGGATCCATTTAGTTGATTTGGATGCTGCGTTTGGTCGCGGCTCCAATGCGCCGCTGCTGGCGCAGATAGCTGGCGAATTGGATGTAAAAATCCAGATGTCTGGCGGCATTGCCGACGAATCCTCAATTCGACGGGCTCTGTCCGTGGGGGCAACTCGCGTAAACCTGTCGACCGTGGTGCTAGAAGACTTGGAATGGACCAAGCAGATAATCCGCTCTTACGGTCCGCGGGTAGCGGTGGGCCTGGATGTGCACGGGCACACTCTTGCTGCCAGGGGCACGAAGCGCCAGGGCGGGGATGTATTTGAGGTTATTGATTTCTTGAACGAAGCCGGCTGCGCCCGCTACGTGGTGACCGATGTCTCCCGCGACGGCATGATGTCCGGCCCGAATCTTCCGTTGCTGGAAGAGGTAGCTGCCCGCACTGACGCGGCCATTGTCTCTTCCGGCGGCATCTCCTCGATAGAGGATATAAAGGCCATTGCTGCACTGGGCAGCGTCGAGGGATTGATTGTAGGCAAGGCACTTTATCAGGGTGCATTTACGCTGGAACAGGCGCTCGCTGCCGCGCGGGAGGTTGCCTAGTGGATTCCTCCCAGAGGCAGAAGGTGTCAAAGCGACTCAGCTACCAGGTGGACCGCAGCGATGACGGCAGTGCGCCTGCCGCGCTAGTGCAAGCCATGCGCCAGGGAGCACGGGCGTTCCAACGGGCTCTGTGTGAGGGCGAACGTCTTCTTCTTGCCATCAACCCGAAGGTAGGCGACGGTGAATGTCAGACGCCCAAGTTCGCTACCTTCGTGCTTCCTGACGACGGTGTCGGCTTGGCAGCTTTTACGAGTCTCACCGAGCTAGAGGGGTGTTTTCCTAACCATCGTCCCATCCCGTTGCCCGGTAAAAGGATCGCGCTACTTGCAATCAGTGCAAACGCACTACTGGTGGTAGATCCACCCGCAGGAATAGTACTGCCGGAACCAGCCCTCATGGCTCTGGCTGCGGGGGATACCTGGCTTCCACCTACTGAAGATGAGCAATTGCATAACCATGTGCGGCAGGTATGCGCCCACTTCGGGTGCCATTTCCTACGCTTTTCCGCGACTGCTACGGGAGCGACTCTGCTTCGTTTTGAGGCCGAGTCTAAAGAAGATGCGACCAGGGCATGCGCCGCCCTCGGGCAAGATCAGATGGTTGTTGCAAGATGTGCTCCACTGCACCTGATCCCCGTACTGAGGTGAGCGGTACCACCCGCTACTACCTTTTCGTACCGGCAGTCTTTTGCTAGTATTAAGTCAACAACCGGTTAGACCGGTGCGTAAGTGGAGCGATCCCACCTTGGAACCAACATGGGTCCGGGTAGCCAAAAAGGCTGATATGGGTAACCTCCGCATGCGTTTGGTGCGGAGGTTTTTTCGTGCCACCACTCAAATAGTCAAGGAGTAATCATCAGCGAGCTACGAATTAATGATCGCATTCGCGTCCCTGAGGTCCGCCTAGTTGGCCCTTCGGGCGAGCAAGTCGGCGTCGTTCGCGTCGATCAGGCGCTGCATCTAGCCCAGGAGGCTGGTCTTGACCTAGTCGAGGTCGCTCCCAACGCTAAGCCGCCGGTTGCGAAGCTCATGGATTACGGCAAGTACAAGTACGAGGCCGCACAGAAGGCTCGTGAGGCACGTCGTAACCAGGCCAATACGCAGCTGAAAGAGATTCGTTTCCGCCTGAAGATTGACGAACACGACTATGAAACCAAGAGGGGGCATGTCGAACGCTTCCTGAATGGTGGCGACAAGGTAAAGGTCATGATCATGTTCCGTGGACGTGAGCAGTCTCGTCCCGAACTTGGTGTGAAACTGTTGGAACGTCTTGCAGATGACGTGTCGGAATTGGGCACCGTTGAATCCATGCCTCGTCAGGATGGGCGCAACATGACTATGGTGCTCGGTCCGGTAAAGCGCAAGAAGATGGCCAAATCGCAGCAGCGTAGGTCTCACCAGGATGGTCGTCCTGTGAAGCGTAACCGTCAGGCTGAAAAAGACGCTCGTAAAGCAGCCCGCGCTGCGGCAGCTGCAAAAGAACAGCAAGACTAGCCTCCTAAAGCAAAAATTTCCTAGATACAACGCGGCTTTGCCGCAATAGACAAGGACACGAAATGCCGAAAATGAAGACGCACTCTGGTGCAAAGAAGCGGTTCCGCGTGACCGGATCCGGCAAGCTCATGCACGAGCACCCCAACAAGCGCCACTTGCTAGAGGTCAAGTCCTCCAAGCGTAAGCGTCGCCTGTCCAAGGACACCGTCATGAACCCCGCAATGACTCGCCACGCAAGGCGTCAGCTGGGCATCTAAAGCTTTTAAGAATAAAAGGAGAACATACTAATGGCACGTGTCAAGAGGTCTGTCAACGCTCGTAAGAAGCGTCGCACCACCCTGGATCGGGCATCTGGCTACAGGGGACAGCGTTCCCGCCTCTACCGTAAGGCGAAGGAACAAGTTACCCACTCAATGGTCTACAACTACAAGGACCGTAAGAAGCGTAAGGGTAACTTCCGCAGGCTGTGGATCCAGCGTATCAACGCTGCATGCCGCGCCGAGGGCATGACTTACAACCGTTTCATGCAGGGCTTGCGCCTGGCCGAGGTTGAGGTTGACCGGCGCATGCTGGCCGAACTGGCCGTCAGCGAACCGGCTGCCTTCGCTTCCTTGGTTGACACCGCAAAGAAGGCTCTGCCCGAAGACGTAAACGCTCCGGCTGCTAAGTAAATGGAGCAGGTGAACGCGCGTCCCGAACGACTTACCGACCCGAATACAAATCGGGTACGTACGGTAAAGCGCCTTTCGGGGCGCGCTTTCCGCGTTAAGTCGTTGCAGATAAGAGTAGAAGGCCCTCAGGCTGTAGCTGAGCTGTGCAGGTTTGCTCCCGATGCGGTAAAAGACATCTACGTGGGCGAGCTAGCTACAGGGCGTAGGCCCGATGTTGTACAGCTGGCCCTGCAGACTACCGAATGGATGCATGACTGCGACGATTCCGTGGTCAACGCCATGTCTTCGGACGGGCAAGGCTTTATTGCCGTTGCCTCCCGGGACGCCATTGGTGGGGACCTGGAGAAGATCGCCGAGCAAGCGGTAGCGTCGGCACGCCCAGTGGTCATCTGTCCGCAAACGCAAGATCCGGGCAACGCTGGCACTCTTATTAGGCTTGCCGATGCTTTTGGTGCTGCTGGCGTGGTTATGTGCAAGGGCAGTGCTGACCCTGCCGGTCCTAAGGTTATTCGTGCTTCGGCAGGATCGGTCTTCCATTTGCCCGTGGTTGCCGACCTTACCTTTGACGAGGTCTATGACGTGTTGGCCCGAAAGGGTATCGCCTTCCTCGGCGCTGACGGCAAAGGTGAAGTTCCCCTTCCCGTCCTCAGCGCAAATAAGGGTCCTGTTGGGCTAGGATCGCCACACGCTTGGGTACTTGGAAACGAAGCGCATGGCCTTGCCGAGGATCAGCTGGAGGCATGCACTGCTACGGTGTCGATACCCATGTCAGGGCAAGCTGAATCCCTAAACATCGCAGCGGCAGCTGCGCTGTGCCTGTACGCCTCTCAGCAGGGGCGGCAGTGAAAATCTCGGAAGTGGACGAAGGCACACTCATTGGTGCCTTCGTCCCTTTTCTGCCCACTGGCTGCCAGACAGTCATCGGCCCAGGCGATGACTGTGCTGTTGTAAAAGCGCCGGATTCCCGCTATGTCATTACTACCGACATGCTGGTTGAAGGGAGCCATTTCAAAAGAGAATGGTCTTCTGCTTTCGAGATAGGCCAACGAGCGGCTGCTCAGAATCTAGCTGACGTCGCTGCAATGGGAGCCCACCCGACCTCACTGGTATGCTCGCTCGCACTCCCGCCATCCCTTGAAGTCAGTTGGCTAGTGGATTTCGCTAAAGGACTAGCCGACCGTGCTCGTCCGCTTGGCTGCGGCGTAGTCGGCGGAGATTTAACTCAGTCGCGCACTCTAGCCATCTCTGTGACCGCCCTCGGCGATATGGCAGGTCTACAGCCAGTGCTGCGTAGCGGTGCGAAGGTAGGGGACCGCATCGTCTTGGCTGGCACCCTAGGCTACTCGGCAACGGGGCTGGAACTACTCAGCGAGGGAAGAAAGGCACGCTCTCAGCGCGAGCAGCAAGCGGTTCAGATATTCCGCGCCCCGAATCCGCCTTTGCAGATGGGGCCGACGCTTGCCAAGGCCGGCGCGAGCGCGATGATGGACGTCTCTGACGGCCTTCTAAAGGATGCTCGCCGCATCGCAAAGGCTTCTCAAGTGCGCATGGATCTTGATTATTCACTTTTAAAGCCGTTTATTTCGGCGTTGGAAGGTAGCTGCGCCGATCCGTTAGACAATGTGCTTTGTGGGGGCGAAGACCACGCGCTACTTGCCACTATTCCTAGCCACATAGAACTGCCGACAGGCTTGCGCGCAATAGGCAAGGTAATGGCAGGTGAAGGCGTATGTCTGGACGGGAAATTGCTATCTGCTTCCGGGGGCTGGGAAAGCTACAGGCACTAGCTGCAATGTAGTTATGATGTTCCTATGAGTGAAAAAGGACTGCAAGCAGCGCAGCAAAAAATGGCCGCCAAAGGCGTCGACCAGAATGCGATCAACGTGTTCACCCATTACTACAGGGAGCTGGAAGCGGGAGCTACCGGGCTAATTCCAGAGGAGACGATTGATCCCCTCACTGAGGTGCAGAGTCTTGACTCCACTCCGGTTAGTGACGAGCAGGCAAAAGAGGCTATTCAGAAGACCGTCTACATAAAGCTCAACGGCGGACTAGGCACGTCTATGGGATTGGACGACGCGAAGTCCCTTATACCCGTGCGCGATGGCAAGTCCTTCCTGGATCTGATCTGCCAGCAAGTTAGAGCAGTGCGGCAGAACTGGGATGCAACCCTCCCTCTTTTACTCATGGATTCTTTCCGCACCCAGGAATCGACGTTGCGGGCACTTGAGAACTACCCCGACATCAAAGTTGACGGACTCCCGCTGGATTTTCTGCAAAACCAGGAACCAAAACTGCGAACCGACAACCTTGAGCCTGTTCAGTGGCCAGCAGATCCGTCACTTGAGTGGTGCCCTCCCGGCCACGGTGACATATACACAGCCCTACTGGGGACTGGCTTACTTGATAAGTTCCTAGAGGCCGGATACCGCTACGCGTGTACTTCTAATTCGGATAATTTGGGCGGCTACCCGAATCCGCATATTGCGGGCTGGTTCGCCGCCTCAGGTGCGCCATATGCGGCAGAAGTTTGCGAACGTACCCCTGCCGATCGTAAAGGGGGCCACCTAGCCAGGCGGAAGAGCGATGGGCAGCTGATATTGCGGGACACCGCTCAGACTCCAAAAGAGCAGATGCATTTCTTTACTGATGAGCATCGCCACCCGTACTTCCACACCAATAACTTGTGGTTCGACCTGCAGGTGTTGCGTGACACACTGGTACAGAGGAAAGCCGTCCTTGGGCTGCCACTGATCCGCAACAAGAAGACTGTAGATCCCACTGACAAGAACAGCACCGAGGTGTACCAGATTGAAGCGGCTATGGGGGCTGCAGTCCAGTCTTTCCCCGGAGCGACCGCGATTCTGGTTGGCCGTGAGCGCTTCTTACCCGTTAAGACCACCTCTGATTTGGCCCTCGTGCGCTCCGATGTGTACGAGCTAACTGCCGATGCGCGTCTAGTCTCTCAGGTCGAGGAGGCACCCTTCGTGCAGCTGGATCCCGATTACTACAAGACGATTGCACAATTCGAGGAGCGTTTCCCGAAGGGGGTTCCGTCACTGAAGAAGGCATCTTCCTTTGTTGTAGAGGGGGATTGGACCTTCGACGAAGGTGTGACGATCGAGGGGGAGCGCAAGATAGATGGGGCTGGCTCGCCAGGCGAGGTGCTGCAGTAGTGGGTCAGCTTCGTGTGACAGAGGCGAGTGAAGACCATCTTGAGGCGATTACCCGCATTTACAATCACGCTATAGAGCACACGACTTCAGTGTGGACTGAAGAGCCTGTAGATGTTGCTAATAGGCGTGCTTGGCTGGCAGGGCATCAAGACGAAGGATACCCGGTAATCGTGGCGCTGGACGGCAATGAGGTAGTTGGATTCGCCTCGCTGTCTGCGTTCCGGCCGTGGCCAGGATATTTTGCCTGTGTAGAAAATTCGATTTATGTGGCACCTGAGTGTGCTGGCAAGGGCATAGGTACGCTGCTGCTCTCGTCTTTGGTTGAGCGGGCTCAGCCCTATCACACAATAGTGGCGGGGATTGAAGCTACCAACGATGCTTCGATCAGGCTCCACCAAAAACTCGGTTTTACAAAGGTTGGCGAATTTCCTCAGGTGGGGAACAAATTTGGTAGATGGCTGGACCTGACCTTCATGGAGAAGATTGTCGACTCTCAGCGCGCCTGATTGGAGCCGCGGACGTAGCATCTAGGTATGGTGGATATAAGCATTTTCAAGGATTTCATCGCTAGTGTGTCAGAGGGCGAAGCACGCGATTCCTACGCTGGCTTGCTTGAGTGGGTTGCTACAAAGTTCCCGGAGTTAGAGCCCGTAATCAAGTGGAACAAGCCGATGTTTTTGCTTGAGGGTACTTTTATTCTCGGCCTGTACGCGGCTACTAAGCATATGTCCGTGGCTGTCGAGAAGAATATCTTTGAGCAGTTCTTACCCAAGATCGAGAAAGTCGGTTATACGCACGGCAAGAAGCTCTTTCGAATTAGGTACGATCAGGAAACTGATTACGATCTGCTCGAAGAGATCATCCGGGCGCAGATCGAGGACAAGCGCGGCCTGGATCGCTTCTGGAAGTGATGTCTTAGCTGTTGACCAGCTCTGTTTACTTGCCGGTAAACTTGGCTTTCTTTTTTCTTAGCATCTTTCTGCTTCGATGCTGGCAGGCACTTTATGCCCAAGTGCTATAGCGTCCTATGACAGGAAGAGGATATGTTGAAAAAGAATTCGAAGGTGATCGGAGGGATTGGCGCTCTGGCGCTGCTTGCAGCCCCCATAGCAGGCATTGCTACCTCCGCAGCTGATTCACCGACGACCCGCGGTTATAACGGTCCCAACTCATGTGTCACCATGGATGGCAACGGGAATGTTGTAGCCCCTGGCCCCGGAGATTGTGCCCAGTTTGGCACTGCCGGCCAGCAGCGAAGCAACGCAAAAGCCAAGAACGTCATCCTGCTTATTGGTGATGGCATGGGCCAGCAGGAAATCACGGCTGCGCGCAACTATCTGAAGGGGGCGGGCGGCCGCTTTGAGGGGCTTGACGAGCTGACTTCGGATGGCCTATACACTCACCACTCGATTAATAAAGACGGTTCTTTTAACTACGTTACGGATTCGGCTGCATCAGGCACTGCCTGGTCTACCGGTACCAAGACTTACAACGGTGCCATCGGAGTCGACCTAAAAGGCAAACCCCAAGAGAACCTGTTGGAAGTTGCCAAGAACGCTGGCATGCGCACAGGCAACGTCTCTACTGCCGAGATTCAGGACGCAACTCCTGCAGTAATGGGCGCCCACGCCACCGACCGGTCCTACTACTCTCCGACTGGACCCAAGCCTGCTAAGGGCGAGGACTTGCGCGAAAATGGCGGGATCGGGTCAATTTCTGAACAGCTAATCGATACTCGCGCCGACGTCACCATGGGTGGCGGCCGCAAGTATTTCGATTCGGTTGTTGCCAAAGATTCTGGAAACACCAATCCCTTCCTAAAGGGTGAAGCTAAGTATGACACCAAATGGAAGGCCGGTAAATCCGTCCTCGAAAATGCCAAGGACAACGGCTTCCAGGTAGCCGAAACCGCCGAGGACCTGGAAAAGATCTCTGAAGCGAATCAACAAAATCCGGTGCTTGGCCTATTTAGCCCCGGAAACATGGAAACTACCTTTGCCCCTTCCGAGGCCGTGAAAGGTGGAGCCACCGCAGAACCGCAAACCTGTAAAAAGCAGGAAATTGGTTCCGAACCAGAACTGAAGGCAATGACCGAAAAGGCCATTGACCTGCTGGACAAGCCGGACTCTGACAAGGGATTTTTCCTACAGGTAGAGTCCGCATCCATCGACAAGCGCGATCACGCCGCTGATGCTTGCGGGCAAATTGGCGAAACCGGCCGCCTCGACGAGGCCACCAAGGTTGCCTTGGACTTTGCTAAGGCTGACGGAAACACCCTGGTGGTAGTCACTGCAGATCACTCTCACACCAGCCAGGTAGTGCCTGATGGCGAGGATTCGGTAGCCTTCGCAACGCGCTTGCGCACGGAGGAAGGCTCGACTATGACTGTGGCCTACGGAACGCAGCCGACTACTGATTCGTCAATGCAACACACCGGAGCCCAGCTCCGCATTGGCGCCTACGGTCCCGGTGAGGAAAACGTCATTGGTCAAACAGATCAGACTGACACATTCTTTACTATCAAGAACGCTCTTGGTCTAGGTGAACAGGGCGCTGCCAATGACCTGGTGAAGAAACCTGCAGAGGCCCAGAATGTGCAGGATACGTGCTACAAGATAGATAAGGACGGCAAGGTAGTTGCCCCGAAACCGGGCGAATGCGCCCAGTATGGCGAGTCCGGGCCAGGCCGGTCAACTGACAAGGCGAAGAACGTCATTGTCTTCATTGGCGATGGCATGGGCGACAGCGAGATCACTTCTGCTCGCAACTACCTGTACGGCGCCAACGGGCGTCTGCCAGGACTAGACAATCTGAAGTACACCGGGTCTTACACGCACTTCTCGCTCAATCCTCAAACCGGTAAACCTAACTATGTAACCGACTCTGCGGCCTCTTCTACTGCTTGGAATACCGGCACTAAGACCTACAACGGAGCCATTGGCGTTGACATGTTGGGCAAGCCTGTTCCTAACCTTCTCGAGAACGCGAAGGCTCGCGGTATGAAGACCGGCAACGTTTCCACAGCCGAGATTGAAGATGCTACTCCTGCGGGGGCTGCTACTCACGCCCTCAACCGGAAGTGCTACGGCCCCGAGATGGACAAGAACAAGCAGGCTTGCCAGGGCGAGAAGTTCAAGAAGCAGTTCCGCGAGAATGGGGGACTGGGATCCATCGCAGAGCAGCTCGTTGATGTGCGCGCCGATGTCACTTTGGGCGGCGGAGCGAAGGCCTTCGCCCAGAAGGTGCAGGTATCCGGAAAGTTTGGCGGCTCTACCCAGTGGACTAAGGGCAAGTCTGTGCTAGACAATGCCAAGGCAAACGGGTACACCGTGGTCACTGATGCGGCAGGACTGGAGTCGGTAAAGAAAGCTGACCAGGATGCTCCGGTTTTGGGGCTATTCTCTGAAGGCAACATGCCACGCCAATTCCTGCGCACTACCCCTACCGCTGATGGGGCCGAGGGCGAAGCGAAGGCCTGCCAGGTAAATCCGGAGCGCAGTGATTCGGTGCCCACTTTGGCGGCGATGACCACTAAGGCTATGGATCTTCTGCAGAATAAGAACGGCTTCTTCATGCAGGTAGAGGGCGCCTCGATCGACAAGTCCGACCACGATGCGGATGCTTGTGGGCAGATTGGTGAACTGGACGATCTGGACCAGGCTATTCAGGCTGCCCAGAAGTGGGTAAGCCAGTCGGGCGAACCCACCTTGATCGTTGCCACTGCAGATCACGCACACACCAGCCAGATCACTAGCGACCAAGACCGCACCGCGGGTCTAACCACGAGGCTGCTAACTGCTGATGGTGCTCCGATGGTAATCAACTACGCCAACGCGCCTACCAATGGTGAGGACGCTCTGGGCGGACAAAACCACACCGGCTCCCAGTTGCGAATTGCAGCTTCTGGTCCCGGCGCCCAGAACGTTATCGGACGCACTGACCAGACAGACCTGTTCTTCACTGTGCTGAATGCACTCCCAGAAAACAAGGATGCGAAGCCCTCTGAACCGAGTCAGCCTACTGAGCCTACTGAGCCTACTGAGCCGAGCGCAGAGCCTGGCTCCGACAAGGACCACTCTACGGAATCTAAGCCGGCGGAAGGTGACAAGGGTAAGACCACTGCCGCCTCTGGTAAGGCGGGGAACTCCTCCACAAGTTCTCTGGCACGTACCGGCGTGCCTGCCATCTCGCTGCTACTGATTGCTGGTGGGGCTGTTGCCGCAGGTGTAGGCGCAATGCGGTATAAGAAGAATATGTAACTGCTACTAGAACACAAAAGCGGTGAGGCCTTGCCTCACCGCTTTTTTGTACGTTGGGGTATAAAATATCTGCCATGAAGGCTAGTCATTTACCGTTTGTTTTTATCCCAGTAGGCACCATGCATTTCGTAAAACCGGAAGTATTTGATGGTATTATCCCGGATTTCATTCCCGGTGATAAACGATTCTGGACTTACGCCTCTGGCGTCTTGGAGCTAGCCTGCGCTGCTGGACTCATGCATCCAAAGACTCGCAAGGCTGCCGGTCTTTTGTCAGCCGGGGTGCTTGCGGGCGTATGGCCGGCAAACTTCCAGATGGCTTGGGACTGGCGCAACGAACCTTGGCAGAAGCAAGTGATCTCTATCGGGCGGCTGCCACTGCAGATCCCCATGATCAAGGCTGCCTTGGAAGCCTACAAGGGAAACTAATACTCCAGCTCAGCTATCTCCTGTAGAAGCTGCCGCTTCAAGGTAGGGGAGGCCCACGACATTGCTACGGCATCCTTACAACGCTCGATCAGGAACTGCTTGTCAACCCCTGCCTCCAAGAGGTATTGGAAGTTTTCCCCGATGTAACCGCCGAAGTATGCCGGGTCGTCTGAATTGATGCTTACGCGCACGCCCTGACCTACTAGCTGTTTGATCTCGGCAACCTTTCCGCCCTCTGAAATCCAAGAATTAGAGATGGGGCAGGAGGTAAGGCCAATACCGGCCTTGGCAACGTATTTTACGAGCGATTCGTCTTCGACAATGTTGGTGCCGTGGTCGATCCTGGCAGTCCCAATCTGGTTAATAGCCTGGCCAATGTGTTCAATGGAGTGAGGGATGTCCACATCGCAGTGGCAGGTAAGCAGGTAACCGTCTTTGCGGGCGCGGGCAAAGACGGCCTCAAAGTTTGCCGGAGGATTGCCGTTTTCGTCAGAATCCAGTCCGACCCCCATGATCCAGTGCGCGTAGGGTAGGGATTCCAGCAGGGTCGCCATGGCATATTCGGGTTGGAAATCCCGAAGAAAACACATAATCAAGGTGCTTACGATGCCCAGGTTTGCTTCAGCGTCTATCTGTGCGCGGCGGATGCCACTGATTACGGTGTGGAAAGAAATTCCGCGGCTGGTGTGTGCCTGCGGGTCAAAGAACATTTCCACGTAGCGAACATTCTGGGAAGCTGCCTTGGTTAGGTAGGCGGTGGCGAGGTCATAAAAGTCTGCTTCGGTGCGCAGGACGTCCATGCCGTCGTAATAGGCGGCTAAGAATGACGGCAAGTCGGTGAAATCGTAGGAGTCACGGACTTGCTGTGGGGTTTGTTGATCAAGCGTTATTCCGTTTCGCTCGGCCAGAGCGAATTTTAGTTCGGGTTCTAGAGTTCCCTCGATGTGTACGTGTAATTCCACTTTGGGGAGGGAAGATACGAATTCACTTAGTTCCATTTTGGTCCTTTAGTCGGAGTTATTGGAACTAGCTTAAACACTTTTTGGGCCGCACGCAGGCGCGGCCCAAAATGAATATTAAAGTGTCTTAGCGCGGAACGCGATCAGACTTGATGCACTTGGTGCATACGTTGATGCGTTTCGGGGTACCGTTCACAACGGCGCGCACGCGCTGAATGTTCGGGTTCCAACGGCGGTTGGTGCGCACGTGAGAGTGCGAAACGGACTTCCCGAAGCCGGGTCCCTTGCCGCAGATTTCGCAGGTAGCAGCCACGGTTTCTCCTTACAATTAATGGCCGACAGTGGAAAAAGTTCGCTAAAGCTTTTAGCAACTTGTCTAGAATAACTGATTTTACTGCTGCCTCCAAACCTCCGCGGTCATTTGTCGCCTGTTTCACGTCGGAGTGTCTTCTGGTGCGATGTAACCCTCGTGAGGCCCCAGCTTTTGCAATACTTAAGGTGTGTTTCAAATAAGTGGGCAGACGCAGATCGATGGGCCGGCTTTACGCGCGCTATGGCAGCGTGTGTTAGGCGGACTCAAGGAGCGGATGGAGCAGCCCGAGTTTTCGCGCGCTCTGGGGACGGCTCAGGCAGTTGCTTCGTTAGGAGGCGCATATGAGGCCGTATCGCAACTGCCTGCTGAAGCAGACGTGTCTTGGTGGGGAGCGGAATTTGCTGCCGCCTGCGCATCTTTTGCGGAAGGGCGCCTAGGGGTAGCTATTGCCGCAGGTATGCAGAGAGCGAGCGTGAACCTACCGCGAGTGCTACGGCCCGTGGATTTTGCGGATTTCCTACTGCATTTTTTCGAGGGCGTAACGGACTCGCTTGCGAATGTGTCTACGCCCTCGTGGATTGGGCAGATCTGCGAGTCACTCGAGGATCGCGATGACTATTTGAGCATTGACCAGGTGGTGTTTCTTCTGGCGCTGACATTGCTCTATCCTGTAGAAGAGTTTGCCGATCCCGGTGAAGCGTTGGCAGCAGTTGTAGCCGCAGAACTGTCCAAGGTCTACAGTGACGATATTCGCTCTGACACCCTTCCGGAGGACCCGGTGGCGGCCCGCTTGGCCAAGACTACGCTGGCGGATTCACTCGATATTTTTGAGACAAGCGCTGCCTGGTCTGACGTGAGTCCAAAGGCGTTGCAGGATACGCGGGCACGGATAGATGGTTACGGTGGCAAAGCGGCATGGAGTGCGCCGGAGGAGCTACTGGGCGAATCGATTATGCGCTCTGCGGTATGGCATTCCAGTGCGCTAGTGCCCCTTGACGTGCAAACCGCCGACGTTACAATCCGCTACCTGCAACGACGGCGCGGGGTGGAGACTGCCTCGAACGTTATTCAGCTCCGGCCCAACTCGCTCACCCAGCTAAGGATGGCGTTCGTGGCATGCATAGAGGCCCCCGGTATCGCTCAGCAAGTTGCCAAGGCGGGTGCAACGGTGGTGCTTAACGCCTCCTCGACGCACGCTTTAGCTAGGGCAGAATTGACCGCGCTAGCCGGTGGAGCCGCCGCGGTTACCTATCTGTGTGGATCTGCCAGGGCCCGCGAATTTGCGGCGAGCCGGGCCCGCAACGATGAACGGGTACACGTGGCCGGGGTGCGCAATGATCTTGACGTGTTGTCCTTCTTGGAAGCGGGAAGTTCCCCGCAGGCCCGCTCGCTCGCGGATTTAGAGGCGGTTGTAGCCGACACGGTAGCTTCCCTGCCGCCCTCATGGTCGACCTCGGAATTGGAAGAAGTGCAGGTGGATACAACCCGCCCTTTGCGCCTCTTGGCAGCCAGTAAGGACGGTCCTATCGAGATCGCTAACTATGAGGCGGCATTAGGAACGGACCTGCAGATAATCTACGGTGGGCAGGCAGGGCAGTCCCTGATTGGAGGCATTCAGTGACGGTCACCGCGCAGACGCCGCTAAACCGAATCTTCGCTGATGCCCTGGTGAAGAAATTCGTAAAGCTAAATATTGAAACTGCCGGGCAGGTCCTGGCGCATTTTCCGTTCAGGTATCAGCACAAAGGCGAACTGAGGGCCATGGCCACGCTGGAAGTGGGCGCGGACGTGACAGTGTACGGGAAAGTGATATCGGCTCTATCTCGTAAAGCCCGCAGCGGCCGGGCAATATTGAACGTGCAGGTAACTGATGGTACTTCCACCATCGGCCTAACTTTTTTTGGGCGGCATGTGCGCGCCCTCAGCGGGCACCAGCGCCGCTTGAAGGAGGGCGCAACTGGCTTTTTCTCAGGGAAAGTCAGCGTGTACCGCAATCAGTTGCAGCTGACCTATCCGAGCTATGTGTTAGATGACGACGAGCAACTGGCCGCATTCGACCAGGAAACTCCGATCCCGATTTATCACACCACTGCAAAGCTGAAGAATGAACAGATTATTGAAGCAGTGAAGATGATATTGGGGACTATAGATCCTGCCTCGTACCCGGATCTTATTCCGCCGGGCAGCCATACCCCATTTGTCCGCTTCGAGGCCATAAAGAAGCTGCACCTACCCGCGACTGATAGCGACGTGGAAGCAGCGACGGAACAGATGCGCTACGAAGAGGCCATGCTGACTCAGACCGCGCTTTTGCAGATGAGGGCGAAGTCGCGAGCTGGGAAAGCCCCCAAGTGCGCGCGCCACCGTGGTGGGCTGCGGGAAAAGCTTGAGCAATCACTGCCATTTACTCTCACGGAGGGACAAAGGAATGCCCTGAAGCAGATAGATAAAGACATGGGCCAGGGGGTGGCCATGTCTAGACTCGTCCAAGGTGACGTGGGATCAGGAAAGACGATCGTGGCTCTGCTGGCGATGGTCACCGCGGTCGAGAATAGCTATCAAGCTGCTCTTCTTGCCCCCACAGAGATCTTGGCAGAACAGCATTATGCCTCATTGCGTTCCACCCTCGGGACGCTAGCTGAGGACGAACTAGTGGGCCCTGCCGGCGGGGGAGTGCCGGTGTTCCTCTTGACCGGAAACATGAAGACGGCAAGAAAACGCGAAGTGCTGGCCCGCCTTGCATCATCGGAACCGGCCATAGTCGTGGGCACTCACGCCCTACTATCCGAGGGCGTGCAACTGCCTTACCTGGGACTAGCAGTAGTGGACGAACAACACCGCTTCGGAGTGGAACAACGCGACAAAATCCGCGCGAGCGCGCTGACTAGCCCGCACATGCTGGTCACTACCGCCACGCCCATACCCAGGACACTCGCAATGACCGTTTTTGGCGACCTGGACGTGACCACAATAAAGGAGCTTCCAAAGGGGCGTAAGCCCGTGCAGACGTTCGTAGTGCCCAAGCAGAACTCAGTGTGGATGGAACGACTGTGGCAGCGCAGCAGAGAAGAAATCAATAAGGGGGGCAGAGTCTTTGTAGTCTGCCCGTCGATTGAAAGTGACGACGAGATAGCCTCAGTTACCCAAACAATAGCGGACTTGGGGCAGAATCCCTCCCTCAAGGACATTCCGGCTGCCAGCTTGCACGGAAAGATGTCCGGTCCCAAAAAAGATGCAGTCATGGAATCTTTCACTGCCGGGAAAGTAGGGCTGCTAGTGTCCACCACCGTGATTGAAGTGGGAGTAGACGTTCCCGATGCCACTATGATGGTCATCCTCGACGCAGACCGTTTCGGCTTGTCGCAGCTTCACCAGCTACGCGGACGCGTGGGGCGCGGAAACAAGGCTGCCGTTTGCATGGCGGTTACCGGCGCGCAGCCACAGTCACTGGCGGGCCAGCGGCTAGAAGCCTTCGCCTCTACAACCGACGGATTCAAACTCTCTGAATACGACCTCTCTCTGCGTTCATCCGGCAACGTGCTGGGAGCAGCCCAGTCCGGAGCAACCAGCTCACTGAAATTCCTAGACGTGATAAAAGATACCGATGTGATTGAGGAGGCTCGAAGTAACGCCAAAGTACTAATAGAATCAGACCCTACCTTGGCTAAATATCCGAATCTTGCAGCTGCAATAAAGGCCCAGCTCGAGAACATGGCATTTTTGGAGAAGAACTAACGATGACCCGAATAATCGCAGGAAGCGCGAAAGGGCGCAAACTAGCCGTCCCTCAAAAAGGTACCCGCCCCACCTCGGAGCGAGTTCGGGAAGCTATCTTTTCGAAACTAGAACACTACGACGCGCTCGCGGGGGTCACCGTCCTCGACCTCTATGCAGGTACCGGGGCGTTAGGGCTAGAAGCGCTGTCCAGGGGAGCTCTAAGGGCCGCCCTCGTCGATAAGTCTCAGCGGGCATGCGACCTAATCCGCCAGAACGTGCGGGCTACCGACTTTAGAGCCAACGCGCGGGTATATCCCACCAGTGCCGCCGGGTTTTTAGAAAATGACGAGGACATGTGGGATCTAGTTTTCATTGACCCTCCCTACGACGTGACAAACGAGCAGATCGGACAACTATTAGAAAGTCTGCTTCCCAAGCTGCGTCCGGCAGCCGTCGTGGTATTAGAGAGGGCGAAGCGAGACGGTGAGCCGCCCCTTCCAGAAGGGCTAGATCTGATCACTCAGAAGAACTATGGTGACACGACCGTTTACTACGCCGATACCGCGCCAATGCCGCAAAAGGAGACGGATAACGGTTAAGGTGTACCTATGAGTACCGCAGTATATCCAGGCTCTTTCGACCCGCCCACGCTGGGGCATACAAACCTGGTTCGGCGAGCTGCGCCGCTATTTGATCACCTGTACGTGGCAATTGCTCATAACACCGCCAAGAAGTCCCTGTTCAGCACCGACGAGCGGGTGGAACTTTTTGCGCAGGCAGTGGCCGACATACCCAACGTCAGCGTGATTAGTACGAGTGGCCTCATTGTGCACACGGCCGAACAGCTGGGGGCCGAGGTGCTGATAAAGGGGGTGCGCGGCATGGTCGACGTAGAAAACGAGGTGACGCAGGCCCGTCTCAACAAAGAAATTGGTGGCATTGAAACTCTTCTACTTCCCTCCGAGGCACGCTACACCTGCGTCTCTTCTTCCGCGGTAAAGGAAATTGCGAGTTTCGGTGGCGACTTTTCGTCGTTAGTGCCTGAAAATGTATACAAGAAGATGAAACAGCTGGAGGAGACATGGCCAACGAGGAAGTAGACACTCAAACGGATCAGGTAGAAAATCTGGAAGGGGTCGAGGAACAGTACGCGCCCTCGGACGTGATCGCTGTACTGGATCGGCTCAGCGAACTCATCGCCTCAGGTAAATCTCTTCCTCTGTCCGCGTCTGTGCTGGTAAATCAGGCGGAAGCGCTGGAATTGTTGCACAATGCTCGGGAAGCTCTGCCGTACGATCTGGTGCAAGCTGACGGCATTGTCCAGGATGCGTCGAAGGTGTTGGACCAGGCAGATGCTGAAGCGGCTGCCACCATCGCGGACGCGAATTCGCAGGCAGAACAAACCAAGTTAGAAGCTGACGACTACGCGAAGCAGACGCGGAGCGAGGCGGACCAGCAGGCACAGACCGCTGTGTCCGAGGCCGAAGAGCGTTCTCAGCAGATCCTTGCCGACGCTCACTCAGAATCTGAAAAGATTGCGGCTTCTGCGCGCGCACAGGCCGAAGATCTGGTGAATCGGGCGAAAGCCCGCGCCAGTGAACTGGTAGCTAAGGAGACGGTGGTTGCGCAGGCACAGGCCAAGGCGCAGTCCATCGTCAGTGAGGCACAAAATAAAGCTGGTAAGCTCGCAGGCGATGCAGACCGCTATGTGGATTCCAAGCTGGCAGAGTTCGAAGAACTGCTGCAGCAGATCATGCGGCAGACCCACGGGGGCCGCCAGTCCCTGTCTCGTAAAGGACGTTAGATGAGTACTGATTTCGAAGATGGACTAAATGTTTCTCTTCGGGAGCTTCCTACCCAGGTAGGTTCTACCATTGGGATTGACCTGTCGGTTTCGGTTCCTGAAGATCTAGGAACAGAAGTGCTGAAGGTGCCGCAGGAGCCTAATCTGGAGTTAGCGGTGCGACTGACTGCTTTGGAAGATGGGATCCTTGCCCACGTCGAGGGCGACACCCGGGTAACGGGCGAATGTTCCAGGTGCTTAGATCCGGTCACCCTCGATGTCTCAATCGACGCTGACCAGATGTTCTTCTATGAGGATCATTTGAAGAAGCTGGTCGCGGAGGGCGACGAGGAGGCGGCTTCGATGCCTACGGTGGGTGCCGACGAAGTGGCGCTAGATGAGGTAGTCCGTGACGCGATCATTGCCGATCTTCCTTTTGCGCCTCTGTGTAAGCCAGAATGCCCGGGACTTTGCCCTGAATGCGGCATTAGGCTAGCCGACAATCCCGGTCATGAACACCAGAATGTGGACCCCAGGTGGGCCTCTTTAGCAGCGTTGAAGGACAAGCTCGAAAGTGAATAGTCAAACCCCGGATGTACGCAGGCTTACAGAGGCCTGGGGGATAAGTATCGATCCAGACCTGCTGGTTCTGGCCCTGACTCACCGCTCGTTTGCCAACGAAGAGGGCGGCTTGCCCACTAACGAGAGGCTCGAATTTCTAGGTGACTCGGTGCTTTCTATTGTGGTAACCGAAAAGCTGTATCGCGACTATCCGGGTCACCCTGAGGGGCACTTGGCGAAGATGCGCGCCGCTACGGTATCTCAGCCGGCGCTTGCAGCAGTCGCCCGCAAGATCGATCTGGGACCTTACATCCTTCTAGGCAAAGGTGAGGATTCTTCCGGGGGCCGCAACAAGGACTCCATACTCTCTGACACTGTAGAGGCTCTAATTGGTGCCACGTATTTGACCCATAAGCTCGAGAAGACGCGCAAGGTGGTCGAAGACCTACTTGCCGATCTTCTGGATCAGGTGGTCCAGCGTGGCATAGGCATGGATTGGAAGACGACGCTTCAGGAACTCGCCGCCGCGCTAGAGCTTTCCTCCCCGGTCTACGAGTCGACCTCTACAGGCCCCGATCATGCGCGGGTATTCACTGCGCAGGCCCTGGTCGATGGCCAGGTGGTGGCTAGTGGAACTGCCTCTTCGAAGAAGCTCGCTCAGCACGAAGCAGCAAGGGCAGCGGTCGAGGAACTGCAAAAGCGCTATGACATCCACACCCCACTGGGGTTCGACGTGGATGTAGAGGCGGTGCGAAAGGAAGTAAATGCCAGAACTGCCAGAGGTTGAGGTAGTTCGGGCCGGTTTAGCTGAGCATACTTCTAATTTTTTGATTGAAGACGCCGCTATCAGGCACCCGCGCACGGCCAGGCACACGGTAGGTGGGCCGCAGGCGCTAGAAAGATCGCTTAGAGGGCGGGCCATCTTGGGATGGGCTGTGCGGGGAAAATACTTGTGGGCGTTACTGGATGATGACACGGCGTTAGTAGTGCATTTGGGTATGTCAGGGCAGATGCTGGTGCGTCCTTCGGATGCTCCGCCCTCCAAGCATGAACGGGCGACGCTGACTAGTGGTGGCCGTTCCCTGCGGTTTGTAGATCAGCGCACCTTCGGATACCTCCGCGCTGATCAGTTAGTAGGTGACCGAGCGGGAGTGCCAGCGGGGCGGGGAGATGCAGATGGAAGACTGCCTGCCTGCGTGAGCCACGTTGGGCGCGACGTGTTAGACCCCCACCTCGACATGGCCTCGGTTTGCCGCCAGGTGCAGAGCTCGGCAAGAGCAGTGAAAGCTATTTTACTTGATCAAACCGTAGTTTCGGGTGTTGGAAACATCTACGCTGACGAGGCGCTGTGGGCTGCGCAGGTGCATCCGCTGCGCCGTGGCAATGAATTGTCGAAGCCGAAGATTGAGCAGATCTACGGTGCTTGCCGCTTGGTGATGGAGCGGGCGCTGACTCAAGGGGGGACTTCTTTCGATTCTCTCTATGTGAACGTCAATGGTGAATCTGGCTATTTTTCTAGATCACTGTCCGCGTATGGACGAGTTGGGAGGCCCTGCGAGCGATGCGGTACGCCGATGCGCAAAGTGGTAGTGGCGGGGCGTTCCTCCACGGTGTGCGTAAAATGTCAGAAGGTGCCGCGCGGGAGTCTAGCGGCGCATAAAGGTTAGGATATTTGGTATGGAAGAGCATAAGAATATTCGCGTAATGATTGTTGATGACCACGAGATCGTGCGTCGTGGTATTGCTGAAATCGTGGACCGCGCAGATGGCTTGGAAGTGGTCGCGGAAGCAGGATCTGTCGAGGACGCAGTCCGCCGTGCGGATCTTGTACGCCCGGATATTATTTTGGTTGATCTGCAGCTTCCAGATGGAACTGGTATCGACGTGATGAATCGCCTGAAGGAACTGTGCCCCGATACGCACCCGATTGTCCTTACTTCGTTCGATGACGACGATGCCTTGGCCGAGTCTCTGGAGGCGGGAGCCCGTGCCTACATTCTGAAGACTGTTCGCGGTGCAGAGATCACAGACGTGATCCGTGCGGTTGCATCTGGGCGCGTGCTGCTGGACGAACGTACAGTTACCAGGCGAAGGGCCGATTCTGGGGATCCCACGGCGAATCTGACCCCTTCCGAACGCAAAGTATTAGAACTAATTGGTGATGGTCTGTCTAACCGCGAGATCGGCGAGAAGCTGGGTGTTGCCGAGAAGACCGTGAAGAACCATATTACGTCGTTGCTGGCGAAGATGGGGTTGCAGCGCCGAACCCAGGTAGCGGCGTGGGTTGCCGGCCAGCGAGCGCAAGCCTGGAGGAACAACTAAGCAATTGGGTGGACCGGCCGGTCCACCCAATTTTTATTTAAGGGGTACTTGCCACTCCATCAATGTGCCCTTGTGGGTTGGACGGGCGCCGATGGAGAAGTTGCCCCCATGCCGGCGCGCGCGAGCGGCAAGGTTATCGAGACCTGATCTTCTCGTGTTGGATCGATCCAGTCCGGCTCCGTCATCAGTAACTTCGATACGGACGCGGCCCTCCTGTAGACGGCTAGAGACATCTATGCGCGCCATTACCGAGGACGCATGCGCGTGGCGGGCAGCATTCGACAGTCCTTCTCGGACTACCGCCACTACGTCGTCGGCAATGTCAGAGCCAACCTGGTCATCGATCATTTGGATCAATTCTTCTTCAGCTATGTCGTCTCCGGTGAGCTCGGTATTGTCGGCGACGATGATTAGCGAGGGAGCGAATCCAAGAAGGGTGCGCGCTAGCGAGGATTCGCGACGCAGCCGTTCTACTAGTACGACGCCTGCATCAGGTTCTCGAAGGTTGTGAACGATGGCCCGAATTTGTTTTACAGAATCGTCTACGGATGCCAGCGCCTTTTCGAGTACCTCGATCGTTGCTTTGTCGTCTCGGTTGCCTGCGGCTATTGCGTGTTTTGCCCCGTCAATCTGCATGCCGGTGGCGAACAGCTGTTGAATCGCCAGATCGTGCAGGTCGCGACCGATCCGAGAGCGCTCATCTAGCAGGGTAGCGATATCTTCGCTGTGACGTGCCGAGGCCAGTTCTAGTGCGAGGGCGGCCTGCGCGGATACGGATTCGGCCAGGTCTAGTTCGGCCTGAGTGAATTCTGGGTGTCCGGGCCGCCGAAGGAGGAGGAGCACTCCGGTAGCGCTTCCTCGAGCTAGTAGGGGAGCATAGAGTGCTGGTCCCCATTTCGAAAGCTCTGGTACGCGCATAGTTTGTGCTCTGCGCATGGAATCGACCACCAGGCCAGCTCCTTCGCGCAGGACGGACATTGCCCTTCCTTCTTCTGGAAAGCGCAGCCCAATGAGGCCTTGGGCGCCGTCGCCATCGGCGATCTCACAAGCGTATACGTCTCCGACGGAAGGCAAGATCAGCAAGGCGGTGTCTGCCTCGGCTACTTCGCGAACTCTGCGAGCAATGGCTTCCAGTGCCTCTTCCTCGTCGGTGCCTTCCAGGAGCATTGTGGTAAGGGACTGGGATACCTTTATCCATTTTTCGCGTTTGCGAGCATCCTGATAGAGGCGCGCATTTTCGATTGCTACGGCAGCGACTGCCGCCAACCCTAAAATCACCTTAAGATCGTCGTCACTGAAGTCATTGTCGTCACTGATCAAATAGAGACGCCCGATGATTTGCTCGTGCATCGACACTGGCACGCACATTAGGGACTGGGCCTGGGGCCAGATTGAGTTGAACAGCTCGTTGTCTGGTCCAAGGATCACCCCGTGCCCGTGAGCAAGCCCGATCTGCTGTTCTGCCTTTGAAAGTAAGGACTGTTGGGAGGGAATATCGAGGCCATCAATGCCGGAGTGGTATATCCGGGCTAGATCGCCACGGTTATCAAGCATGGTCATAGACCCGCAGGAGGCATTAACTAGCTGGCATGCTTTGTTAACGAAGTCCTGCATGACGCCGGGAACTGCGAGGCGTCCCGCCAGGTCTAAAAATGCGCTCAGCAACGACATGTCTTTATGCAGTCGTTCAGTTTCCATATGCATATTCCTCCTGGCATGCCGCCCATGCATAGTCTTCGTTATTAGCCAGCAATTCCTGGTGGCGCCCGCGTGCTACTACCTTAGCGGCGCCTCCGTCCGTGGCCATCATAAGCACTTCGTCTGCGGCTCCTAATGCAGACAGGCGGTGGGTGACAACAAGTACTCCCTTGTCTGATTGGGAAGTAAGCATCTCGGTGAGGATCTTGTCTGCCGTAGCGGGGTCGATGTGTTCACCGGGCTCGTCAAGGAGCATCAGCGGAGCAGTGGCTGCTAGAGCCCTGGCTATCAGGATGCGGCGTCTCTCGCCACCAGAAATTGTAGTGCCGCCCGAACCAATTACTGTGTCTAGTCCCTCCGGGAGAGACCGGGCCCACTCGCCGATTCCAGCGCGATCCAATAGGTCGTAGGCTTCTGTTTCAGTTACGTCACCGCGGGCGACACGGATGTTCTCCAAAACAGTGGTTTCGAAGATATGTGCGTCCTCCGCCGTCACCGTAATGGCCTTAGAGGCATTCTGTCGCGACAGAGAGCTTACCGGCACTCCGTCTATTTCTACGGTCCCAGATTTTGGCTCGAGGAGGCCAGCGAGTGTAAATAGCAGGGTTGACTTCCCGATTCCGGATGGCCCTACTATCGCTGTGCGCGAAGAGGGCGTAAGCGTGAGGTTGATGCCAGTGGCAATGGTGGGGCCTCCTGGCCACCCAATGGCAAGATCCGTTGCTTTCAAGACATTGGATTTCACCTGGATGGTCGAATCTTTTTCAGTATCTTGTTCCCCGTCCAAAAGGCTGATGATGCGTTTGGCCGCACCCGCAGAAGAGATGAGTTGCACCGTGGCAGGTCCTAGCAGAGCAGTACCTTCAAACGCGGACAGTGGGGTTAATACGACGACAGCTAGTCCCACAGGGGAGAGGGTAGAGGCATGCATTGCCCAGGTCCCAAAGATGATCGCGCCGATGACCGAGAGCGAGGTGGCAACGTCATTCATTGCGCTCGCCCACCCATTGGGGTAGGCAGCTTGATTCTTTGCCTTTGTGAGCGCTTCATCTGTCTTGACAAAGTGAGCGTCCATGGCATCTGTCCTGCCTAAAACGGCGAGTTCTGCAGCCCCATCTAGCATGGTCATAGCAGACACCGACATCTCGGTTCTGGAAATCTGATTTGCCAGTTCGGCCCGGCGGGTTGCGCGGGCACTTAGCAGCGGGGAGACAAAGCCGGACAGCAATAAGCAGATGGCAAGTACAACCGCACAGGCGGGATCTAGGAGGGCGATCCCTAGGCAGGTGCATACTCCGACTACCAGCGCTACGGCTGTGGGGAGCAGAGACTTCACTACGAAGTCACCTACCGCGTCCACGTCGGCTCCGGTGCGGGCTAGCAGGTCGCCGCGTTTGATACCGGCTACTTTCGAGGTTGAAGATTCAGCCAAGCGCTCGTATACGCCGGAGCGGAGGGATCCCATCCCGGACAGCGCTACCCAGTGGGAACTCAATCGTTCCAGGTAGCGCAGTACAGCTCTGGAGATGCCGAACAGGCGAACTGCGGTGGCAGCTACAGAAAGAGTCAGTACCGGAGGCATCTGAGATGCCCGGGCAATTAGCCATGCTGAGGTAGCGCCTAAAGCTACTGCCGCGCCCAATCCTAGGGAACCGAACAGCACTGATAGGGCGAACCATTTCTTGTCTATCTTCAGAAGCCGTAGGGATTTCCTAAGAGCGCGTGCCTCATCTTTTTCTAAAAAAATCATTTCTGCTCCACTGCTCGTTCGTCTAGGAAACCGTATTCTTCAAGCGGGACACTGCTAGCGCCGGAAACCGGGTTGGCAAGCGCATCCTTATCTGCTTCGGTCATCTTGCCGGAGGAGACTTCGATGAGTTGGTCGGCAAGTTTTAGCAGGGGGATGCGGTGGGCTATTAGGAGGATCGTTTTGCCCTGAGCTTTTAGTTCTTCTACTGCGGCCGTTACCTGGGCTTCAAGGTGGGCGTCCAAGTGGGCGGTCGGCTCGTCCAATATCACGAGCTGCTCTTTCCCTAAGAGAGCACGGGTGAGGGCGAGGCGCTGGCGTTGACCAACGGAGAGTCCTACCCCTCCCTGTCCGATAGGAGTGGCCCACCCCTCTTCGGCCTGTGCCACAACCTTGTCGAAGCCGGTTGCCTTGGCTGCTTTAGCTAATGGTCCGGTAGCAACTCCGTCGGGGCAAAGAGCATGTGCTCGCTGCGCATCGTCGCAGATATTTTCCAGAATCGTTCCGGGTAGTAGAACAGGGCTTTGGGGCACCCAGGTAATTTGCTGTCGCCAGCTATCCATGTCGACATTTGGCAGAGCGAGGGTGCTGCCCGAATGGACGAGGCTAATCTGCCCTCTTTCGAATTGCTGTAGCCCTAGGAGAGCCATAACCGTGGTGGATTTGCCCACCCCTGACGGGCCAACTAGGGCGCTCATAGAGCCCGGCTGCAAAGTAAAATGTAGGTCTTTTGGAGCCCACATGCCGCGGGCGGCAACTGAGAGCGACGAGGCCTCAATGGTGGTGTGCTCCAATGCGGGGGCGGGGATAGTCCCTTCCTTTGGCGTGGGTGCCTCCAGTACTGCGAAGGCAGACTGTGCTGCGGCAAGCCCGTTTGAGGAGGCGTGGAATTGCTTTCCTACTTCCCGCAGCGGGAGGTAGACCTCGGGGGCGAGCATAATTACCGCTAGCGCGGGGGCCAGTTCGATGTTTCCGTATACGAGGCGGAAGCCAGTTTCGACCGCTACGAGTGCTACCGAGAGAGTAGCTAGGAACTCTAGTACGCCACCCGAGAGGAAAGCTACCGAGAGAGTGCGCATGGTCGTGCGGGCATAGTTGTCGCCCAGCCTGCGCACTTCCCGAATGGGACCACGCTCGCGACCCAGGGCCTTCAGGGTCGTAAGACCAGAGATAAGATCCAGTAGCTCGCGACCTAACTGCTGCATCGAAGCCAGACGGCGGTTGGAAGCCTCTTGGGTCAACTTACCAATGAGGATCATGAAGATAGGAATCAAAGGAATAGTTATTACTGCCACGATCGCCGAAAGCCAGTCCAGCCAAAGCATCACTGCGAGGGCTGCTGGAGTCACGGTACAGGTCAAAACCAACTGCGGCAGATAGTTTACGAAGTACGGCCCTAGATCATCTAGAGCGCGGGTTAGCAAGGTGACCGTGTCTGCTCCCTTGCGGGCCTGCCAGCGAGGCCCTAATTGCATCGCTTTGCGAAGTACTTGGTGGCGTAGCTCCACGATGGTTTTCGTAGCGGCTTTGTGGGCTTGGGATTCACGCACGAACATGACGAGGGCGCGTGCCACCGCTACTCCTGCCAAAATCCACACCAGATGTATAACTTGCCCCAGGTGCATCCCATCGGTAATAACGGGACTGATGATCCAGGCGATCAACACATCCTGGGCGATCACCAGGAGAGCGGTGAGGAAACCGAGCCCGGCGATAAGTGCGATGTATGAGCGAGCTGATTTCGCGTATCTAATTAGACGTGGATCAAATGGTTTCACGGGCCTTAGGCTTTCATACTTTTCTGAAGTTTTGCTATTAGACGCAACTGGAGGGGCCACGGTCGTGGCCCCTCCAGCTAAGTCAGTTCGGACTAGCCAACTAGGAAGTTAGCTCCTGAACGAACCTTGTCCCATACAACGCCGGGGTTGGACGAGACATCATCAATAGAGATCCGGTCCCGGAACTTCCAGTAGCTCCAGCAGGTGTATCCCAGCACAATCGGTACCAAGATGACCGCAACGATAGACATCACGATCAGGGTGGAGTTAGTGGAGGAGGCCTGCTCGATCGTTAGGTTGAAGGCCGGGTCGATGCTGGACTTCATTACCGACGGGAACATCGAGGCGAATACCCACGCCACTGCGCTGGCAATGCCAACACCAGAGCAGATGAAGGCTAGGCCGTTACGGTCGATGAAGGCAAAGAATGCCGAGGCGATGAACGCCAGAGCGGCGATCACTAGCGGGATCCAGCCGAAGAGCTTCTGCGAAGAGTAGGCGAACTGGCCCCACAGTGCAAACACTGCAACCAGTGCGACTGCCACGATGGTGGCCTTCTTAGACAGAGCCTTGAAGCGGTCGAACACGATGCCGGTGGTCTTCAGCTGACCGTACAGGGTCGCATGTGCGAACCACACCGCAGCGAGCATTAGGCCGCCAAGGATGGTGTACGGAGTGAGAAGCGAGAAGAAGCCGCCGGTCAAGTTGTGAACGTGGGTCTGTAGTAGAGCCGGGGTCACATCTGCCGGGTTTACACCGACGAGCGGATTCTTCGGATCCACAACCTGGATCTTCATGCCCTGGATCAGATTTGCGAAGGCAACGCCGAAGAGGATCGGTACGAGCCAGGCTGCAACCACGTGCATTACGTCCCAGCGTGCCCTCCACTTTTCGGAAGCAACCTTTGCGCGCCATTCAACGGCAGAGATGCGCAGAATGAGGCAGACCAGAATGAGGAAGAGTGCCAGGTACATACCCGAGAACATCGTTGCATACCACTCGGGGAATGCTGCGAAGGTAGCGCCGCCAGCGGTCAGAAGCCATACTTCGTTGGCGTCCCAAACCGGCCCAACAGTGCGAATAACCTGGGTGCGTTCCTTGTCGTTCTTGGCCACGAACGGGAGAGTCATCCCAATTCCTAGCGAGAACCCTTCGAGGAACAGGTAGCCAGTCCAGAGGACGGCGATAAGGATAAACCAGAGAACCTGTAGAAATGTCATTTTTTGTCCCTCAAATCCTTAGTACGCGAACGATAGCGACTTGTCGTCGGCGTGTTCGGCGTGCTCTTCAGACTCCTTAGGAGTGTGCACGCCTTCCTTCGCGTAGCGGACCATTAGCAGGAACCAAACCACACCGAGTGCACCGTAAAGAACGGTGAACAGAATCATGGTTAGCAGTACCTGCACGGCCGGAACAGCGCCAGAAACGCCATACTGGGTGAGCATCCACACCTGGCCAACAGGGTCGGCGAGGTTGTTCGGGAATACGACGAAGGGCTGGCGACCAATTTCGGTGAAGATCCAGCCGAAGGCGATGCCTAGTAGAGGCATCGGCATCATGGCCAGGCCGAACTTGGAGAGCGCGGTCGAAGTGGTTACCTTGCCCTTGCGGGTGGCGTACAGGCCGATGATTGCGAACAGTACCGACAGCAGACCAAAACCGATCATTGCGCGGAACGACCAGAAAGTAGCCATAACCGGCGGGGTGACCTTATCGACTCCGTAGTCGCCAGCGTAGGCTTCGTTCAAGTTGTTCATGCCCTGAACTTCGGTCGAGGGCGTGTTGCCCGACAGGATCGAAGCAATGGACGGGATCTCGCCAATATGGGTGATTCCCTTGCCGTCCTTACCGCATTCGTTGCCGAAAGCGGCAATGGTGAACGGGGCGTGTGACTGCGTCGAGCAGATGGCTTCTGCGGCGGCCATCTTGGTGGGCTGTTCGGCAACCATGTGAACGCCCTCGGCGTGACCGGTGATAGCGGTCAGAATGCCCGAGATGAGCATCAGCATCAAACCAAAGCGAACAATGGGATGCCAGATGTTCTTAGATTCAGCCAGTGCCTCGGAACGGCCATCACCAGCGGCGGGGTGAACCTCAGAGGAGTTAGTGCCAGCTACCGAAGAGCCGGTAGTGGTTGCGCCGGTCGTCTTTGCGGCTTCTACCTCGGTTACTGCGGCGGAGGTAGTTGCTCCGGTGCGAGCGGTCCGCACCATCCACCACATTGCTACGCCTGCGATAAGCCCGGCGCTAAGCAGCCACGAGGTAGTCAGAACGTGAACCCACGCGAGCCACAGGGTGGGATTGAAGACAACCTTCAAGAAACCAGAAGTGCCGTCCAGTTCGGCGCGCCCGGTTTCGGGGTTGAACACAGCCCCAACCGGGTGCTGCATCCAGGAGTTAGCGCCGATAATCCACAGTGCAGAGGTGTTGACACCGAGAGCGGCGAGCCAAATCATGGCGGTGTGAGCCTTCTTAGAGAGGCGTCCCCAACCGAAGATCCACAAACCGATGAAGGTGGATTCTAGGAAGAAGGAGAGCAGGGCTTCCACTGCCAGGGGAGCGCCGAAGATGTCTCCGACGTAACGGGAATATTCAGACCAGTTCATGCCGAACTGGAATTCCTGCACGATACCGGTGGAGACACCGAGCGCGAAGTTGATTAGGAAAAGTTTGCCAAATAGCCGCGTCGCCTTCAGCCAGTAATCTTTACCGGTGCGTACCCACATGGTCTGCATGCAGGCGACGAATAAAGATAGACCGATGGTGAGCGGAACCAAAATGAAGTGGTAGACGGTAGTAATACCGAACTGCCACCGCGCCAGAGTGAGCGCATCTAGCGCTGTCGGGGCGACAGACATTTTCTATGCCTTTCCGCTTGAATGGGTAGATCTATTGATACTTGCGTTGTCTATCGGTAGGTAATTGCACCCACTTGATGACAACCATGTCATTAAGATACTAAACAACTGTTTAGAATTCATAGAAATCGCCAGCGTTTTGATGCTTTTTCTGCGGGTTAGCTCTAGTTACCACCTGATTGTTTTTCGCATCACTAGTATCACTTAATCCTTAACCTGCTTCCTGTGGAATAATGGAACAAGTTGCCGAGCTGCGCATCCCAAGCTCGGTGGCTTTCTCCGGCCCGCGGGCCGTTGTTAGAAAGCGTGAAAGACTTCCGCGCCAAGGCGCGAGACGGGACGGCAGATGCGTGCCAGTCCGCAAAATAAAGGAATATCTAGTGTCTAAATCAACTGAACAGTCGACGGTGGCACCCGCACCGGCCGCCACGTTGCTTTTCCAAGCTCCCGATCTGGCGAACGCAGTGCCCGCTCCAGTGCAACAGAGCGCAGGACCTGAAAACGAGAAGCATTCTGACAAGAAGTCCAAGGGGACGAAGTCTGCGAAAAAGGGTGACGAGCAGGCTTCGAAGAAGAAGTCTCGTTCTAATAAGAAGAATGAGTCGGCAAAGCCGGATTCTGACGCAGAAGAAGCAGGCGAGCAGAAATCCTCACGGAAGACGCGGAGGCGCCGCCGTAGTAGTGACTCAAAGCAGTCCAAGGCTGAAGCTGACAAGTCGCCCTCGAAAGAAGAGAACGAGGATGCCGAAGAAGAATCCTCTTCTAGGCGGCGGCGCCGCCGTAGGCGATCAGCTGGGGCGGACGATTCGGTAGCTTCGACTGAAGAAGTAATGAACGAAGTCACCGCCCTCAAGGGGTCGACTCGTCTGGAAGCTAAGAAGCAGCGTCGCCGTGAGGGGAGAAGAGAGGGGCGCAAGCGCCACTCGATTACCGAGGCTGAGTTCCTTGCCAGGCGGGAGTCCGTAAAGCGCGACATGATAGTTCGCGAAGAGGACGGCCTCAACCAGATTGCGGTCCTCGAGGACGATCTGCTGGTCGAGCACTACGTTGCCTCGCACACGCAGGTGTCGATGGTCGGCTCAATCTTCCTGGGCCGAGTGCAAAACGTGTTGCCTTCGATGGAGGCTGCATTCGTTGACCTGGGACGCGGCCGTAACGCTGTTCTCTATGCTGGCGAGGTTAACTGGGACGGTCTGGGGATGGCAGGTAAGCCACGCAAGATCGAGCAGGCGCTAAAATCTGGCGACAAGATCATGGTGCAGGTCACTAAAGATCCGATTGGGCACAAGGGAGCCCGTTTGACCGCCCAAATCACCCTGGCGGGGCGCTACCTGGTCATGGTCCCGGGCGGCAACATGATGGGTATTTCCCGGAAGCTTCCGGGTTCCGAGAGGTCTAGGCTCAAATCGATTTTGAAGGACGTGGTTCCCAAAGGCAACGGCGTCATTGTCCGCACAGCCGCCGAGGGCGCAACCGAGGAGCAGATCCGTGCCGACATTGAGCGCCTGGCTAGCCAGTGGCAGTCAGTTCAGGACAAGTCAGCGAAGGCCACCAAGGCTCCGATGCTTTTGAAAGGTGAACCGGAACTAGCACTCCGGGTAGTCCGAGACATTTTCAACGAGGATTTCAACTCGCTTGTAGTCCAGGGCAAGGACGCGTACAAGTCGATTCACGATTACGTGAAGGAACTCAGTCCAGACTTGCTAGACCGGGTGCATCAGTGGGCGAAGAATGATGACATTTTTGCTGCCCACCGTATTGACGAACAGCTAGCCAAGGGCATGGACCGAAAAGTCTGGCTACCTTCGGGGGGCTACCTAATTATCGATCGCACCGAGGCGATGACGGTGATCGACGTTAACACCGGCAAGTACACCGGTGGCAAGCAGGGGACTCTAGAGGAAACAGTTACCAAGAACAATCTAGAGTCGGCTGAAGAGATCGTTCGGCAGCTGCGCCTGCGCGACATTGGCGGCATCATCGTCATCGACTTCGTGGACATGGTGCTTGAATCCAACAGGTCGCTGGTGCTCCGCCGACTCATCGAATGCTTGGGGCGGGATCGCACTCGCCACCAGGTAACTGAGGTAACCGCCCTCGGGCTGGTCCAAATGACCAGGAAAAGGGTGGGCCAAGGCCTGGTCGAAGCCTTCTCGACCCCATGTGAATGCTGCGATGGTCGCGGTTTCATAGTGCACCAGCATCCGGTTGAACGAGGCGAGACCAACGCTGCCGCCAACAAGAAAGATAAGAAGGCGGCGCAAAGGCGGAAGGAAGCGGCCAAACAAGGAGCCTCCTCTGAACGGGTCCACGAGGCCGACCAGAAGACGCGCGATACTCTAGCGGCTATTGCTAAGGCAGCCGAAAAGTCCCATGAAGGTCCCACCGAGTCCGAGGCGCGCATCCAGCGGGGGCAGGCTGAACAAAACAGCGCAGAGGCTACCGAAAATAGGCCGCCGAAGGAAAAACAGCCCAAGGAAGGTCACTCCAAGAGCAACCGCAAAGAAAAGCGGAATACACCACATTTGGAACTTCCCGAGGTAAAAAGCGCTAATAAGCGGAAACGCGCTGCGAAGATGGATATCTCCGATATTCAGCTTCCCGATCCGAAGTCGGGTGCGGAAGGGGAATCTAAAGAGGAAACTCCTAAACGGCGCCATCGCCGTCGTGCCGCAACTTCGGCCTCGGTGAAAACTGACTCCTCCAGCTCGACTAGTGGAGTCATGATTCGGTAGGCGTGATGTCGCATACAATCAGGTCAAGGTGGTTGCTCTAACGGGTATAAAACACGTAACCTTGATCGTCGGTGCGCACTTTGCGCGAGCAGCTTAGGTTGCTTTTAAAATTTGTCCATATCAACAAGAGGAATGAGTCTAACGTGGTCTACGCGATCGTCAAGGCCGGTGGCCGCCAGGAGAAGGTCTCCGTCGGAGACGTTATCGTCGTCGACCGGCTGGATGCAGCAGTAGGTGACGAGGTCACCTTCCAGCCCGTCATGATCGGCGATGGTGGCAAGGTCACCACCGATGCCTCCGCCCTGGAAAAGGCAACTGTCAAGGCAGAGGTCCTCGAGCCTACTAAGGGCCCGAAGATCAACATCATCAAGTACAAGAACAAGACGGGTTACCGCAAGCGTCAGGGCCACCGTCAGCCACTGACCGCGGTGAAGATCACCTCGATCGCCTGATCTTTACTACTAAGGAAGCGTGAAAATATGTCAACTAAGAAGGGTCTTAGTTCGTCCCGTAACGGCCGTGATTCGAACGCGCAGCACCTTGGTGTGAAGCGCTTCGGCGGTCAGACCGTGAACGCAGGCGAAATTCTGGTCCGCCAGCGCGGCACCCACTTCCACCCCGGCGTCAACGTCGGCCGTGGCAAGGATGACACCCTGTTCGCCCTGGCAGCTGGAGCCGTTGAATTCGGCACCCGTCACGGCCGCAAGGTTGTAAATATCGTCACTGCCTAGGTTTTAGGCTTTCAGTGGGGGCGGACGTTGTCCGCCCCCATTTTTGTATATCCTGGCTACTTGTAAGGAGTAACCAATGGCTAACTTTGTTGATCGAGTAACCCTCAGTGCTGCCGGTGGCAACGGCGGTCACGGCTGTGTCTCTATTCGCCGTGAAAAATATAAGCCGCTGGGCGGTCCCGACGGTGGCAACGGCGGTCACGGTGGTTCGGTGATTGCCCGCGTAGACATGGGTACGACCACGCTTTTGGACTTCCACCACCTGCCGCATCGGCGCGCAGAAAATGGCACTCCAGGTATGGGGGATATGCGTTCTGGCAAGAACGGAGCGGATCTAATCTTGCCGGTTCCGCAGGGAACCGTGATCAAGGATCAGGCCGGCAATGTGCTGGCCGATCTGTCTGCTGAAGGCCAGGAATACATGATCGCGTCTGGCGGTGCCGGCGGGCTAGGCAATAGTGCGCTTTCCTCGAAGAAACGCAAGGCGCCGGGGTTTGCGCTGCTAGGCGAACCGGGCAGCGAGGCGACAGTTGTCATGGAGCTCAAGTCTGTCGCCGACGTGGCGCTTGTAGGCTTCCCATCTAGTGGCAAGTCCTCGCTAATTGCTGCTTTGTCGGCTGCTCGCCCCAAGATCGCAGACTACCCCTTTACGACGCTGGTTCCGAATCTGGGGGTAGTAAAGGCCGATCAGTTCCGCTACACCATTGCGGACGTGCCGGGTCTTATTCCCGGAGCGTCGCAGGGCAAGGGCCTGGGTCTGGACTTCCTTCGCCATATTGAGCGGTGCTCGGTTATTGTGCACGTCCTGGATGCGATTGCCTTCGAGCCAGATCGCAACCCCGTAGATGACCTGCAAACTATCGAGGACGAGCTGTCTAACTACGAATCTGATCTAGACAAGCTGGAGGGCGTGATTCCTCTAGCGGAGCGCCCGCGCGTAGTCGTCCTCAACAAGGTCGATCTGCCTGATGGCAAAGACATGGCGGATCTGGTGCGCGAACAGCTAAAGCAGAGGGGATGGCCACTTTACGAAGTGTCGGCACTTTCTCATGAAGGGCTGCGCGAACTGTCTTTCGCCCTCGGCAAGCTTGTGGAAGAACAGAGGGCGAAGATGCCGGCAGAACCGGAAGTGCGGCAGGTGCTTCGGCCTGCCCCCGTAGGGGCGCCGAAGATTACGGTCACTAAGCATACTCGGGACGGAGAGCCGCTGTACCAGGTGCGCGGTCGCAACCCGGAGCGCTGGGTAATCCAAACAGACTTCGGTAACGATGAAGCGGTTGGATACTTGGCAGACAGGCTCAACGCAGCAGGAGTGGAAGATCTGCTGCTAGAAGCCGGGGCGCATGCCGGAGACACTGTAGTTATCGGTGATATAACCGATGGCGTCCTGTTCGATTGGGAACCCACGATGTCTACCGGAGCCGAATTGCTCGGCCGCCGCGGCGAAGACCTAAGGTTGGACCAACGCTCCCGCCCAACCAGGGAAGAAAAGCGCCGTGACTACTACTCGCGCATGGATGCAAAGGCTGCGGCTCGCTCTGAGCTGGCTGCCGAGAAGGAAGAGGGACTATGGACGGATCCCGACCTGTAGAAGCAATAGCTACTGCCAGAAGAATCGTTGTAAAACTAGGTTCTTCTTCGCTCACCCGCTCTGATGGCGGGCTAGACCTAAACCGGCTTGACCGGGTGGCAGCCTTAGTTGCCAGCCGGTGTAACCGGGGTGGGCAGGTAGTGATAGTGTCATCCGGTGCGGTAGCGGCCGGCATGACGCCACTGAGATACGCTCGCCGCCCTCGCGATCTGGCCGCGGTGCAGGCTTGTGCCGCCATGGGGCAGGGACTCTTGGTGGCGCGTTGGTCTGCTGCTTTCCAAGCCCACCACAAACTAGTTGCGCAGATCTTACTGACAGGCGATGACGTGATGCGCCGGTCTCATTACAAGAATGCCAAAGCCTCCTTCGAGAAGTTGTTGAGTCTTGGGGTAGTGCCGATCGTAAACGAAAACGATGCGGTTGCTACCGGCGAGATCCGTTTCGGCGACAACGACAGGTTGGCAGCACTGGTTGCCCAACTTGTTGATGCAGATCTTCTGGTATTGGCCACCGATGTGGACGGTCTTTACGACAAGCCGCCCTCACTTGAAGGAGCAAAACGGATCAAGACCGTCCGCAGTGCCAGCGATGTTGCCGGAGTGCGGGCGAGCGGGGCTGGCAAGGAGATCGGCACAGGGGGCATGGTCACCAAGCTACATGCCGCGACAATGGCCACGTCCTCGGGAATTGACACTCTGCTACTGGCCGCAGATGACCTTTCGCAAGGGCTGGCCGGGGCTGACGTAGGCACCTGGTTTAAGGGGTGTGGCAAGCGCCGCCCCTCTAGGGCGGACTGGATAGCGGACGCCGCCCGTGTGGCAGGTTCCGTAAAAATTGACGAGGGTGCAGCGCTAGCCGTAGGGAAAAAACATTCTTCGTTGTTAGCTGCTGGAGTGGTAGGTGTAGAAGGTACATTCCCCGCCGGCTCGGTGGTAGAAATGCGTTACCAGGACAGCGTCCTAGGCAGGGGAGTAGCTGGCTTCTCGTCGGTAGAAATCGAACAGATCAAAGGCCTAACCTCAGAAATAATTGCGCAAATTGGAGAAGTGGCAAGACCTGTAGTCCACCGCGACGATATGTCGGTAAGAGCCACAGATGTAGAAGCAGCGGGATTCTAATATGAACGATCAAATAGTGCAGCGAGCACAGCTCGCACGTAAGGCGCAACGGCAGCTACGCAGCGCAACCACTGCGCAAAAGAACGCGGCCTTGAATGCAATCGCTGGCCAGCTTTTGCAAGACGCTGAAGAGGTGCTCCACGCAAATCGCCTAGATGTAAAAGCAGGCAAAGACAAGCAGATGAGCGCCGGACTGCTTGATCGCCTTACGTTAACCCAAGACCGCCTTGAAAATATTGCCGCCGCAGTGCGGCACGTAGCAACCCTGGCTGATCCCATCGGACAAATAGTTCGGGGAAGTCGACTACAGAATGGGTTGGACCTGACGCAGAGGCGGGTACCAATTGGGGTACTCGGCCTCATCTATGAAGCCCGCCCCAATGTGACTGTAGACGTGGCCGCATTGGCGCTGAAATCTTCCAATGCGGCGCTGCTACGAGGGGGCTCAGCTGCCCGCTACTCCAACATTGCCCTGATCCGGGTGATCGGGAAGGCTCTAGTTCGGACTGGATTCGATCCCAATCTGATTCAATCCCTAGATGACCTGGGTAGGGAAGGGGCGAAAGGATTGATGCTTGCTCGCGGCTCGATCGATCTGCTAATCCCTCGGGGCGGTAAATCCCTCATCCAGACAGTGGTACAAAACGCGAAGGTTCCGGTCATTGAAACTGGAACAGGCAATTGCCACATCTACGTTGACGCCAGTGCAGACATAGACCAGGCAGAGGCCGTGGTATTAGACGCAAAGACCTCTAGGGTGGGCGTGTGTAATGCCGCAGAAACCCTGGTGATCGACGAAAATGTTGGCGCCGAGGCAGTAATTAGGTTGTGCAGGAAGTTGCTGGAGGCGGGCGTGCGTCTGCACGCTGACCCGCAGGTGCGCGGACTTGTCCCACAAGCGTTGCAAGCCACTGAGAGCGATTGGGATACCGAATACCTGTCGTTGGATATGGCAGTGAAAATGGTATCTGGGCTAAAAGAAGCTGTTTCGTTTATTAGCGCGCACTCAACTGGCCACACAGAAGCGGTGCTGGCTACGGACGCGCGCGTAATAGAAGAATTCACCGAGCAGATAGATTCCGCCGCAATAGCAGTAAATGCTTCCACAAGATTTACTGATGGTGGGGAGCTTGGGCTCGGCGCCGAAATTGGTATCTCGACTCAAAAAATGCACGCGCGCGGTCCTATGGGGTTAGAGGAACTTACAACTACTACCTGGGTATATACCGGGCGGGGACATGTTAGGGGATAGCCCTTGCACTTTCGCGGTATCATTACCCCTAACTTTAGAGAGGAACGACAATGGCAGTGGGGCCAGGAACTAAATCTAAGCGAATTGGGATTATGGGCGGCACCTTCGATCCGATCCATAATGGACACTTGGTAGCTGCCTCTGAAGTGCAGGATGTCTTCAATTTGGACGAGGTAATATTCGTCCCCACCGCGACCCAGCCGTTTAAAAAGGGTAGGCGAGTGACACCCCCGGAGCATAGGTACCTGATGACGGTAATCGCTACCTCTGAAAACCCTCGCTTCACGGTATCTAGGGTAGATATTGATCGAGGAGGCACGACATATACGATCGATACTCTTCGCGACCTTCGTGAAGAACGCCCAGATGCCGAATTCTTCTTTATAACGGGCGCAGACGCACTGGCAAAGATCATGCAGTGGAAGGACCACGAAGAGATGTTTAAGCTGGCCCATTTTGTGGGGGTATCCAGGCCGGGGCATGAACTTCCTGAGGGCGTTGCCAATGACAATGTGATGAGCTTGCTGGAGGTGCCTGCTCTTGCTATTTCCTCAACTGACGTGCGCCAACGTGCCTCGAAGGGTTCGCCTATCTGGTATCTGGTTCCTGACGGGGTAGTGCGCTATGTAGACAAATACGATCTGTACCAGGATCTGTAAGCGGGATAAATCGCGGAAAAGTTCGTGTCTAATATGCCTTACCCCGGTTCCTAGATATGCTGTAACTGGGTGTTAGCCCTGACCTTTATAACCGAATTACCTTAGGAGCCCTGTGGCTGTTAGCGATACTGTCCTGTCCGCTGTCCACGTTGCCGCAAAAGCTGCGGCAGACAAACTTTCCGAAGATATTGTCGCAATTGATGTTTCTTCTAGATTGCCTTTTGCAGACGCATTCCTTCTTGCAAGTGCCGACACGGATAGGCAGGTCAAGGCTGTCGTGTCTGCGGTAGAAGATGAATTGCGCGAACTAGGCTTCTCTGTGCAGAGGCGGGAAGGCTTGGAGGCCGCTTCATGGGTGGCGGTAGAGGCCGATGGACTTATGGTCCATGTGTTCCAGCCCGAAGAACGTCACTACTACGGACTTGAACGACTGTGGAAAGACTGCCCGCGCATTGATATCTCGGCAGATATCCAAAGTATTCCTGCCGCGGTGACTGCATGAGCCAGATCGTCTTTCTGCGCCACGGTCAAACAGATTTCAACCTGCAACGGCGCTACCAAGGGCGAGTCGACATTCCCCTGAATCAGACGGGTGTCGAACAGGCTGAACGAGCAGGCGAGGCTCTAGCCCGCCAGTTCGCGTTTGAACGTATTATTTCGTCGCCACTATCTAGAGCTAAGCTCACTGCGCAAGCTGTTGCCAGCAGGCTCGGCTTGGATGTAGAAACCGACCCGAGGCTGATTGAGCGTAGTTACGGGCAGGTTGAAGGGCGTACTTTCGACGATTTTAAGTTGGATTTTACTGCCGAATACGCCAGTTACAAGGTCTGTGGGGAATGCCCACAGTTGCAGATAGAACCACGATGCGAAGTAGCAGAGCGTTTCCGGGAGGTGGTGGCCGAAGTGACCGCTGATCTTGATGGAGCCGCGCTATTTGTTTCGCACGGTTCTGCAATAAGCCAGGGAATTGCTGGAGTGCTTCGCCTGGACGCATCGGTTTGGCAGGGCATCGGTGGGCCGGATAACTGTCACTGGTCGGTTCTGTCCTCTGGCACCCGCGCTCCGGGATGGCGTCTTACCGCCCATAACGTTGGAGTGTAGCCACAAACTCAAATCGTGAGCAGGGACACGCTATTTCGATTTGGTTTTTTCGCCCTCCGCCCGCTAAGCTTATGGAGTCCGAACGGGACAGCCCAAGGGGCTATGGCGCAGTTGGTAGCGCGCTTCCATGGCATGGAAGAGGTCGGGGGTTCGAATCCCCCTAGCTCCACAAACAACCCGCAGCTGAGGCTGCGGGTTTTATTATTATGGCCCCGTCTCGCCTGTCGAGAGGGAAAGCCGCTTGAAATCTTTGAATCTGGTATAAATTCCGCTAAATTCCAACGAAAAGCGGATTTGTAGGACCTTAGCCTGTTGCGCCGGACGGAGTGTGCGTTCGCTCATGTATTAATTTGCGCCAGTTTTTCGTGCGGCCCTGAATGAGGTTTCATTTTTCTTGCAATAGTGCCATTCTGTGGCTGCCTTGGCGGCCCCACAGCGTGGGTGGGGTTGCCAATTCGAAGAAACTTCTAAGAAGGAGTAAAAATTGGCTACTAAGAACATGTTCCGCCCTCGGCAGGTTGTTGCAGCCTCAGCTTTAGCCGCCATAACTGTTGCTTCGTTGAGTGCATGCTCCACCAATAACGAGCAAACTGAAAATGCACTCAAGTCGGCTTCCTCGCCGAGCGCACAAGGCGGATCGACGGGAAGTGCGGAAGAAAAACAGACTCCTAAGAAGGATTCTCCGAAACGTCAAGGTAAGGATCAAAAGGAGGAGGCATCTCACCCGCAACAGCTGCCGGGAGTGGCGGATACTGGAACAGTTGGCACACCAGCAGAATCCGAAAATAACCATTCTCAGGGCACCGCCGACCTGTCCCAAAACTCCCAGCTGCAATCCCTGGTTCCTCGTCAGAAAACGGAAGGTGGGACCCTCAATCCGGCCACCAAGGTAGGCGGGAACTCTAGTCTTGTCCAGCCGGTTACGGTTACTCGTCCTGGCAAGAATAAGCAGGATCAGGTAGCGAAATCCCGTCCGACCTCGCCAGCTAAACCGGGCGCTGGAGAACAGGCCCCAGATGCCACCCAGCCCAGTAATCCTGGTGGGGGAACCGGAGAGCCCGGCAGCGACGCGCAGGCAGCCCTGACAGAGGCCCTCGAAGCAGCCCGTACCTCGTACTCACAGGCCAAGAATCAGGCGGCTCAAGCCGAGATGATTTTGCAGGGAGCGAACGCCCAGCTCAAACAGAAGCAGACAAAGCTTGCCGAAGTGAAAGCCAAACTGGAGGCAGCCAAGCAGAAGGTAGAACAGGTTGAAGAAAGAGTAGCCGCAAGTAGGACTGCAACGAAGAATGCTAATGCCGCGCTATTGAGGGCCCAAGTTGCTGCGAACAAGTCAGTAGAAGCAGCTCTCTTCCGACTCGAGGCGGTGAAAGCGGAAGTAAAGAAGGCTGTGGCCAATGTAGCTGAGGCAAAACACGTAGCACAATCGGCTCGTGCCGTTGCTCAGCAGAGGAAAGCTGCTGCCGAAGAAGCTAAGCAGGTGGTTGTTGATACTCAGGCGGCCTACGATTCCCTCGAAGCAGAAGTTCCAGAAGGCCAGAGCTGGCCAATCGGGGACTGGCGCAAAGTCTCTGTGCATGACCGGGAGACCCTGATCGCACACATGCTAATGGAGAAGATAAATTCCTACCGCGAGAAGGCCGGGCTTCGTCCGCTAGTTGCCAACCATGCAGCTGATCATGCCTCAAGGACCTGGGCGCAGTTCATGGCCCAGGAGGACAACCTGATACACGCTAGTGACCTTATTAGCGGAATGGATCTGAAGTACATAGACGGACTGAAGTACATCCACGCTGAGAACATCGCTTGGGTCGGAGGGGGAAAGTGGCGTAGTCCGCTGGTGCTCGCCGACGAAGTCTTTGATGCTTGGAAGAAGTCGGAATGGCATAACAAGAACATGCTGCGGGACTGGTCCTACCAAGGACTGGGGGTAGCCACCACTAAGACGGGCGGTATTTACGTGGCCCACCGGCTCTACCCAGTAGGCGAATTGCCTGAGTCTGATTCCTACAAGATAGCCTCAACCCGCCTGATAGCTGGGGTGGACGTAACTGGTGACATTACTTATGAAGGAGAGAAACTAGGAGATAATCCTGGTTACATCGCTGGCAGCGAGAACTTGCCTACGGAAGACCCAGCTGGCTTCATCAATAATGCCACCAAGCAGGAACGTCTAGAAGAAGCCCAGGCAAAGGTGGATAAGGCTAAAGCTGAAGCAGAGAAGGCGCAGGCTGTGGCAGACAGTGCCTCTGCTTCCGCTGAGGAAGCAGGAAGCGCACAGGTGCAAGCTGAAGAAGCCTCCAAGCAGGCTCGCCAGCGTCAAGAGATAGCTGAGACAGAAATAGAAAAGGCTAAGGAGGAGGCGGCTGCGGACCCACAGGTTGAGGAAGCGCAGCGGCAAAACGACGAGGCTGAAGCCCGTCAGGCAGAAGCTGAAGAGGAACTAGACTCTGCTAAGCAAGAGGAAGCTGCTGTGGCGGAGGAGGTAGTGACCGCAGAAGGTGAAGAGCAAGAAGCGCAAGATATTGCGCTGGCTGCGGCTGACAATGCGGAAAACGCGCAGAAAGCAGCAGAGGCAGCTGCCGAGAAGGTAGCTGAAGCAGGACAGGCGCTGGAGGACTAGCAGAGTATCGGGATAAGTGAGGGGCAGTTATTACACTGCCCCTCACTTTTACATTTAGAGCAGATCAGAAAACCTAAATTGTGTAAAAGGCAAACCGGCTCTAGCGCTTTATGGCTAACATAAAATGCATACGCGGATGCCCCTTCATTCATTGGTGAGTGGAAAAGGTAATACGGTAAGTCGCTACAGAGAGTCAATAACCGGGAGATTAGGCAGAATGCTATTGAGAAGCCATAGCCAGGACTAGTTAGGGCTCAAAGACGAGTACGAAACGGATTTTCTTACCTAACTCTAGGTATGTTAACAATAAACAAATGGTATTCTCTTTGGAGTTTCTTTACTGCTATGACCTAAGACTTACTGTCCGTAGAGATTTAGGTGATAGATCAATACTGTTCCAAGACAAAAGAAAAGGTACTCAAAATGTCTGAGGCAAAGAAAACGCAGATCAAGCAGGATAAATCTGACGTTGGATACGACAAGGCGTTAAAAAACCGCCACGTTCAGATGATTGCTATTGGCGGCTCCATTGGCACCGGGCTGTTCCTTGGTGCAGGTGGCCGCCTTGCACAGGGAGGACCTGCCCTAGCTATTTCGTATGCCCTATGTGGGTTCTTCGCATTTATCATGGTGCGCGCTCTAGGGGAGCTGACCATTCATCGTCCGTCCTCGGGTGCGTTCGTTTCCTATGCGCGCGAATTCCTTGGGGAGAAAGCTGCTTATACAACTGGATGGCTATTCTTCCTAGACTGGGCGGTCACGGTGATGGCAGATATTACCGCAGTTGCGCTCTACTTGCACTACTGGTCTTTGTTCGGTCATATTCCGCAATGGATTCTTGCGGCGATTGCGCTGGCTGTGGTTTTTACGCTGAACATCTTCAGCGTCAAGTTCTTCGGCGAGTTTGAATTTTGGTTTGCAGCTATCAAGATCGCGGCAATCATTGCGTTCATGGTAATTGCTATCTGGGCGATCGTGACTGGTGCGGCAGTGGGCAGTGAGCACGCGGGAATCCATAACCTAACTGCAAATGGCGGTTTCTTCCCGATGGGCGTGTTGCCAATGTTTACCCTTTCGCTCGGTATCATTTTTGCGTTCGGCGGAACGGAAATGGTCGGAGTAGCAGCTGGTGAAGCTGCGGAGGCTCGCCACGTCCTTCCTAAGGCCATTAACTCTATGATCCTGCGCATTGCCTTCTTCTACGTTGGTTCTGTGGTGCTAATGACGCTGGTGTTGCCCTGGACTGCATATTCGAAGGAAGAGTCGCCATTCGTGACATTCTTTACCGGTATCGGCGTTCCCCATGCTGGTGACATTATGCAGGTTGTGGTGCTGACTGCAGCGCTCTCCTCGCTAAATGCCGGCCTTTACGCTACTGGGCGCACGTTGCGTTCGATGGCTGTGGCAGGCGAAGCGCCAAAGATTGCTGCACGGCTTAACAAGCACAAGGTTCCGACAGGCGGCATCGCGATTACCTCACTGCTCGGGCTGATCGGCGTCCTTATCAACTACGTCTATCCGACCAACGCTTTCGAGATTGTAATGAATCTGGCTGCCATCGGTATTGCTGGAACCTGGATTTCGGTCCTCGTTTCTCACTGGGTGTTTGTGCGCAAGGCAAATGCCGGGGAAGTGGAGCGGCCGGACTACCGGTTGCCGCTGGCGCCCTGGTCAAACCTGCTAGCTATCGTATTCTTCGCCGGCGTGATCGTCTCGATGGTATTTGACACGGATGGGATTGGCAGGCAGACCCTGTACATGTTCGTTGGCGTAGCTATTGCGATGGTGATTGGTTGGTTCGCAGTGCGTAATCGTATCGATCCGGACCTAATGGACTCTATGCTTGATGAAAACATAGAGGAGCTTCCTAAGGAGTAAGCGTGCGTATTCGGGTTATCTACACTGGCGGCACCATCGGAATGGTGTCTTCTCCGAACGGGCTAATTCCGGGGGCGGACCTTGAAGGATGGTTGAAAAAACTGCTGGCTGGAACCGATCTTGAAGGGGTAGTCGGCCTCACTGAGCTGGATAAGCTTATTGACTCCTCGAACGCGACCCCAGACGACTGGGAAGCAATCTTGGCCGCCCTCGACACGTACCGAGCAGACGCCTACGTCGTGCTGCATGGAACAGACACCATGAGCTATACTGCGGCAGCTCTGTCGTATGCACGAGTCGGCAAGTCGGAGCCAGTGGTGATTACCGGTTCACAGCTACCTCTGGGAGCTCCGGGGTCAGATGCCGGCAAGAATGTCATGGGGGCACTCACCGCCGCTTCCTCTGGCAAAGCGCAAGGAGTGAGCCTTTATTTCGGTGACCACCTACTTGGCGGTAATAGGGCAACGAAGGTTTCTTCGTGGGGATTCGAAGGATTCGCTACTCCTGCTGTGCCCCCATTGGCGATTGCGGGTGGGCCCTGGCACTGGAATAAGCCCGAAACAATCGCCCGGGAACAGGAATTCCCTTTCAAAAGCCGCGCCCCCTACAAACGGCACGACGTGGCTGTAATAGATCTGGTGCCGGGTATTACAGCAGAGAGGTTATCCGCACTCGTCACTCCCAAGCCTGAGGCCGTCATCGTCCGGGCCTTTGGGGTCGGCAACGCGCCCTCTAACGAACCCGGTTTCGTAGAGGTGCTGGGGGAGCTAGTGCGAGCGGGCGTGCCCGTAGTTATCGCTTCCCAGTGCGTCCAGGCAGAAGTCGTTCTAGGTGCATACGAAACTGGAGATGTGCTGGCAGCGGCGGGCTGTGTAGGTGCTGCAGATATGACCCTGGAAGCAACCTACGCGAAGCTGGTGTTCCTGCTAAGTCAAGGCTTGACTGGTAGGCAGATTGCCGAGTGGATGCGAAAGCCTATAGCTAGCGAGCTGTAAGCGCGAAACCATAAAGGGGCGGGAGGGGAAACCTTCCCGCCCTTAGCGCGCTCTAAATGGCAGTGGAGAAAAAACTGTAGCAGAGCTAACAGGTTGCTCGACATGAGCCCAACTCCACTGTTTCTGTTGGGCTATAAGAAGCAAAATCTGAAATTTTTGAAGCCCCCCTACCTTGGCACGCTCCAAAACTTTTTAGACAGTTGTGCATTACCTGCCTAATCCGCAAACTATTAACTGCCTAGAAGGCAGAGGATACGAGGATGGAAGGACGATGTGATGGAAAAAGTCAAAACAGCAACCGGTACTAGAAAAGATATTCGATCGATCGCCTACATAATGGCGTTCACCCTGGGCTTACTTCTAATCATTGCTGGTGCGGTCATGTCTACCCCCGTACCCGCAATTGTGGGAGCACTGCTGCTAGTTGCGTGTTCAGTAGCGGTCATGATCACTGAACCAGAAGCTCTAGACATCTACGCACAGGCTTACTCGGACTCGGAGGCGTACACCCGTCACTAGAGTTGAGACATAAAATATGCTCCCCGGATGGGGAGCATATTTTATGCCCTTTTACTTCTTACGACGTTGGGCACGGAAAGATTTCATGTACCTGCGCACTTCCGGAGCGACCGTGATCGGTTTCGGCCTGTGCGACTTGTCCGTGCTTGTAGAAGTGATGTTTTCGGTGACTTCCTCAGAAACAGCCTGCACCAACATGGCGTGTCGGATCCGGCGGTCCTGCTTATCCATCTGTTTCTTGGTTTGCCCCAGATTTCGCCACACCGATATTGCCATACCGATGATTACCAACGAGAAGGGGAGTGCGCCCATAATCGAGAGCGACTGCAGTGCAGCCAACCCGATGTCAGAAGACGAAGAGCTCAGAACGGCTGCAGTTACCGCGCCAGTCATAGCTGCCCAGGTCAGTCGTACCCAAAGGGAAGGATCAGGGTTGCCAGCGGTGGAAAGCATCGAAATGACGTAGGACCCGGAATCTGAGGACGTGACGAAGAAGATCACGATTACGATGATCGCCACGCCGCAAAGTAGCTGGGAGGCTGGCAGGTTCTCAAGAGACTGGAAGAACGCTGTATTAGCGTCAATCTTTCCGTCTGCACCTGCGAATGTAACGTCGCGGAACATCTGCTGGTAGAGCGCGTTACCCCCCATTATTGCGAACCACACGAAGGTGACAAGAGTGGGAGCTGCGATCGTGCCGATGATAAATTCCCGTACTGTCCTCCCTCTGGAAATTCGGGCGATGAAGACCCCGACGAAGGATGACCAGGCCATCCACCAACCCCAGTAGTAGGTGGTCCAGGATGCTAGCCATTCGGTGCCCTTTATGCCCTGGAAGGGGAAAGTTCTAAAGGACATGTTGATCAGGTTGCCAAAGTAGGTGCCAAGATCCTGGACGAACTCGTTGAGCAGGAATGTGGTGGGGCCTAGTGCGGCTACGGCAAAGGCGAGCAGCGCAGCAACGACCAGGTTGGTGTTCGATAGGAACTTGATGCCTGCGTCCAGCCCTGATGCTACAGAGAGAGCCGCGAGGGAGGAAATGATGATAACGAGGATGATTAGGATCGTTTTGGTGGCGTGGAATCCGGTCAGATATTCGATGCCTGCGGCCACCTGGTTTACGCCTAGGCCAAGCGAGGTGGAGATGCCGAGCACGGTACCGATTACCGCGACTGCATCTACCAGGTCGCCAAAGTGGCCTTTGACTCGCTTTTCGCCCAATACTGGTTCTAGAGTCCACCTGATTGACATGGGGCGGCCACGCCTGAAGCCTGCCCAGGCAATGGATAGGCCAACAATTGCGTAAATTGCCCACGGGTGCATGCCCCAGTGCAAGAATGAAGTGCCAATCGCTAGGCGAGCATGTTCGGCGTCACTCGTAGTAGTCCCCGGAGGGGGAGTCATGAAGTGTGACAGCGGCTCAGCTGCACCGTAGAAAACCAGACCGATGCCCATGCCTGCTGCGAAGAGCATGGCGAACCAGGAAATGGTGGAGTATTCGGGTTCCTCATCTTCCTTCCCCAGCTTCAAATCGCCGAACTTACTAAACGCCACGACGAGGGCGAAGATGACACACCCCGTGGCAACTAGTACGTAATACCAAGAAAATGAACCTACGATTTGGCTGGAAACGGTAGAAATGGCGCTCTCGAATTGCTCGGGGAACACGATCGCGCTGAGGACGAACAATACGAGGATGGCGACAGAGGGGTAGAAGACCCACTTAGAAACGCCGGCGACCGCATAATCGACCTTCTTTTTAGGCTTCTTTTTTGTAACTTCAGTTGAAGATGTCATTAACACTCTTTACTATTGGGGGCATTCACCTTCGTCAGTGTTTCATCAAAATTCGCTGTTGGCTAGTTTGCGTATGTGGGAGGGCGGGCAAATCCGGCTACACTAGCAGGGTGGCTCTAGATTCATTGGTGTTGATAAATCGGTTACCGAAAACCGATGGTCAGGGACTGGCGATGGCGGTCTCTGGGGGCATAGGTGCGGGCAAGTCTACGGTGTCGGCGACGCTTGCGGAGCTAGGGGCGCAGGTAGTCAGTGCTGACCAGATCTCACATGATTTAACTGCCGGCGATGGTGATGCACTACCTCCAATTCGAGCAGCTTTTGGTAGTGCGGTGTTTCGTGCCGATGGCAGCCTAGATCGACAGCAGCTAGCCAAACGGGTGTTCGGCGATGATGAGGCACGCGCCCGCCTGGAGAGAATTATGCACCCACTGATCCAGGCTCGTGCACGCTCATTCCTAGACGCAGTAGAGCCGGGCAAGGTGCGTGTATATGACATTCCTCTTTTAGTCGAGACCGGATTTGAGACTGATCTGGTGCTAATCGTGTGGGCTCCACTGCAGGTGCGAGTGCAACGTCTTATTGGTAGAGGTTTGAGTGAGGATGAAGCCCGCGCGCGTATGGCTGCGCAGGTTAGTGACACTGAGCGATTGCAGGTAGCAGACGTAGTAGTAAATAACTCTGGCAAACAAGAAGAAGTCCGCCGTGCCATCGAAGAGGTGCTTTGGCCAAGACTTCTTGAAAGGGCATGATGACCGACTTTCCAAAAGCTGAGCGCAAAGATAAACGTTTCGAGGTTATTAGCGAGTATTCGCCTTCGGGTGATCAGCCTACCGCGATCGCGGAGCTTGCTGAGCGGATCAACAATGGCGAGAAGGACATAGTCCTGCTTGGCGCGACGGGCACAGGCAAGTCAGCGACCGCTGCCTGGCTAATCGAACAGATTCAGCGTCCAACTTTGATCATGGAGCCGAACAAGACGCTGGCGGCCCAGCTCGCCGCCGAGTTTCGGGAACTGCTGCCTAACAATGCGGTCGAATACTTTGTGTCCTACTACGACTACTACCAGCCAGAAGCGTACGTGCCGCAAACCGATACCTATATCGAAAAGGATTCCTCGATTAATGACGAGGTGGAGAGGCTTCGACATTCGGCCACGAACTCGTTGCTGACCCGGCGCGATACTGTAGTGGTTTCTTCTGTGTCCTGCATCTACGGCCTGGGTACGCCGCAGGAATACGTGGCCCGAATGGTGGCCCTTGAAGTGGGCATGCAGATCGACCGCGACGTACTACTGCGCCAATTTGTCACCATGCAGTACCAGCGCAACGACATGTCTTTTACTCGGGGGACTTTCCGAGTCCGCGGGGACACAATCGAGATAATCCCAGTTTACGAAGAGCTGGCGATCCGCATCGAGATGTTTGGTGACGAGATTGAATCGTTGACTACGTTGCACCCACTTACAGGCAACGTGGTTCGTGAAGAGGAACAGGTCTTTATTTTCCCCGCCTCGCACTACGTGGCCGGCCCGGAGCGCATGGAACGTGCACTGGAGTCGATCGAGAAGGAACTGCAGGAGCGGCTGGCAGAGCTGGAACGCGAAGGCAAGTTGCTGGAAGCGCAAAGGCTCCGTATGCGAACTACCTACGACCTCGAGATGATGCGCGAAGTAGGGACCTGTGCGGGGATCGAAAACTACTCGAGGCACATAGATGGCCGCGGTCCCGGTACGCCACCGAACACGCTGCTTGACTATTTCCCAGATGATTTTGTGCTGATCATTGACGAGTCTCACGTCACCGTGCCGCAAATTGGAGCCATGTATGCGGGCGACATGTCCAGAAAGAGGACGCTGGTGGACTTCGGCTTCCGCTTGCCATCGGCGATGGATAACCGCCCGCTCAAGTGGGAAGAGTTCCTAGAGCGGATTGGGCAGACAGTCTACCTGTCAGCTACGCCCGGAAATTACGAATTAGAGAAGTCGGACGGAGTGGTGGAACAGATTATTCGTCCTACTGGGCTGGTTGATCCTAAGGTAGTCGTGAAGCCGACGGAGGGACAGATTGATGATTTACTGGGCGAGATACAGGCGCGAGTAGCCAAGGAAGAGCGAGTCCTAGTCACTACCCTGACCAAGAAAATGGCTGAAGACCTGACCGACTACTTCGCCGAACGAGGAGTGCGAGTCGAATACCTGCACTCGGACGTGGATACGCTGCGCCGCGTGGAATTGCTGCGAGAGCTGCGCCAAGGCAAATTTGATGTGCTGGTCGGCATCAACCTGCTGAGAGAGGGGTTGGACCTTCCGGAAGTGTCACTTGTGGCTATCTTGGATGCGGACAAGGAAGGGTTCTTGCGCTCTACTACCTCGCTAATTCAAACGATTGGCCGTGCGGCCCGAAATGTCTCTGGCGAGGTCCACATGTACGCCGACAACATCACGGAGTCGATGCGTTTTGCTATTGACGAGACAGAGCGGCGACGCGAAAAGCAGATGGCCTACAACAAGGAACACGGCATTGATCCGCAGCCTCTTCGCAAGAAGATCTCGGACGTTACCGATATGCTCGCCCGCGAGGACATAGATACTGAAGAACTACTGCAAGGACACTATCGGGGGGCCCGCTCTGGTCCGAGCCGAAAAGAAATTAGTGAGGCAGATCTATCCGTGCGTGCCCGCCTGGCTTCCGCCGCAGAGGGCGATCTATCTGGTTTGATAGAAGATCTGACGAAGCAGATGCACGCCGCCGCAGCGGAATTGCAATTCGAGGTTGCTGGGCGGCTGCGTGATGAGATAGCAGACCTAAAGAAAGAACTACGGCAGATGAAGGCAGCTAACTAGATGAAAGGGCTAACTTCCAGGCAGGCTGGTGAGCTAGCGCAGGCTGGGAAAGTAAACGTGGCGCACGTGACGACGTCGCGGCCTCTTCACGAGATCGTCAAAGCGAATGTGTTTACGCTATTTAACGCCATTTTGGCTGCCTGCTTGGTAGTGGTTATAGCACTGAGGTCTTGGCCGGATGCGGTATTTGGGCTGGTTCTTGTTACAAATGCGGCTACGGGTATTTTTACTGAATGGAGGGCGAAACGCACCCTGGACAAGGTCGCAATTTTGAATACCTCCCCGTTGAATGTTCTTCGCGATGGTCAGGAAACGCAGTTACGGCCAGATCAGATCGTGTTAGGAGACTGGCTGCGGATAAAACGCGGCGACCAGATTCCTGCTGACGGGGTAGTTGAAGAAGCTCAAGGCTTTGCCTGCGACGAGTCGATCCTTACCGGTGAATCGAGAGCCCAGAAGAAAAAGAACGGCGATGAAGTGCTGTCAGGCGCGACCGTTACTGCAGGTAGTGCGCTGGTTAGCGTGAAGGCCGTCGGAGATGATTCCTACGCTGCTCGGCTGGGCGCAGACGTGCGAAAGTTTAAGCTTGCCAAGTCCGAGATCGCAGACGGCATCAACCGGATTATCGTTCTTATTGGCCGGGCGATCCCCATCATGGTGCTTATCCTGGCGTGGTCACAAATCCACGTGGCCGGCGGATGGAACCGGGCGCTAGGCAACGGTGCCTGGCGAGGCATAGTTATTGCGGTGATTGCCGGAATAGTGGGGATGATTCCACAGGGGCTCGTGTTGTTGACGTCCGTGAACTTTGCTACGGCCTCCCTAAAACTGGTGAAGAAAGGCGTGCTCGTCCAGCAGATGCCGGCTGTTGAAGTGCTCGCCCGTGTCGACACGCTCTGCCTGGATAAGACCGGCACTTTGACGAGTGGTCGGATCGAGCTAGGTGATATCGTGCCACTTTCAGGCGGTGGCCGCCCACTTCATGCGTGGCAGGATCCGAAAGATCCCGCCAGGGCATTCGCCGATAGCGAGCCCGAGGCCGCACGAGCTCTGGCGGCGCTGGTAGCTGATCGCGTAAACGAAACGGCGCAGGCCATCGATGATGCTCTGGAAATAGGACCAGCTGAGGGCAAAATAGATCCCTTTGACTCGGGGCGGAAGTGGGCAAGCTTCACTACCCAGGGCGTCACGTGGTATTTGGGCGCGCCAGAATTTATTGCTACCTCTGAACAAACTATGCAAGCCGTTGAGCGGGCTGCAGAAAACGGTACAAGAGTACTGCTGCTGGTAAGAGCCGACGGGAAACACTCTGACCTTGCCCCTTCCCGAACCGACTGGGCACTAATCGCGTGTGTAGAACAACTTCGCCCGGACGCAAACCGCACTTTGCAGTACTTTAGGCAGCAGGGTGTACGTTCCCTGATCATCTCGGGTGACAACCCAGTCACTGTAGCTGCGGTGGCAGCAAAAGCAGGCATGGAATCTCCGCGGGTAGGGGATGCTCGCGACCTTCCTAGAGACATTAGCGAGATAAGCGAGGTACTAGAGAATATTGATGTGCTAGGGCGCGTTTTGCCAGAACAGAAGCAATATATTGTGCAGGCTCTGCAGGCCACCGGCCACACTGTAGCCATGACAGGTGATGGGGTAAACGACGCGTTGGCGCTAAAGGAGGCTGACCTGGGAGTTGCCATGGGGTCTGGCGCTCCGGCTACCAAGGCTGCCGCGAAGATCGTGTTGTTGAACGGAGAGTTTTCTGCCTTGCCACCGGTTGTGGCCGAGGGGCGCCGAGTACTGGCGAATATGGAGAGGGTATCGTCACTGTTCTTGACGAAAACTGTCTACGCAACAATCATTGCAGCCCTGGTCAGTATTTTTACGATTCCGTATCCTTTCTTGCCGCGGCATCTGACGCTCATTAGCGTGTTCTTCATTGGGCTGCCGGCTTTTATTTTGGCTTTTTCGCCCACAAACCAGCGCTATCGCAGAGGCTTCTTGCGCCGCACGCTGTCAATCGCTCTGCCCAGTGGTGTTGTGGCGGCCGGATGTGTCTTCTTCGCATACTGGTGGACTGCCAGGGGAATACATGCCGGTAGAGCCGATGCTGCCACGGTCGCTACTATCACTCTGGCCCTGATCTCGGCTACAGTCTTGGCTTTGGCTTCCAGGCCCTTGTTGACCTGGCGGGGCCTGCTGGTGGGGGCTATGGTCGCAGCTGTCGTGGGTGTCATTGCTGTGCCAGATCTGCGATTCCTCTTCTCGTTAGCTTTCCCTGCCCGGCAGCTATGGCAAGTGGCTGCCATTGCGGGAACGGTTGGGGTGGTGCTCGTGTTGGTGGCAGCCAAGATGCGAAGCACCACATTAGGGCGTCAGCGTCGTCGTAGCTGACGCACGCCTTGTACACTTGAGGCGGAGGGGAGTACTTCCAGAAACATTGGGGTCGTCATCACGGCGCAAGCCCGGTCCCATAGCCTTGCAGGCGGAAAGAGACCTCCGTGTATTTTTGGTACCGGAGGATAAATAGTTGGACGTACACATTCTTGGGTGGATAGGTCTGTCCGCCATGATCATCGGCATGATCATCTTCGATATTATTGCCCATATTCGTACCCCTCACGAACCTACTTTGAAAGAGGCAGCACTTTGGTCTGCCATCTACGTCGGGTTGGGACTGTCCTTCGCACTAATTGTGTGGGGTATCTGGGGTGGTTCCTTCGCGACTGAGTATTTGGCGGGATTCTTGACCGAGAAATCTCTGTCGCTGGATAACCTCTTTGTTTTCATCATTATCATCACTGGGTTCAAGGTTCCCCGCCGGGATCAACAGATAGTGCTGTTGTGGGGGATCGTTATTGCAATTCTCGCCAGGTTAGTGTTCATTTTGATGGGGGCGGTTATTATCAACCGCTTCGCGGCAGTGTTCTACCTTTTTGGCGCATTCTTGGCTTACACCGCGATCAATCAGGCGCGCGAGGGCGTGGGCTCCCTTGAAGAGGAACAGCAAGAAGAATACAAAGAGAACGCCCTAACTAGGTGGGCGCGCAAGATCTTCCCTGTCACCGATGGGTTCGTGGGGGATAAGTTCTTCCACCGCCACAGTGGCAAAACCTACCTGACTCCCATGCTGCTGTGTGTTGTTGCTATTGGCTCGGCCGACATCATGTTTGCAATGGATTCAATTCCAGCTATTTTCGGACTAACTAACGAGCCGTATCTGGTGTTTGCCACTAATGCGTTCTCTTTGCTGGGCTTGCGGCAGCTTTACTTCCTGATTGGTGGCTTACTCGAGAAGCTAGTGTTCTTGCACTACGGGCTTGCGCTGATCCTTGGTTTCATTGCAGTGAAACTATTCCTCCACGCCCTGCACGAGGCACCAATATTTGGTTCTGAAACTTGGGCACAGGCCCTTCCTGAGCCGTCTATCGCGTTCTCGATGGGCTACATCATAATTGTTATTGCGATAACTACAATCGTCTCTTTGTGGTATACAAAGAAGCACGCAAAGTAAAGTTTTCCCCCTACAATTGCAGGGGGAAAATCTGTTAATACGTCATCGCTAAGAGGTCGTGCACCATGGTGGGCCTGGTGCGGATGCCGTCATGCTGGAACTCATTGGTATGAAGTACCCGGATCCCTTGAATTTGGGAAGCGGTCTCGAGCGAGAGCGGGGCCGGCACGAACATGTCGTTCTGGTAGACCGCCGCAGCCACAGGGACCTGATTGGAGTTTAGGACTTCGGGTAGATAGGTGAGCGGGAAATCGGTTTGCTCTGCCAGTACATCCATTGCCCCTACAGTCCCCGCCATAGCGGGATCTTCGGTAAAAGCCTCCCGATAGAAATGTTCCCCTGACAGGTAGAAGGGCTCTGCCGAGCTAGGATCAGTAGCAAAATTGGCTTGTGCTAGGCGCTGTGCTGACCACTGCGTTGCCTTCCCAGCAGCGGCAGGGCCCGCCCCGGCGTAGGTAAATTCGTGGATGAGCGCGTAAAGAGGCGCTGCCGCATTAGAGATCACTCCGGCAAGGTCAGTAAGGAACGAATAGCTGAGACGGCGCGAGGAGCCGCGGCTACCTGCGAAGGGATCTTCATACAAATAGTGCAAGGAATCAAAGCCAGCAGTCATTCCTAAGCCCAGACCAGACATGCGGAGTCTGGGCACGGTCAGTTTCTCTCCGGTAGGAAGGTATTCGTCTACCTCGCTAATGTGCTGGGCAACCTGTCGGATCGTTTCGGCCGAGCCGGGGTATACGTCCTCGAACTGTTCGTTGCGGCGGATAGCCTGCGCGAAAGTAAGTTCATAGATGTCATCTATGTGCCCCAGGTGTGGGAGGCCTCCGGTTATCGCGGCTCGCTCTATTCCCTCTGGGAAAAGGGAAAGATAGGCGGTGATGCAAAAACCGCCGAAGGACTGTCCTACCAGCGTCCATGGGGGCGCTCCAAGTGCTCTGCGCAAAGCTTCACAATCGGCAACAATGGAGTCTTGCCGGAAATGGCTCAAGTAGGCAGCGCTTTCCTCGGCAGAAAGCTCGGAAAGGTAGCGGGCATCTATTGGCGAGGACAGCCCGGTTCCGCGCTGATCAATCTGAATTACGCGGTAATGATCCAGGGCCCAATCCATCCACCCGGAAGCGGGGTTCGCCGGACGCATCCCCTTAGTGCCTGGTCCGCCTTGCAAATAGACCAAAAGAGGACGATCTTCGCCGCCTTGCCGCACAAATTCACGGGAGAAGAACGTGATTGTGCGCGGATCGCTTTCAGTGCGGAAATCAAGGGGTACCTCGAGCCAGCGTTCAATAATCTTATGCCCATGCATGACAAACTCATGAGTCTTCATCAGGACCTCCTTCTTGCCAACGTCTGTGCCAACGACGCACAGACCACTAGTTGTAATTGATGGAAAACAATGATTGGTACGGTAACCGCAGCCACCGTAGCCGTTGGGAAAATGATTGCTGCCATAGGAAGCCCGGTTGCAAGGGACTTTTTCGACCCACACATGAGCACGACTATGCGATCTGCCATAGGCATGCCCAGGGCATTTGCACCAAACCAGGTTACCGCCAGCATCACAGCCAATATCAGGACAGAAGCCAATATCAGAAACAGGACCTGCTTCAGCTGAATCTGCGCCCACAGCCCGCGGGCAGTAGCTCCCGCAACCGAAGAAGCCACAATTAGCAAGATGGTCGACTGGTCTACCCCTTTAGTAAGCCCCCTATGGGCGCGAAGCCACCCTCCGATCTTCGGCTGGAGTAGTTGCCCGGCTATGAAAGGCACGAGCAGTTGCAGAAAAATGTTTCCGATCGAACCTAAAGACACCCCTGAAGAAGTGCCCATGACAAGCATTACCAGCAGGGGAGTAATGACCATGCCAACAATGTTAGAGATGGTCGCTGAACACACTGCCGCCCCAATATTGCCTCGGGCAATAGAAACGAAGGCTACTGACGACTGCACTGTGGAAGGCAACAAGGTCAGATAGAGAATCCCAGTGGCAAAAGTCTTCCCGAGCAGCGATAGCCAAAGTGGATAGGTAACGCAGCCCAAAATTGGGAAGATAACGAACGTCGCCACAGCTACAGAGCCCTGTACCTTGATGTTCTTCAGGCCAGCAATAACCTCCGCAGTAGACAGTCTTCCCCCATACAGGAAGAACAGCACGATCACCGCGAAGGTACCAATCACCTCTAGGCCCGAGATAGCCCAGGAAGGAATCGGCACAAAGATGCCCAGGGCAAGGACAAGCAGAATCCCAATAATGAACGGATCCGCAAACGAGGAAAGAGCAGGCGGCAGCTTCCTCACTAGGCAAATATCCCGATAACAGGATTCCAAGTACGTGCGGTGCGCTTGGCTACGAAACCACCAACAAAGAACGGGTCTTCCCCAAGCAACTCAAGCGCCTCGCCCTCGGAAGCAGCATTGAGTAGAAGCACCGCACCAGGAGCTCCAGATCCCTCCAACGGTCCCGAAGCCACCACAATGTCCTTTTCAAAAAGCGACTGCAAGTGAGCCCGGTGCTTGGGCCGCACCTCATCCATCTGCGCAGACTTCGATTCGTCGTAGAGGTATTCAACTAAAACTTTCACTGCAGTACTTCCTATCGGTTGGAACTTCCCTTGCAAGTTTACGCGTGCGCCCGACGGCTAGGGCCAGTTCATCATCGATTAGCTGACCGAAGAGCACCACGGCTATGCCGCCGGAAAAGCCACCACTCAAGTATCGCCCCGGTAGATACAAAGCGAAAGTAGAAGAGGTTCGCTCCAAGGCGAAGCAGTGTCTAAGAGGCGAGATTAGGCCACAGCACAGGTAGATTTGGAGGGTGAGTGAAAACCTGTTAGTACGTGGCGCCCGTCAGCACAATCTAAAAGGAGTAGATGTCGATCTGCCCCGCAATAGCCTAATCGTCTTCTCAGGACTATCCGGATCAGGCAAATCATCACTGGCATTCGACACTATCTTCGCTGAAGGACAACGCCGGTATGTAGAATCCCTGTCCTCCTACGCGCGGCAATTCCTAGGGCAAATGGACAAACCCGACGTAGATTTCATTGAAGGCCTCTCTCCGGCAGTATCCATTGACCAGAAGTCAACCTCCAGGAACCCCCGCTCCACCGTGGGAACCATCACCGAGGTATACGACTACCTACGGCTCCTATTCGCTCGCGCCGGAGAACCACACTGCCCGCAATGCGGCCAAAGAATCGCCTCCCAATCACCCCAGCAAGTGGTAGATAAACTGCTGGAATACCCAGAAGGCACTAGATTCCAAGTCCTAGCCCCCATAGTAAGAGGCCGCAAAGGCGAATACGCAGACGTCTTTGACGACATGCGCTCGCGGGGGTTCTCGCGCGTAAAAGTTGATGGCGAGATGATGCGTCTGGATAACCCGCCGACGCTCGAAAAGAAGCTCAAACACGATATCGAGGTTGTTGTAGACCGGATCGTGATGCGCGAGGGCGTGCGCGTTCGTCTAACAGATTCCGTCGAGACGGCGATGGAAATTGCCGAGGGACGCGTGTTTATTGAGTTTGTGCCTAAGACGGACGACGATCCTCACGGCATCAGAAAATTCTCCGAGCATAGGGCGTGCCCGAACGATCACGAACTAGTTCTGGACGAAATCGAACCGCGCACTTTCTCTTTCAATGCCCCATACGGCGCGTGTGAAGCTTGCGATGGCATCGGTTTCAAGCTCCAGGTAGATCCCGACCTGTTGGTACCTGATGAGGGTCTCTGTCTAGGCGAGGGCGCCGTGGCCATTTGGTCCGGATCTAACAAGTACTTCATGCGCCAACTTGAAGCATTAGGTAAAGAACTCGACTTCGACCTCGACACGCCTTGGAAGGATCTGCCAAAGAAGACCCGCAATGCGCTAATTAAAGGCAAAGATTATAAGGTCAAAGTGCGCTACAGAAACAGGTGGGGGCGCGAACGCGTCTACGCTTCCGGATTCGAGGGGGCCATCCACTATGTTGAGCGCAAACATGCTGAAACTGAATCCGATTCGCAGCGTGCCCGCTACGAGGAATATATGCGGGACGTCCCCTGCGCAAAGTGCGGAGGAAAGCGGCTGAAGCCAGAAGTGCTTGCCGTAACTATCGAGGGCAAGTCCATTGCCGACGTGACTGATATGTCAATTGAGCGGTCTTCAGAGTTCCTGTCTACTCTTCGCCTTGCGGGATCCGCTCAGAAGATTGCCGGCCCCATTCTTACCGAGATAAAGGCCCGCCTGAACTTCCTCAACGACGTTGGCCTGTCTTACCTGACACTTTCCAGAGCAGCGGGAACACTTTCCGGTGGGGAGGCGCAGCGCATTAGGCTGGCCACCCAGATTGGTTCGGGCCTGGTAGGCGTGCTGTATGTCTTGGACGAACCCTCCATTGGGTTACACCAACGAGACAATGCCCAGCTGATTCAAACCTTGCTTCGGCTGCGAGACCTGGGAAATACCCTAATCGTGGTAGAACACGACGAAGACACGATCCGAAACGCGGATTGGATTGTCGACATTGGTCCTGGCGCTGGTTCGGGCGGCGGCAAAGTCGTCTACTCCGGTCCTGTAAAAGGGATAGAAAAAGCGAAAGACTCGCTGACTGGCGATTACCTTTCGGGCAGACGGCAGATTGAACTACCGGCACAGCGCCGCCCCTTCGATAAGAACGCAAAGCTGTCGGTACACGGGGCACGCGAGAACAACCTGAAGAATATTGATGTGGATTTCCCCCTAGGATTATTCACCGCAGTGACTGGCGTGTCTGGATCAGGAAAATCAACTCTGGTAAACCAGATCCTGTATCAGTCCCTCGCTCGCACACTCAACAGAGCTCGGACTGTGCCGGGGCGGCACAAGTCAATCACCGGCATGGAACAGCTAAAGAAGGTTGTGCACGTTGACCAGTCGCCGATCGGGCGCACCCCGAGGTCGAATCCTGCCACCTATACGGGGGTATGGGACAGCGTCCGCAAGCTCTTCGCCGAGACTCCCGAGGCTAAAGTGCGCGGCTACGGTCCGGGCAGATTCAGTTTCAACGTCAAGGGAGGGCGCTGTGAGGCCTGTAAGGGCGACGGCACCATCAAGATCGAGATGAATTTCCTGCCGGACGTATATGTCGCGTGCGAGACGTGCCATGGGGCTCGGTATAACCGAGAAACCCTCGAAATTCGCTACCGCGGCAAGACAGTTTCTGACGTTCTAGAGATGCCCATTTCGGAGGCAGTGGAATTCTTCAGCGCGATCCCAAGGATCAGCCGTTACCTGCAGACTCTGGTAGACGTCGGACTGGGGTATGTGAAGCTGGGACAGTCTGCAACCACTCTCTCCGGCGGCGAGGCACAACGCGTCAAACTGGCTTCGGAATTGCACAAGCGTTCCAATGGCAAATCTGTGTACATTTTGGATGAGCCCACCACGGGGCTGCATCTAGAAGACATCAGAAAGCTTCTGTTAGTGCTACAGGGTCTTGTTGACAAGGGCAACACGGTTATCGTGATTGAGCACAACTTGGACGTCATCAAGTCGGCTGACTGGATAATTGACATCGGGCCCGAGGGCGGCGAAGGCGGCGGTACTATCGTTGCCACTGGCAGCCCCGAGGAGGTCGCGCAGAACGAAGGCTCTTGGACGGGCAAGTACCTGAAGCCATTGTTGGCTTAAATGTAAAAGTGGCCGGCTTTTGCCGGCCACTTTTATTTTTGGTGCTTAGCCCCGCTTTGCGCCCTCGTACATCTTGTCGATGACGTCTGCGAACCGGGCTAACACTTTCGCCCTCTTTACCTTCAGCGACGGGGTCAACAATCCGTTCTCTTCTGTGAAATCAGTGGGCAGTACCGTGAATTTACGGATTGATTCCGCCCTAGAGACGGCCTTGTTGGCGCGTTTTACAGCACGATCCAATGAAGCCAGCACGTCCTTATCCTTGGCGGCCTCGACAACCTCCATATGGGTAAGCCCATGATTTTCGAGCCAACCAGGCAGCATCTCCGAATCCAAGGTGATCAGCGCCGAGATGAAATTGCGCTGGTCGCCAACCACTACGACCTGGGAGATTAGCGGGTGTCCGCGCAGGCGATCCTCTAGCACGGCAGGGGACACGTTCTTGCCGCCAGCGGTGACAATGATTTCCTTCTTACGGCCGGTAATAGTGACACGTCCCTTTTCGTCAATGGAAGCTAGGTCGCCAGATTTGTACCAACCATCGGCGGTAAAGGCTTCTTTGGTGGCTTCGGGATTGTTGTGATAGCCACGCATGATGCCCGGGCCTTTGGCTTCCAGCTCGCCGTCTTCAGAGAGCCGTACCTGGTTGCACAGCAGGGGCGCGCCAACTGAACCGGTCTTGTTAGTCTCCGGCATACAAACAGTGAGCGGGCCACCCATCTCGGTGGTGCCGTAGCCTTCCAATACCTCGATTCCGAGTCCTTGGAAGAAGTAGGAAAGTGTGGGCGAGAGCGGAGCCCCACCCGAGACAACCACCCGCAAGTTTCCGCCCAGCAGCTCGGGAATCTTTGCCAGCAGCCGACGGGCGACGGTAGCTGCCGCCCTCGTAGAGGCAGTGAGCTCATCCTCTTCTTCCTGCTTGGCGTAAGTTTCCAAGGTGTGTGCAGCCCATCGGAACATTTTGAGCTTCATACCGCTGCCTGCCTTCGCGTCGGCAGCGTTATAGACCTTCTCTAGAACCCTGGGGACCACCAGTAGGGAGGTGGGGCGGAACGTTGTCATGTCGCCCAACAGGTTCTTGATAGAGGAGGAGTGTCCAATCACTCCATGTCCCGCAAGCGAAGTGAAGTTGATAAAGCGGGCAAGTACGTGCGCTACCGGCAAGAACAGCAGTACTCGAGTATCTTGGTGCACGATCGCCTGGGGCAGCATCTGCTGAGCTACCTCAATCTGCTTCATGAAGTTCGCGTGCGTGAGCTCGACGCCTTTAGGGCGTCCAGTGGTGCCGGAGGTGTAGATAATTGTGGCTACGTCCTCGGGCTTTAGGGCCTCTAGCCGCTTCTTGAGGACGTCCTCGTCTACCTCTTCAGAACGCTCAATGATCTGTACCATGGCATCAGAGTCGTGGGCGAGCACTCCAAGCACGGTGGGGCGATCGCGCACGAGCGAATCGATGACCCTGGCTTGGATTGAAGTGTCGGTTACGACAAATTTGATGTCAGAGTCCTCGATGATCCAGCTGATCTGCTCGTTGGAATCAGACTCGTAGACCGGGACAACGACGCACCCGATGGACTGGGCAGCAAAATCCAGGACGGTCCATTCATAGGAGGTGGCCCCAAAAATAGCCACGGAATCGCCGGGCTCTAGCCCGTAGGCAATGAGCCCTCGAGCAACGACGTAAATCTGGTCGCGCAGTGCGTCAGCAGTGATCTTCTGCCACTGCGTACCGATCTGATTGCGTAGCTCTACAGCTACTTCCGCAGGGTAAAGGCTGGCCCGTTTCTCGATAATTCCGGGAATAGTTCCGGCGGCCAGGTATTCCTTCTTAGGGCGGCGACGCAACAGCGGCATAGTGACCTCCTAGTTTGAAGAAGAAAAATATATTACTTACGGTACCGTAACTTACGGTGACAAGAAGCATTTACTACGCATAGTGTCTATGTTGCTACCCTGAGGAACATGACATATTCACACCTGCTTCCGGCTCGTTACACGATCATCGAAACCGCTATCGGTGACATGACTATCTCTGCTGCAGGTGAGCTTCTAAACGGGGCCTGGTTCGTAGGACAGCGCCACTACCCGGACAAAGCCAGATTAGGGATTGTAGCTAAACCTCTCGATCCTGTTCTGACTCCGGCGGCAGACCAGATAAAGGACTACCTGGACGGAAAACGACAAGACTTCTCTTTACGCTATGAGCTAAAGGGCGACAAATTTGCTCTCCGGGTTTGGAAATATCTGGAAACTATTCCGCGCGGAAGCGTGCGGACTTATGGGCAAATTGCCGCTGCCCTTGGAAACCGGTTCCTAGCTAGGGCAGTGGGAAGTGCTGTAAGCAAGAATCCGCTCTCTGTGATTGTTCCTTGCCATAGGGTTATCGGGGCCGACGGTAATCTTGGCGGCTACGCCGGGGGAATAGAACAGAAGCGCTACCTCCTGGATCTAGAAGGTGCCGAGTATTCAGGCAGTGCCAGACTCTTTTAACGAGCTTGGGCCCGGCACGTAGCCGGGCCCAAGCTATCTGTTACTAGATCACAGACCGTAGTACAGCTGGAACTCGTAGGGGTGCGGGTACGCCCTCATCGGAGCGATCTCGTTTTCGGTCTTGTACTCAATCCAAGTGTCGATCAGGTCCTGAGTGAACACGTCGCCCTCGGTGAGGAAGTCCGAATCCTCGCGGAGCGCCTGCAGGGCTTCCTCCAACGAAGCAGGCAGCTTCTGGATGTCTGCGTACTCTGCAGGTGGCAGCTCGTACAGGTCCTTGTCCACAGGTTCCGGAGGCTCAATACGGTTGCGGATGCCATCCAAGCCTGCCATCAGCGAAGCCGCGAAGGATAGGTACGGGTTCGCCGAGGGATCCGGCACGCGGTATTCCACGCGCTTGGCCTTCGGGGAAGTGCCGGTGACCGGAATGCGAATGCAAGCCGACCTGTTCCTAGCAGAGTAGACCAGGTTAATCGGTGCTTCGAAGCCGGGCACCAGGCGACGGTAAGAGTTGATAGATGGGTTCGTAAAGGCCAGCAGCGCCGGAGCGTGAGCCAGCAAGCCGCCAATGAAATAGCGAGCCATGTCAGACAGGGCGCCGTAACCGCGCTCGTCGTAGAACAAGGGCTCGCCGTTCTTCCACAGCGACAGGTGGGTGTGCATGCCAGAACCGTTGTCGCCAAACAAGGGCTTGGGCATAAAGGTCGCGGTGCGGCCATCTTCGATAGCGGCATTCTTGACGACGTACTTGAACTTCATCAGGTCGTCTGCAGCCGCCTGCAGCGAGTTGAACCGGTAGTTGATCTCTTGTTGGCCGCCAGTACCAACTTCGTGATGGGCGCGCTCGAGTTTCAACCCAACCTGGCTCAGTAACTTAGACATAGTGTCGCGAAGATCAGCAAAGTGGTCGGTAGGAGGAACGGGGAAATACCCGCCCTTTAGATCTACCTTGTACCCATCGTTGTGGCCATCTTCTTCGGCGCCCATACGCCATTCGCCCTCAACAGAATCAATCTGGTAGAAGGTATTTTCGCGGCGCGTTTGGAAACGTACCGAGTCGAACAGGTAGAACTCCGCCTCGGCGCCAATGAAGCAGGTGTCGGCAATGCCGGTGGATTTCAAATAAGCCTCGGCCTTTGCAGCCACCTGACGCGGATCGCGGGAGAAAGGCTCGTCTGTGAACGGGTCAACAATCGAAAAATTAACGACCAGGGTTTTGGCTTTGCGGAACGGATCGATAAAAGCAGTGCTTACATCTGGAATTAGCTTCATATCGGACTCGTTGATAGCAACGAAGCCACGAATAGAAGAACCGTCAAACATAAGCCCATCGGTTAGAGCCGCATCTTTGAATTCGCTAGCTGGAATGGTGAAGTGTTGGGATACGCCAGGCAGATCGCAAAAGCGAACGTCGACGAACTCGACCCCTTCCTTATCTATGAAGTCGACAGCCTCTTCCTTGGACTGGAACATGTGATCTCCCGGAGATTTTTGAGATTAAAGGTGGTGTCAAAGACATCTCTAATATTACAAAAGCAGCCGCTAGGTATCCAACCAAAAATTGGATGTCTAGCGGCTGTGGTGTAAGGCACGGATCTTAAGGATCCTAATAGTGCACTACGGTTGTAGTTCCTACTGGTGCCCACTCGTAATACCAGCCTGCCAACGAGACAGGAAGATTTACGCAGCCATGTGAGCCGGACGGGCCCGCGTACCCGAAGCTGCCCCTCCAAGGAGCGCCGTGAATCGCATAGCCGCCGGAGAAATACATCGCGAAGGGGACATCCGGAGTGAAATAATCCTCGCCACGCATGTCATCAAAGCGGTATTTACGCTGAATTTGGAAGGTGCCCTGGATAGTTTCGTACCCGGGCATGCCATCGACCATAGGTTCAGGGCCGCGTAGCATCTGCGCCCCCTGGTAGGCGGAGATGGTGTGGTTAGACAGATTTATGTCGATCCACTTTTCGCCCTCAGTCGCGGGATAAGCAAGCTTCTCCGCGCCCCGCGCGATAGTGCGAGTTTCCCATTCTGCCTTCTTCGGCTTGGAAGTGAACTTGCCGGTGTACTCCTTGTTGGAGTTCAACGCCTCAGTTCCAGCCTTAGCCAAGGCCGACGCATTGTCGATCGTGTATCCGTCTTCGGGCTCGCGCACCGTCGCTAGGGTCTTGCCGGACGAATCGACGTTCTTTAGCCCGTTCTGCGGGGCTTTGCTAACCTGGCCCGCAAGCTTATTTACCCACTCCAAAACCCGGTCATTGTTCATCTTGGGGGCAGTTTGCTTGCCTGCACCATTTTCTCCGAAATCCACCCAGGCGCGCTTCTTTTCAGCGCTCGGCTGGTAGCTCTCAGAGTCATAGGTGATGGTGAACGGAAGCTCTACCAACTTGTTGGCCTTGTCCAGGAAGGTCTTTGCCTTTTGGTCGGTAATGGCAGGCTCGGATTGAACGGCCTTTACGCGTACAGCCTGGCTGGAGAGGGTCTTCGCTGCCTTCTGCGCAGCATCAGCTAGCTGATCCGGGTTTATGCCACGGCCAGGCTTACCAGATTTGAGCTGAAAAGCGGACCCGTCCTCGGAAAGAACCACCTTGGCATTGACCGGGGTGTTCTCTGCGCCGCCCAGTAGGGAGGCTGCATAAGCAGAAACCTTACCTGCAGTACTGGAGTACGTCGGAGTCACCGAGGGGGGATTGAACAGTCCTGCCAGCCGCGAAAGGAAGCCCTGCGAGGGCGCGAGCGCCTCAGCGGCTGCCTTCTTGGCGTCAACCTTGTAACCGAGGTCTGAAAGAGAAGCAGACTTAGTAGCATCGCCCGAGATTCTAACTGCAGCCGAGGCCGATTCTTTTTGGACTTTTTCGGCAACCTGCGAGGCGGTCATACCCGTAACGGACTTGCCCGCGACGGTAGCGCCCGGCACTGCCTTGTCCTTAAAGTAAATTGAATAGCCAACGATTGCTGCGGCAACTAAAAGTAGCGCTGCGACAATAGCGCCGATAATTATCCACTTCTTCTTGGAAGAGGGCTTCTTAGGGCTGCTTGAACCGGCGTCTGTCGGCTGGATACCTACGTAAGACGTCTCATAATCGGGATTCTGGGTACTCATCATCACATATGCTACCGATCTAAGTGCAGGTAGCAACCGTAACGGCCGGAGATTTGTCGCACAACTAAACTTGTCTTTCTTTTTTGTGGGTTTGCTGCAATAGACTTGCCGGGTGGCAGATCCAGCATCGTACCGTCCATCGCCCGGCGAGATTCCTACAGATCCGGGCGTCTACCGGTTCATGGACAAAAGCGGCCGCGTGCTGTACGTGGGGAAAGCCAAAAACCTGCGAGCGCGCCTGGCAAATTATTTCCAGAACCCGGCGGCTCTGAATCCCCGCATTGCGCAGATGGTGAACACCGCTTGTTCGGTGCGGTGGGTTGTAGTGGGCTCTGAAGTCGAATCTCTCTCGCTCGAGTATGCGTGGATCAAGGAATTTGAGCCCCGCTACAACGTTATGTACAGGGACGATAAGTCCTATCCGTATCTAGCGGTGACGATGAGCGAAAGGTACCCGCGGGTATTGGTAACCCGTGCCAAGCATAAAAAGGGGGACCGCTATTTTGGCCCCTACACGAAGGTGTGGGCCATCCGTGAGACTTTGGAACTGCTACAACGACCGTTCCCGGTTCGCACCTGTTCTAACGGTGTTTTCAACCGGGCGAAGGCCCAAGGGCGTCCCTGCCTATTGGGGTACATAGACCGGTGCTCGGCCCCCTGCGTGGGCAGGATAAGCGAAGCGGATCACCGGCAACTAGCAACGTCGTTGTGCGAATTCATGGCGGGCAAGACCGGCCCCATCATCCGCGACTTGACCAGTCAGATGAAGGAGGCTGCGCAAAAGCAGGAATATGAGCGGGCGGCATCTATTAGGGACACGCTAAAAGCGGCAACGACGGTACTTGAGAAGAATACGGTTGTGCTACCGGATGGTACCGATGCGGACGTCTTCGGCCTGGCCACCTCTGAATTGGTCGCCTCGGTTTCTGTGTTTATGGTTCGCGGCGGGCGCATCCGCGGTGAACGCGGGTGGGTCGTAGAACGCGCCTATCAGGAAAGCGATGAAGAATTAGTTGAAAAGCTGCTTGAGCAGGTATATGGCGAATACACGCCCGCAGATACTCCGAAGCGCCGCGACGAGTCTAAGAGCGTGGACGATCGGGTGCACACGCCTACCTCGGCGATGCCGCGAGAGATTTGGGTCCCGGCACTTCCCTTGGACACCCCAACGATGACCGAGTGGCTAAGTCAAAAGAGAGGCGGGCCGGTTCGCTTGCGGCAGCTTCAGCGCGGCGACAAGAAGGCTCTTGCAGAAACTGTTGAAAAGAATGCGAAAGATGACCTGCGTCTTCACCTGTTGCGGCGCTCTGGCGATCTGACTGAACGCTCCAAAGCGCTGGAAGAGCTAGCAGATGCATTAGACCTGGATACAGCGCCCCTTCGTATTGAAGGTTTCGATATTTCGCATATTTCAGGCACAAATCAAGTTGCGTCGATGGTGGTCTTCGAGGACGGCGCGCCGCGCAAGTCTGCCTATCGGCATTTTGCAATTAGAGGCGAGGACGGCGACGGGGCTGCCGATGACACCGCTGCTATGAGCGAGGTACTAACTAGGCGGCTGCGTCGCCTCCAGGCAGAAGAGAAGGGGATTGCTGGCGAGGACGAAGAAGGCGTTCCTTTTGAGGTGGGCCCAGTCGACGAGCAGGGAGCTCCCAGGCGCTTTAGCTATCGCCCTGATCTGCTAGTGGTCGACGGCGGTCTGCCGCAGGTAAATGCTGCTGCCGCGGTGGTGGAGCAAATGGGGGCCGATATTCCGGTAGTGGGGTTGGCGAAGCGCCTGGAGGAGATCTGGATTCCCGGCGAGGACTTGCCAGTTATTTTGCCGCGCACCTCAGCCGCCCTCTTCATGCTGCAGTATCTGCGCGACGAGTCCCACCGTTTTGCCATCACCTATCACCGCAAGAAGCGCGGCAAGGCCATGACCCGATCTGTTATGGACAAAGTCGACGGCCTGGGGCCGGCGCGTCAAAAAGCACTGCTGAAGCACTTTGGCTCGGTGGCAAAGATTCGGCAGGCTAGCGCCGAAGAGCTGGCGAAGGTGAGCGGAATAGGCCCAGCGCTTGCGAGCAAAATTCATGAAGAGTTAGCAACCTGATCACAAAACCTGGTGCGGATAGGGCAAACTATAGTTATGGAGCAAGAACCGAATACCAATACAGTGCCTGCAGGAATTCCCGAATTAGATGAAGCCACCCAGCACCGAGTGCCAACTGTTCCCGAGATTCTGATCATTACCGGCCTATCCGGGGCTGGGCGTTCCAGGGCAGCCCATGCTCTAGAGGATCTGGATTGGTACGTGGTGGATAATTTGCCGCCACAGATGCTTCCCGCGTTCGCGCACATGATGACTCCCGAGGGCGGTGGCGTGCACCGCTTGGCCGCTGTAGTGGATGTGCGTTCCGGGCGGTTCTTCCAAGAGTTCTTGTCGATGCTTGACACGCTAACCCGCGAGGGGATCCAGTACCAGATTGTGTACTTGGAAGCTTCGGACCAATGCTTGGTTCGTCGCTACGAGCAGGTCCGCCGTCCTCACCCGTTGCAGGGCGATGGGCGATTGTTGGACGGGATCCAGGCCGAGCGAGGACTGCTTAAGGGAGTGCGGGATCGCTCCGATGCGGTGATCGATACTTCTGGCCTGTCGGTGCATGACTTGGCGCGGCATATGCGAGACGTGATCGGGGGCGCAAGTGAAAAGCCGCTGAACCTTACCGTAATGTCCTTCGGCTTCAAGCACGGAATTCCGCTGGACGCAGACCACGTGTTGGATGTTCGGTTCCTGGCGAATCCGTACTGGGTCAACGAGCTGCGAAATCTGACCGGTCAGGACGAAGCGGTAGCGAAGTACGTATTGGATCAGCCCGGGGCACTAGCTTTCGCAGATGGTTATGTGGACCTCATGGCCCCTATGCTGAAGGGTTACCTGTCAGAACTAAAGCCGTTCGTGACCATTGCCATTGGCTGTACCGGTGGCCGCCACCGGTCCGTGGCAATCGCGGAGCATGTCTCGCAAAAGTTCCGTGACCTGGGCTTCCCTGTGAAAACTCTGCACCGAGACATGGGGCGTGATTAGCTAGAGAAATGCTATACGACGAGCAGGGCTGGGCCAGACGTGGTGAATATGGGCCAAAGGTTGTGGCGTTCGGCGGGGGACACGGACTCTCTGCCACTTTGAGGGCGTTACGCCACCTTTCGCGCCAAATTACCGCAGTAGTCACAGTTGCCGATGACGGAGGATCTTCCGGTCGTCTAAGGCAAGAGCTGGATGTACTGCCTCCGGGAGATTTGCGAATGGCCCTCTCTGCGCTGTGTGACGACTCTGAGTGGGGCCTTACGTGGCGGGACGCTCTGCAACATCGTTTCCACACCGATGGACCTTTAGATAATCACGCGATGGGGAACCTACTGATCACTACGCTGTGGGATCTCCTTGGAGACGAGGTAGCCGGCCTCGATTGGGTAGCGAAGCTACTTCACTGCGAGGGGCGGGTATTGCCCATGGCTGCTGCGCCCTTGGTTATTGAGGCCGAGGTCGATTTTGGCGGCAAGGTTCGCACAATAGTTGGGCAGTCCAAAGTTGCTAAGACAGAGGGGAAGATCAAATCCATTCGTCTTAGCCCTAACAATCCGCCGGTGCGCCCTGAGGTGCTCCAGGCGATTGCCGAGGCCGAATGGATCATCATGGGGCCCGGCTCCTGGTATACCTCGGTGTTGCCACACCTTATGCTGCCGCAGATTGAGCACGCCCTCGCCAAATCCAATGCGCACAAGGCACTAGTGGTAAATCTTGCTCCCGACGGCACTGAGACGTCGTCGATGACGATCGCCGATCATATAAATGTGATTAGGGAGTTTTCGAAGGACCTAACCTTTGATGTGGTAGTAATAGATCCGTCCACTCTCGAGGACTATTCAGCGGCGGATCAAGCCGCGAAGGAACTCGGGGCAAAAATACTTCTTCGGCAAGTATCGCTAGGGCCAGGAAAGCTTCCTTATCATGACCCGCTGCGTCTTGCCGCCGCGTTGCGGGACGCTTTCGAAGGATATTTCGGGGACGTCGGAGAAAAAGAATAACCCACGAAGGAAGGCCAGCTTATGTCGTTGACCAGTGATATGAAATCTGAACTGGCAAAGGTAGAGCTCGACACTCCGGCAGAAAAGCATGCAGAACTGGCAGCGATGCTGCGTTTTGCAGGTGGCCTCCACCTAGTTTCGAGACGAATCGTGATCGAAGCTGAGGTAGATTCTGAAGAGGTAATGGAACGAACTACCGGACTGCTGACCGAACTGTTCAACATCGACTCGCAGGTGATCGTGGTGTCCGGGGGAGGGCTGCGTCGCGAGGGCCGGTACGTGATACGAGTTGTCGCCGGTGCAGAACGGTTAGCCCGCCTTACCGGACTCATTGATAGGCGAGGGCACCCGGTGCGCGGTCTGCCTGCTTCGCTAGTTTCCGGGGCAAAATCTGAAGCTTTGGCCATCTGGAGGGCTGCGTTTATGGCGCGTGGCTCTCTTACCGAGCCGGGCCGCTCCTCATCGCTGGAAATCACCTGCCCCGGCCCAGAAGCTGGGCTTGCGCTGACGGGCTGTGCCCGTCGCCTCGGAATTACCTCCAAGACACGGGAGGTGAGGGGCGTTGACCGTGTAGTTATTCGCGACGGCGACCATATCCAGAAGATTGCCAAGATGATGGGGTCGGTTACGACGGTTGCTATTTGGCAAGAGCGCCGCGAAAAGCGGGAAATGCGCGGATCGGTCAATAGGCTAGCCAATTTTGACGACGCTAACTTGAGGCGGTCCGCCAGAGCTGCCGTTGCGTCGGCGGCGAGGGTCGAGAAGGCATTCGAGATCCTAGGTGCCGACATTCCGGACCATCTAGTGGAGGCAGGTCAGCTAAGAGTGAAATATAAGGGAGCTTCACTGGAGGAGCTTGGGCAGCAGGCAGACCCGCCTCTTACGAAGGACGCGGTTGCGGGAAGAATCCGCCGTTTGCTTGCTATGGCAGACAAAAAGGCCATGGAGCTTGGCATCGCCGGAACAGAAAGTGCCCTTACACCAGAAATGCTAGATGGGTGAAAAACTCTTAATTTCTGAGATTTTTGGACCTTTGACCCGCGCTAGATGTGTGATTTCCGTGTAATTTAAAGATGTCGACCGCTTGAGCGGACGAATATGGGGAGATTCCCCTTTTGAAAACATGACTATCGCTGTTTAGTGCAGCGAGACCAGGAGGACATAGTGACCACTCGCGTCGGAATCAACGGCTTCGGCCGCATCGGCCGTAACTTCTTCCGCGCCGCTCTGAAGCAGGGCGCCGATCTTGAGATCGTTGCAGTCAATGACCTTACTGACAATAAGACTCTCGCCCACCTGCTCGAATGGGACTCCATTCTGGGCCACCTCGACTCCGAGGTAACCTACGACGACGAGTCCATCACCGTTGGTGGCAAGCGCATCGTTGCTCTGGCTGAGCGCGATCCGAAGAACATCAACTGGGGTGAACTGGGTGCCGACATCGTCATCGAGTCCACCGGGTTCTTCACCGACGGTGAAGCTGCTAAGGCTCACATTGAGGGAGGCGCAAAGAAGGTCCTGATTTCTGCCCCGGGCAAGAACGTAGACGGCACCTTCGTCATTGGCGTCAACTCCGATGAGTACGATCCGGAAAAGCACAACATCATTTCCAACGCTTCGTGCACCACTAACTGCTTGGCACCGCTGGCCAAGGCTCTGAACGATTCCATTGGTATCGAGCGTGGCCTCATGACCACCATTCACGCCTACACTGGCGACCAGCGTCTACACGATGCGCCGCACAAGGATCTGCGTCGCGCCCGCGCCGCTGCTCTGAACATCGTTCCCACCACCACCGGTGCTGCCAAGGCTGTTGCACTGGTGCTGCCGGAACTGAAGGGCAAGCTGGATGGCTATGCAGTTCGCGTCCCGGTTCCGACCGGCTCGCTAACCGACCTGACCTTCACCGCTTCCAAGGAAACCTCCATCGAAGAGGTCAACGCTGCGGTCAAGGAAGCTGCCGAGGGCGCCCTGAAGGGTGTGTTGGGCTACTCCGAGGGTGCACTGGTCTCCACTGATATCGTGACCGATCCGCACTCCTCGATCTTCGATGCTCCGCTGACCAAGGTCATCGGCGATCAGGTCAAGGTTGTCTCGTGGTACGACAATGAGTGGGGCTACTCCAACCGCCTCGTTGATCTTGCCGTGCTAGTCGGCCAGAAGCTCTGAGACATTAGCTAATGAACGACGCCCGCGTATCCGAGAGGGTGCGCGGGCGTTATTCGTGAAACCGCGTTAGGGGACAATATGCTGAAAACTATCGAATCTCTTGGTGACCTAAAGGGTAAGCGCGTCCTGGTACGTTCCGACTTCAACGTGCCGCTGCAGGACGGGAAAATCACTGATGATGGCCGCATTCGTGCAGCCCTACCCACACTTACTAAACTTGTCGAAGCCGGAGCCAAGGTAATTGTTATGGCTCACCTTGGTCGTCCCAAGGGCCAGGTAAAGCCCGAATTCTCTCTTGCGCCGGTCGCGCAGCGACTGGGCGAACTAATTGACGCCAAGGTGACCCTGGCTGAGGACACTACTGGCGAGTCTGCGAAGAAGGTCACGGCCGAACTCGAAGAAGGACAGATTGCCCTTCTGCAGAACGTGCGTTTCGATCCCCGCGAAACTTCTAAGGACGAGGCCGAACGCGAAGCTTTCGCTTCTGAGATGGCCGAACTTGCCGATCTCTTCGTTTCAGACGGCTTCGGGGTAGTGCACCGCAAGCAGGCCAGCGTCTACGACGTTGCCAAGAAACTGCCCGCTGCTGCCGGTCTACTGGTTGTCAAGGAAATCGAATCGCTATCGAAGGCAACTCAGGATCCGGCTCGCCCGTACACCGTGGTGCTAGGTGGCTCTAAGGTATCGGACAAACTAGGGGTTATTGCTAACCTGCTGTCCAAGGCAGACACTCTGCTAATTGGTGGCGGTATGGGCTACACCTTCCTGAAGGCCAAGGGCTACGAAGTAGGCACTTCCCTACTTGAAGAAGATCAGCTAGAAACAGTCAAGGGCTACCTGGAAGAGGCAAAGGAAAAGGGTGTAGAGCTACTAGTGCCGGTTGACACCGTAGTTGCCCCCGAATTTGCCGCAGATGCGCCGGCAACTGTTGTCGATGCCGATGCCATCCCCACCGACCAGATGGGCTTGGACATTGGTCCGAAGACGGCCGAGCTATTCGCAAAGAAGATTGCTGAATCGAAGACCGTGGTTTGGAATGGGCCGATGGGCGTGTTCGAATTTGAGGCTTTCGCAAAGGGCACTGGCGCAGTCGCCAAGGCTATGAGCGAATCCGAAGCATTCACCGTCATTGGTGGGGGCGACAGTGCCTCCGCAGTACGCGGACTTGGTTACGACGAAAACTCGTTCTCGCACATTTCCACCGGCGGAGGAGCCTCGCTCGAGCTCCTCGAAGGAAAGACCTTGCCGGGCATTGAAGTATTGGAGGAAAAGTAAAATGGCACGTACGCCGCTAATGGCAGGCAACTGGAAGATGAACATGGACCATCTGGAGGCAATCCACCTGGTCCAGGGACTCGCCCTCGACCTGCAGGACAACAAGTTTGAAAAGGGCACTGTCGACGTTGTGGTCATTCCGCCGTTTACTGACATTCGCTCCATTCAGACTCTAGTGGAATCTGACGATCTGCCGATCGCTTACGGTGCTCAGGATGTTTCGGTACACGACAACGGCGCCTACACTGGCGAGGTCTCTACCGCCATGCTCACCAAGCTTGGTTGCACCTACGTAGTAGTGGGGCACTCGGAGCGTCGCGAGTACCACAACGAGACTGACGAGGTCGTAAACGCTAAGGCACGCAAGGCTTTGGCAGCAGATCTCACCCCGATCATTTGTTGTGGCGAGGCCCTAGAGGTTCGCAAGGCAGGCGAGCAGGTAAAGCACGTCCTCGGCCAGATTGACGGCGCTTTTGCCGATATCAGCGCTGAAGATGCAGTTCGCTCCGTTGTCGCCTACGAGCCCATCTGGGCAATCGGTACCGGCGAAGTGGCAACTCCCGAAGATGCTCAGGAAGTTTGTGGCGCAATCCGCAAGCACCTAGCAGAGCTGTACTCGGAAGACGTCGCATCGAAGATCCGCATCCTTTACGGTGGCTCGGTGAAGTCCGCAAACGTCGCGGACATCATGGCCAAGGAAGATGTCGATGGCGCGCTGGTTGGCGGCGCCTCGCTGAAGGCTGATGAGTTCGGAAAGATTGTGCGTTTCAACGCCTAAATGTGGTTTTGGCCCGTGGGGTTTCCCCCTACGGGCCAATCTACGTTACTATTGGCTAGTTGGACCTATAAATAGCGGAGGTTAGAGTGCACGTTATCCAGATCATTTGCCAAGTTTTGTTGGTAATAACGTCCCTCCTGCTGATCCTTACCATTTTGATGCACAAGGGTAAGGGCGGCGGCCTATCCGACATGTTCGGTGGAGGATTCTCTTCGTCTGTCGCATCGTCGGGTGTTGCCGAAAGAAACTTGAATCGCATTACCATTGCGATTGCTCTGATTTGGGCTGTAGTGATTGTGATTCTTGGGATTATCACCAAGTTGCAGTACTAAAAACAGTCCTTCAACGAGGCGAGCGGTTTTCCGCTCGCCTTTTGTTTTTGCCGCCCGCTCGGCAGCAACGATAGATGAAGTAAACTGCGTGGACCAGAGCCTTTATTTAGTTGGCGTTAACCTTCCAGTAACCATGGCGTTCTACGTTTTGAGTAAAAGATTTCTGTGGAAAGTTGGTCCCCATGGCTACTCAAAAAGCCGGAGAACGAGGTAGCTCCACGTATCTGCCCGAGCGGGGTGGGTCGGACCGAAATTGGCACCTGTTCTTTGGAATTCTTCTTATAGGAACAATCATTGCCTTCTCTTTTTGGGCAATCGGATATATCTCTGATGCAGACAGCAATATCGTTCTAATCCTTACCGTGTTGTTTGGCATTTTCATGGCCTTCAACATTGGCGGCAACGACGTCGCTAACTCCTTCGGTACGTCTGTGGGGGCTGGCACTCTGTCCATGAAGCAAGCGCTGGTAGTAGCGGCGGTCTTTGAAGTTTCTGGGGCGGTTATTGCCGGCGGTAACGTGACGGAGACGGTTCGTTCCGGCATCGTTGATCTGGATGTTATTAGCTCCAGTCCAGATGACTTTGTCTACATAATGATGTCTGCGCTGTTGGGTGCTGCGGTATGGCTGCTAGTTGCTACGAAGATGGGGTGGCCGGTGTCCACCACCCACTCGATTGTTGGTGGCATCGTTGGGGCAGCAGTAACGGTCGGCTTCGTTACTCACACTGGCGGATTTGGCATGGTGCAGTGGAAAGAGATAGGCAAGATCGCTATCTCTTGGGTACTCTCTCCGGCCCTTGGTGGGGTAGTTGCATTCTTCCTGTTCAGAGCCATCAAGAATAATATCTTGGTCTACAACGAAGAGGCCGACAAGAAACTTCGTGAGATAAAAAAGAAGCGGATGGAGCTCAAGAGCAAGCAGAAAGATGCGTTTGGAAAACTAAACGAGATCCAGCAGCTTGCTTACACTAATGCGATGGTTCGAGATGCTTTCACCACTTCTCAGGATCACTTCGACGCTGACGAGATAGAGACGGACTACTACCGGCAGTTGCACAAGATCCAGGAGCAGAGCGAGGATGTGAATGCGCACCGGGCCCTTGACGTGTGGGTGCCTATTCTGGCAGCAATCGGTGCCATGATCATTACTGCGATGCTGCTCTTCAAGGGACTATCCAACCTGGATATCAATATTGATTCGCTAGGGTCTTACCTGATCATGGCGATGGTGGGAGCTGCCGTATGGATGGCTGTCTTTATCTTCGCAAAGCAACTGAAAGACTATGACTTGGAAAAGTCCACTTTCTTACTGTTTTCGTGGATGCAGGTGTTTACGGCGTCGGCTTTCGCCTTCTCTCATGGCTCGAACGACATTGCTAACGCGGTGGGACCATTCGCGGCGGTTCTAGATGTGCTACGTACTGGCAAGATTGGTGCCGAGGCGGCCGTACCTGCTGCTGTAATGGTTGCCTTCGGGGTGGCCTTGATAGCTGGTCTGTGGTTTATTGGGCGAACCGTTATCCAGACGGTTGGAACCGGTCTTACCGAGATCCACCCGGCCTCTGGGTTCGCCGCTGAGCTGTCGGCTGCGGCGGTGGTTATGGGAGCCTCTCTGCTTGGCCTTCCGGTATCTTCTACCCACATTCTGATTGGGGCGGTGCTGGGCGTAGGTATGGTAAACAAGGCAGCGAATTGGAAGCTAATGCGCCCGATCGCAACCGCCTGGGTAATCACCCTTCCGGCGGCAGCAGTAGTAGGCGCACTAACCGTGTCTATCTTGCGCGTTGTTTTCTAGCTAGTTGCCGGCGGCAGCTAAGTCGGTGAGCCAGTAGGTTCCCGAGGTATTCAAGGCTGCTGCCGGTATCTGCTTTTGGTCCATTCCTGCCGCTATCGCTTTTGCGAAGGCGGCGGATTTTTCTTCGCCGGCCAAGACGACGAAGCGGAGCGAGCTGTTTACAAGCAGCTGCATGGACAAACTTACGCGGGTAGCCGGTGGCTTTGGGCTATTCCTAACAGCAAAAGCGGGTGCCGAAGAGTGCTCCCGACCGGGGAACAGAGAGGCAACGTGGCCATCCGGGCCCATTCCCAGGAGGGCAAGATCGAAGCCGGTGATATTGAAGCTGGCTAGTTGCTCTGTGTAGTCCTTCGCAGCTTGTGAGGCGCTATCGAAGTCCTCGGAGTTGCCCATGGGATGGAATGTTGCCTTATCCCAAACTCGTGCCAAATTCTCTAGGGCTTCTTTATCGTTTCTATCTGAGCTGGCGGGAGCTACAAATCGCTCATCAACCCACCAGACGTGCAGTCCGGACCAGTCTACGTCGTTGCTTAGCTTTGAAACGGCAATAGCAGAGAGCACTTCTCGGGCTACGAAGCCGCCAGCCAGCGCCAGGTGTACCTCTTCTTTGGAAGCAAGGGCATCCCCGAGGGCGAGGATTGTGCGGGCGGCAGTTGCCCGCGCTAGCACTGCTTTATCTGCATAAACGACGGTCTTGGCTGGCATTTATTCTTCCTTCTTCAAATTCTGGATGTGTTTGGTAAGGACAATCTGATACACCGGATCCGGATCTAGGCGGCGCAGGTCTTCCATCAGGCAGTCCTGCAGTTCACGTTTAGCCAGATTGACGAAGGTGGTAGATAGGCCGGGGCGGTGCAAGTGTGCCACGTCCGAGCCTTCTCTGCGGGTCAAGGACATCTCTTTGCCTTCGCTGTCAGTGAAGTAGATACCCGTTACGGTGCTGGCGGTCTCGTCGTGGCATACGACCACGTCAATACCTAGTTTCCATTCCAGCCAAGAGGCTATCAGGCTAGGAGAGGGCTGCTTCAGATTGCCTCGCACTACTGCCTTCACGAATGGCGCCTCATGCTTTTCACCTACGGTAGCTGCCAGAACGGCTCGCCAGAGGGTATTTGCAGACCAGGACAAGTCCCCATCGCCGGCAGTGTAGTTCCTGGCTAGATGTTTGATGGTCTCCATCGGATGAGCAGTTTGCCGCGAATCGGTAAGGCGCTTGGTCGCGAGCTTGCCCAGGGGATGTGCAGAAGGATTATCTGGTGGATCGAGCGGCCAGAAGACCACGATGGGCACATCTGATAGCAGTAGCGGATTGACCAACGTGTCCAAATTTTCGGCAGTAGCACCTCTAGGGTCAAGAACAACAACCTCGGAAGCTCCCGCCTTGCCTCCAAGCCGTATTTGGGCGTCCAAGGAAGCCTCCTTGCTTGGTTCTGCCCGCTCGACGACAATTAGGACTCGACAAGGATGCTCTTTAGCAGCTGCATCAGAAATCTCAATGGCGCGCTCGACGTCCTCGGGGGAAGGGACACAGATAATCAGCGTCAGAACTCTGCCTAGTGTACTAGAGCCCTGCTCGGAACGCTGTTTGTTCAAAAATGCTGCTACTTCGGAACCACTGGTCCCTTTTAGAGTATAAATCACGGAATCCTCCAAGCTCGTCCGCTGCGTGCAAGCATGTCATGTGCTGATTGGGGGCCCCAGGTGCCCGGCCTATACAAGTCAGGTTTGCCTTTCTCGCTCCAGAATTGCAAGATCGGGTCGAGGATCTGCCAGGACAGTTCGACCTCGCGCTGATGGGGAAATAGAGGAGCGTCGCCAGTTAATGCATCCTTGATCAGCTTCTCGTATGCTTCCGGGGAATCTTCGGTGAAGGCGTGACCGTACCCGAAATCCATGGTTACGTCTCTGACCTGCATGCCCGCTCCCGGAACCTTAGCGCCAAATCTGATGGTCATGCCTTCGTCCGGCTGGACCCTGATAACCAGAGCGTTCTGGCCGAGCTGCGATGTCGAAGCATTGTCGAAAGGCATATGTGCTGCCCTCTTGAAGACGACCGCGATCTCGGTTACTCGCTTGCCTAGACGTTTGCCAGTACGCAAGTAGAAAGGTACCCCGGCCCATCGTCGATTTGCGATGTTTAAGGTGACGGCAGCGAATGTATCGGTGACGGAATCGGAGGGAATATTGTCTTCTTCTAGGTACCCTGAAACTTTCGTTCCGCCCTGCCATCCGCCCTCGTACTGGCCGCGCGAGGTACTCGCAGCTAAGTCTTTAGGAAGACGCACCGCAGCAAGAATTTTTTCCTTCTCGACACGCAACTCTTCTGGATCAAAGGTGGACGGCTCTTCCATAGCCGTAAGGGCAAGTAGCTGGAGCAGGTGGTTCTGCATGACGTCGCGGGCGGCGCCGATCCCGTCGTAATAGCCGGCGCGCGAACCAATCCCAATGTCCTCTGCCATGGTGATTTGGACGTGATCGACGTAGTTGGCATTCCAGATTGGCTCAAACATAGTGTTGGCGAATCTGGTGGCCAGAATGTTCTGCACAGTCTCTTTGCCCAGGTAGTGGTCGATACGGAAAATATCTTCCTCGTCCACGATAGATCGAAGCTGGGCCGCCAATTCTTTCGCTGACTGTAGGTCATGCCCAAAAGGCTTCTCTATGATGACGCGGCGGAACTGTCCCGGTTCCTTCTTTGTGAGTCCTGTTTGTGCCAGGTGGGTGCAAACCAGCCCAAAGTACTTTGGTGGAACGGACAGGTAGAAGGCGTGGTTCCCACCGGTGCCCCGGTTCTTATCGAGTTCCTGCACCGTCTGCCGCAGCTTCTGATACGCCTCGGCGTCGTCGAAGGTGCCCCCTACGAAGCGGATGCCCTGTGCCAAGGTCTTCCACGTGCGTTCGTTGAAATCGGTACGGGCATGTTTTTCGATAGCCTCCCGAACAAAATTCTGGAACGTCTGAATATCCCAGTCCCTACGAGCAAACCCGGTAAGAGCGAAGGCGGGGTGCAGCATGCCCCTGTTAGCAAGGTCGTAGATGGCGGGGATGAGCTTCTTTCGGGCTAAATCCCCAGTAACACCAAAGATCACTAGACCGCAGGGAGGGGCTACTATGGGCAGCCTTCGATCGCGCGGATCATAAAGGGTTTGCTCGCTCACACGGAATCCTTTCTGCAACAAAAACAATGGTGGGTGGGGATATGATCCCACACCCACCATTGGGCTTGATTACTAGCTTACTTGTTGGACAGAACTTCCTTGGCCTTTGCTACTACCGCGTCGGCAGTGAACCCGAAGTGTTCAAAGAGTTCGCCGGCCGCACCGGGCAGCCCGAAGGAGTCCATTGCGACTGCCTTACCCTTGCACCCTAGGTACTTGTACCAGGGATCGGGCAAACCGGCCTCTACAGAGACACGAGCGGTCACGGCAGCAGGCATGACCTGTTCCTTGTAGGCATCGTCCTGCTGTTCGAACCATTCCATGCAAGGTACCGAAATAACGCGGGCTGCTACTCCCTGCTTTGCCAGTTCTTTGGCTGCCTCTACTGCTAGCTGTACCTCGGAGCCAGAGCCCATTAGGAGGACGTCTGGGGTACCTTCGGTGTCCTTCAGGATGTAGGCGCCCTTAGCCACGTTTGCCGCAGAAGCAAGCCCCTCTTCACCGCGGTGCAAGGTGGGCAGGCCCTGCCTAGTAAGGATCAGGCCGGCAGGCGCATCGCGACGCAGTATCTCTAGCCAGGCATAACCGGTTTCGGGGCCGTCCATAGGCCGAACTATCGACAGGTTAGGTATGGCTCGGTAGGCGGTCAGGTGTTCGACCGGCTGGTGGGTGGGGCCGTCCTCGCCGACGCCAATAGAATCGTGCGTCCACACGTAGGTGACAGGCAGATTCATTAGAGCGGCCAGGCGCACGGCGCCGCGCATATAGTCGGCAAACACGAAGAAGGTGCCGCCATAGGGGCGGGTTAGCTCATCAGCAGCAATGCCGTTGAGGATGCCACCCATGCCATGTTCGCGAATACCGAAGTGAAGGTTACGGCCATACTTATTTCCCTTGAACTTCTCAGAAGAACGTTCCTGCGGGAAGAACGAAGGCTCGCCGTCCATCATGGTCTTGTTGGACCCGGCCAGGTCAGCCGAGCCGCCCCACAGCTCCGGCACCAGAGGAGCAAGTGCGTTGATGACCTTCCCGGAAGCGGCGCGAGTAGCTAGCGACTTGCCCTCTTCAAACTTGGGCAGCGCCTCTTCCAGCCCCTCGGGGAGCTTGCGCTCCAAAGTTCTAGACAGCTGGGCGGCAAGTTCCGGGTTTGCCTTCTGCCACTTAGCAAAGCGCTCATCCCAATCGGCGCGTGCCTGCTTGGCACGCTCGGCGGCGTTGGCCCGAGCATGCTCAACAGCCTCGACGTCTACGTCGAAATGCTTCTGCGGATCCAGGCCCAACGCCTTCTTTAGGCCGACCAAAGCGTCCTCGCCGAGGGCGGAACCGTGGATCTCGCCGGTATTCTGCTTTCCTGGGGTAGGCCACCCAATGATGGTGCGCACAGAGATAAGCGAAGGCCTGTCAGTGACCTTCTTTGCTTCCTCGATTGCGGCGTCCAGAGCGTTGACGTCCTCGTCATAAGAACCGTCATCCTTCAGGAAGTTTACCTGTTGTGTATGCCAGCCGTAAGCCTGGAAGCGGGCGGGCACATCCTCGCTGAAGGCTATGGAGGTGTCGTCCTCGATAGAGATGAGGTTTTGATCGTAGAAAACAATTAGGTTGCCGAGCCCCTGGGTGCCAGCCAAAGACGCAGCCTCCGAAGTGATACCTTCCTCGAGGCAGCCTTCACCGACGATGGTGTAGACGTGATGATCGAAGGGAGAAGTGCCCTCGGGGGCATCCGGATCATACATGCCACGGGTTCGGCGCTGACTCATGGCGAACCCGACCGCGGCGGCAAAACCTGAACCAAGCGGACCGGTGGTGATCTCCACGCCCTTGGTGTGCGAGTACTCGGGGTGGCCCGGAGTCTTCGATTCGAACTTTCGGAACTGCTTTAGGTCCTCCAATTCCATGTCCATGCCCGCCAGGTACAGCTGGATGTACTGGATTAGGGAAGCATGGCCAATGGAAAGCATGAACCGGTCCCTACCGAGCCACCGTTCATCCTTCGGGTCGAAGTTCAGGTGACGCTGGAAGAGCAAATATGCCAGTGGGGCCAGCGAAATAGCGGTCCCCGGGTGGCCGGAGCCAGCTTCTTCAACGGCATCTGCGGCTAGGACCTTTGCGGTAGTAACCGCGCGTTTGTCGAGGTCATCCCACTTCACTGTCATGTATCTGCGCTTTCTCTTAGAAGAAGAATTAACACTTTCTTTGATAAGGATAACTGATTGTGATGGTACCCACGTCAAGGTGAGATTCGATTTGGTACGTTCCGCCAACAGCGGATTATGGTTGTGCCATGATGCCGCTTGAACAGCTCATATCCGCCTTCCTCACGCATGTAGGGGTGGAGCGGGGAGCTTCGCCGAACACTGTTGCCGCCTACAGGCGCGATTTGAGGCGTCTAGCTGGGTGGGCGCAAAGCCAGCAGCTGTCGCTGTCCGACTTTGACGCGAATACTGTCAACGATTTCCTGGTAGCAGTACGAAATGGCAAAGATGGCGGAAAAGCGCTTACCGCCTCTTCGGCGGCCCGTATGCTTGCCTCGGTGCGGGGGCTTGCCCGGTTTGGGCGTGACGAGGGCGTCTTAGCTACAGATTTTTCAGAGGGAGTGGATACCCCAAAGCAACCGCAACGGTTGCCAAAGGCGCTCACTATCAATGAGGTCGAATCACTGCTGGAGGCTGCCAGCGCAGGGGACGGGCTCTCTCCATTGCGGGATCGGGCCCTGTTAGAGGTTCTCTATTCGACAGGCGCCCGAATAACAGAAGCTATCTCATTGGACGTAGATGACATAGCTTCCGATGAGGATTTTGCTAGCTTGCGAGTAATAGGCAAGGGGCGGAAGGAACGGTATGTGCCTCTAGGGCGCTACGCCCTAGAGGCTGTGCAGGCATATCTGGTGCGGGCTCGCCCCGCCTTTGCGGCTAAAGGGAAGGGGTCGCCGAAACTGTTCTTATCCACCCGCGGTAATCCGCTTACACGGCAGGCGGCGTGGGTGATCTTGCAAAATGCTGCAAAGAAAGCGCACCTTGATACCCATGTATCTCCGCACACCCTGCGGCACTCCTTTGCCACCCACCTGTTAGAGGGAGGAGCAGATGTGCGCGTGGTCCAGGAGCTGCTTGGGCACGCGTCTGTTACCACCACTCAAATTTATACGAAGGTGACAGCGCAAACTTTGCGCGAGGTGTATCGCTCCTCGCATCCGCGCGCACTGTAGAGTATGTGGTAAGCCCCCACACGGGTTGTAAAATGACGATAGTTTAAGAGGGTGAGTAAACTGCAGCCAGGATTGATTCCAGTTCCGCCTGAAGGGGGCAGGGATCCCGAGTTTCCAGAACCGGAACCGCTTGCTACCCACGGCCCCGCGCGCGTTATTGCGATGTGTAACCAGAAGGGTGGGGTAGGAAAGACCACTACCACTATCAATCTTGCGGCGGCCCTCGCCGAATATGGCAGGCGTGTGTTGATTGTTGACTTTGACCCGCAGGGGGCTGCATCTGCCGGGCTCGGCATTATGAGCCACGAATTGGATCAGACGATCTACACGCTGATGACTAATCCCCGCATGGATGTGCACGAAGTTATCGAGCACACCGACTATGAGGGCCTTGATGTTATTCCGGCGAACATTGACCTTTCTGCGGCCGAAGTGCAGTTGGTCAACGAGGTAGCGCGTGAACAAATTTTGGCTTCTGTGCTGCGTCCGGTTCGTGATGAATACGATTTGATCATTATCGATTGTCAGCCCTCTCTTGGTTTGCTTACGGTGAATGCGCTTACCGCAGCCCACGGCGTCATGATCCCTATGGAAGCCGAATTCTTCGCTCTGCGCGGCGTCGCCCTTCTTGTTGAGACCATTGAAAAGGTGCGCGACCGGCTGAATCCGAGGCTGAAGATAGACGGTATTTTGATAACCATGGTTGACATGCGCACGCTGCATGCTCGCGAGGTTGTGGATCGGCTCGAGGAAGCCTTTGGGGACAAGGTCTTTAGGACCATGGTCAAGCGAACCGTAAAGTTCCCAGACGCTACGGTAGCGACCGAGCCCATCACTTCCTTCGCTCCTTCACACGAGGGCGCGCAGGCTTACAGGCGGCTGGCTCGGGAACTGGTAGCTCGTGGCGACGCAGCCTGAATTTAGCGTCAATCTAACTAATTTCTCCGGCCCTTTCGAACTGTTGCTGGGACTGCTGGCCAAGCGCAAGCTTGACATTACCGAGGTAGCGCTTGCCCAGGTTACGGACGAATTCATTGCTTATATGAAGCAAAGTCCTGACCTGTCGCAGACCAGTGAATTCTTAGTCACTACGGCTACCTTGTTGGCAATGAAAGCGGCATCCTTGCTGCCTAAACAGGAGGCGCAACGCGATGACATTGAGCTTTTGGAGGCGCGGGATCTGCTTTTTTCGCGCTTGCTGCTGTATCGGGTTTTTAGTGAGGCTACCGATGCGATCAAGGATCGCCTCGATGAGCAGGGCACTTTCTTCCCGCGTGAGGTCCCCTTGGAGGCCCATTTTGCGGCCCTGTTGCCCGACCTGGTGCTAAAGGCTGCGCCCACTGACTTAGCCAAGTTGGCTGCGGAAGCCATCTATTACCAGGAGCCGACAGTGGGGCTTGCTCACCTACATGATCCAATAGCCCCTGTCAGTCGCGAACTTGCGATCATTTCGGCCAAACTGCGCGCCGCAGGCAGGGCTAGTTTCGGCGAACTTACCGAGGACGCGGCTAACCTGCCAGTGGTGATTTCCCGATTCTTAGCGTTGCTAGAACTTTTCCGGGCAGATCAGGTTACGTTTGAGCAAGATGCCCCCATGGAGACATTGTGGGTCAGCTGGGTCGGCAGCGATACCAATATTGCCCTCGCCGACGACTACACAGGAGAGCAGGATGGATGAGCTGGCAGGACCACTGGAAGCGATCTTGGCGATTGCTTCAGAGCCCGTATTCGAAGCAGACCTGGCTTCCGCCCTCGAAGTACCTTTGGCAAGCGTTAGTGAAAGCCTAGTGCGGCTGCAGCAGGAATACGAGGGCGGCCAATCTCGCCCGCGCGGTTACAGGTTGCGCAATGTAGGGGGTGGCTGGCGCCTCTATTCCGCACCGGAATACGCTCCGATCGTTGGGAAATTCGTCACTAGAGGGCGGCGGGCGCGACTGTCCAGGGCAAGCCTGGAGACGCTTGCGGTTATTGCCTACAGGCAACCGTGTACGCGCACCCAGGTGGCGCAAATCCGCGGCGTTGCAGTGGATTCGGTAGTGCGTACCCTACTGTCTCACGAGATGATTGAGGAAGCTGGGGAGGCCCCTTCGGGCGCGGTGCTATATCGGACCACTGAACATTTCTTAGAACAGATGGGCATGAACAGCCTCGATGAGTTGCCACCGCTGTCTCCTTTTATGCCACAATCAGAGGACTTAGATAATATGCTCGCCGCGATGGAGGACCATGATGAATAAGCGCGACCCACACGTACCTAATGGAGTGCGACTACAAAAAGTTTTAGCCCAGGCAGGAGTCGGATCGCGCCGGCTGTGCGAGAAGCTAATTGCCTCGGGCCGGGTAAAAGTGGACGGCCAGATCGTACGCGAATTGGGCACAAGGGTTAACCCGAAAGCTGTATTGCATGTCGATAACCAGCGAGTCTTTGTAGACGATTCGCACGTCACGGTAGCCTTGAACAAGCCGTACGGGGTGATTTCTGCAATGTCGGATCCCGAGGGACGGGAGACCTTGGCTGATCTGCTTGTCGAGTACCCGGAGAGGCTGTTCCATGTGGGCCGTCTGGATCAGAACTCTGAGGGGCTGATCTTGGCCACTAACGATGGGGAGCTCGCAAATAGGCTTACCCATCCCTCCTACGAGGTGCCGAAGACTTATATGACCACGGTTGCGGGCATCTTTACGCCAAGTGAGGTGAAGAAGGCTCGTGAGGGGGTCATGCTTGAAGACGGCATCATCGTGCCGGATGAGTTCATTGTGAAGGATGAACATTCCAACCGGTCGCTAGTAAAGGTGACCGTCCACGAAGGCCGGTCCAGGCTGGTACGTCGCATGATGAAGGAGCTCGGACATCCCGTGGAGCGACTGGTGCGCACCCGCATTGGCAACATTTTCTTGGGCAAACTACATTCGGGGGCAACTCGAGCAGTAGATGGCGATCAGCTTGCGCAACTTATGAAGATGGTCGGATTGTGAATACCCAGTCGGTACTAATTGTCGGTACCGGCCTGCTCGGAACCTCGCTGGCACTTCGCCTTACTGACACCTGGCAGGTGTGGCTTTCCGATATTTCACCAGCTGCAGCCGCGTTGGCTCGAGACATGGGGGCTGGCAGCCTCTATGACGGAAAGAGCGTTCCAGACCTGGTAGTGGTGTGCGCCCCTCCGGATGTGGCGGGACAGTGCGTAGTTGCGGCGATGCGGCGTTATCCGAGCGCAGTAGTTACCGATGTAGCCTCTGTGAAGCAGGCAGTGGCCAAGGTTGTCGAAGAAGAGGCAGAGGATCGGACCAACTATATCGGTTCGCATCCGATGGCGGGTCGGGAACGATCGGGAGCATCTGCAGCTGATCGAGACCTTTTTGAGGGATGTCCCTGGGTGCTAGTGCCCACAAAGGAAACTTCTGAGAGGGCGCTGGGGCTGGTTCGCTCTGTGGCGGTAGAGGTCGGCGCAGTACCTTCGCAGCTGAGCGCGCCTGAACACGACCAGGCCGTAGCGTTGGTCTCGCACGTGCCCCAACTAGTCTCTTCGCTGCTGGCAGGGCGGTTGAAGGACGCACCTGCTAGGGCGATGTCACTAGCTGGGCAGGGGCTGCGTGACACCACTCGTATTGCTCGTTCAGACGCAGAGCTGTGGGCGGCTATCGTTGCCCACAACTCCGATGCGGTTGCCGAGGTCCTCGAAGCTTTCGCTCGGGATCTAGCCGAACTGCGGCAAGGCTTGGCGGCTGGCCTGCCCGCAGGGCTGTCTACTCCGGGTCGGATGGGCTCTGTTGCCAAAGTGATGCTTGCCGGCAACGACGGGGTAGAACGCATCCCTGGAAAGCACGGTGGGGCTCCCCGCCGGTACCTGGAAGTTTCAGTCCTGGTGCCAGACAAGCCGGGGGAGCTCGGCAGACTCTTTACGGAGATTGGTGAAGAGCAAGTCAATATTGAAGATTTTTCGCTGGAACACTCTGCTGGGGCGGCCGCGGGCGTGGCACGATTGTTAGTGATGCCTTCTGTGGCCCAGCCACTCGCTAGCGCGTTAGTTAGGCGCGGCTGGCAGGTACCTTCTGCAATGAATAGGGGTAGATGATGAAAGAATCGAAACTAGTAGTAGCAATTGACGGGCCCTCTGGGTCTGGCAAATCTACCGTGTCTAAGGAACTAGCCCGCGAACTTGCAGGTGCCTACATTGATACGGGGGCAACATACCGCGCACTCGCATGGTGGGTGCTGAACCAGGATCTTGACCGAAATGATGAGGCAGTGCTGGGAAAGGCTGCCCAAGAATTCCCGCTCGACCTATCTACTGACCCGGACCATCCCGGTGTCCGGGTTGGTGCTGAGGATGTAAGCGCCGCGATTCGCACCCCGGAGGTAACCGAGGTATCTTCCCAAATTTCCTCATGCGGCGCGCTGCGCGAAGGCCTAATTGCTAAGCAACGGCAACTAATAAAGGAAGTGGAGGCGCCCGCCGTTGTTGTGGAAGGGCGCGACATCACCACCGTCGTGGCTCCGCAGGCGCCGGTACGCGTGCTCCTCACTGCTTCTGAGGCAGTGCGCATGGCACGCCGCGGCGCCGAACTTGGAGAATCGGATTGGGCCGCCCTCGAAAAGCAGATCGTGCAGCGCGACAAACGCGATTCTAAGACCACTTCCTTCCAAGAAGCGGCCGAAGGCGTAACGCTGGTCGATTCTTCAGAAATGACAATTCCCCAGGTGGTTGATCAGATCAAAGCTCTTATTGTGGAGGCTGGCTACGACCACCTGGTTGACAAGACAGCGAAGGCCCTGCGTGCCGGCCTGGCTGACTACGACCTTAGCGAGGAAGACCTGGCGCTGCTGCAGACAAGCCCGCAGCAGGCTCAGGCCCAGCAGGTAGCCGCAGGCGAGCCTGTCGTAGCCATCGTGGGGCGCCCAAACGTTGGCAAGTCGACGTTAGTAAACCGTATCCTGGGCCGCCGCGCCGCGGTTGTACAGGATACCCCAGGGGTAACCCGAGACAGAGTCTCCTATGCTGCCGAATGGGCTGGCCACCGGTTCACCCTAGTAGATACCGGTGGTTGGGAAGTGGACGTCAAAGGACTCGACCGTACTGTGGCACACCAGGCGCAGATCGCTATCGACCAATCCGATGTGGTGATCTTCGTCCTCGACGCAGCTGTGGGGATCACCGCCACCGACGAGCACATTGTCCGATTGCTACGTAGCTCCGGCAAACCCGTTGTGCTTGCGGCAAACAAAGTTGACTCAGAGCAGCTCGAATCTGATGCGGCGGGCCTGTGGGCACTAGGAATGGGGGAGCCGCACCCAATCTCTGCTCTACACGGGCGGGGATCTGGGGACCTGCTAGACGCCCTCATGGATGTCCTCCCCAAGGAATCGGCTGTAGCGTCGGCAAAGCCAAACGACGGGGTATTCCGGATCGCCCTGGTAGGTAGGCCTAACGTGGGCAAGTCTTCCTTCCTCAATGCGTTAGCTGGCGAACAGCGAGTCGTGGTGCACGACATGGCAGGGACCACCCGCGACCCCGTGGACGAACTACTTGAAATTGACGGAGAACCATGGTGGTTCGTAGATACCGCTGGCATTCGCCGAAAGATGCACAAATCCAAGGGAGCCGATTTTTACGCCTCCCTACGTACCCAGGCCGCCATTGAACGCTCGGATGTGGCGGTCGTGCTTCTGGATGCCACCCAGACGGTCTCGGAACAGGACGTGCGCATTATCAATCAGGTGCTAGAAGCAGGGCGTGCTCTGGTAATCGTGAACAACAAGTGGGACCTGGTTGACGAAGATCGCCAGTACGACTTCAAACGCGAAGTTGAACGCGACCTAGGGCACGTGGCATGGGCACCCTCAATAAACGTTGCGGCAAGAACCGGCTGGCACACGAACCGGCTGGTGCGCGCGCTCAATGCGGCGATCAACGGGTGGACCACCCGAATTAGCACTGGAATGCTCAACTCCTACCTGGGCGAGGTAGTCGCAGCCAACCCCCACCCGGTGCGCTCAGGCAAACAGCCACGTATCCTATTTGGTACCCAGGTGCATGCAGCGCCTCCGCGGATCGTGCTGTTTACAACTGGGTTCATGGATCCCTCGTACCGGCGTTTCTTGGAGCGCAAGCTTCGCGAAAAATTCGGCTTCGTGGGTACTCCAATCCAGATTGCAGTTCGTGAAAGGCAAAGGCGAAAGAAGTAATGGCACTGACCGAAAAGGAACAGCTTGCAGCCGAAAACGACCAGCGGCTGAAGCAAGTCGAAAAAGACATTGCGAAGCTGCAAGAAGCGCCAGCGCAAATCAAAGAATTGGGCGCCCAGATGGGCAAGTTGATGCAGTACTACTACGGGCCATGGCGCGATGACCGGGAAGAACTGGATAAGGCCGGCAAAGGCCAATACGGCGTTTTGAGCGAGGATGCCATCTGGGACCAGATGTCAGATTACCGTGGTGCTTTGGAAGACCTACTGCACGAAGTAGAAACCGCGCTCAAGGACTACAAGAAATAGTCCGCCAGAAGCTAGCTAGGCGCCGCATATGGTAGGTGGCCTTTGGCAGAAAAATAGACCAAATATAGTTTTGGCCCCGCACGGAGGGTGCTGGGCCAAAACTATAGACTTTCGTCAACCTGACTCCTGACTTTAGGCTATCTGGCCTTAAGCCGTTCTAGCCTTCTTAGGCCATTAGACTTGGTACTAGCGCAGGTGGGCCTCGGCGTACATGTCACCATAGGCCTTTAGAGCGCTCGGGTGCATGATTGCCCAAGCTAGAGAGCTCACTGCAAATAGGAGCCCACCGACAATGGCCAGCGGAGCAGTAGCGGTAACAATACCCGCCACAATCAGCACGGAACCGACCAGAATAGTCAAAGCCAAAGCAACGTTTCCCAAGCTAATCTTAGAGGAAGTTTCGTTTGCAGTTACAGCGTCCATGTCAAATCCTTTCTAGTGGGTCGCACCTTGCGAACTCGTCCCCTATAGTGCCGATATCGCCGCCACGTTGCAAGAGCTAAAGGGGCAATTGGCACGTGCTAGCGCAAGACAGAATTTGGGTGCTACTAAACAGGAAAAAATCCGCACAATAACGCCAACTTATGCCCATAGAGAGCAGCTGATAAATGCCTCACAGCCAAGATGCGTTAGCATAATTGGCGCGTGCCATCGCCGCATGAACAAGTCACAAACGGCGAAGGGGGGACGCGGGCAAGAAAAACGCGTGGACAAGAATTTTCAAAGAGGGGGCGCTATGCAGGCTCGAGGCGGACTGGCCCCAATCAAAATGGGACCCACCGGCTGTGCGGACCTCACCCTCCTTCAATGGATGCAACAACGATACGAAAAACTCGATGCCACCGAGCTCAAAAAACTGTTTGCCCAAGGTGCCTTCGTTAATTCCGCAGGCGATGCACTTGGGGCGGATACGCCCTCGGAATTGATAAGGCAAGGGGTGTATTTCTACCGTCCTATAGCCGACGAGGTTGATACGCCAATCGAAGTTCCAGTGCTAGCGCAAACCGAGAACTGGATAGCGGTGGATAAACCAGCAGGATTAGCAACCATGCCCAGGGGCGCCTTCGTGGCCAGATCGGTCACTGTTGCACTTCGCAGGCAAGAGCGTAACGACGAACTCGTGCCGGCTCACAGGTTGGATAGACCAACTGCGGGGGTCTTGCTTTTCACTAAAAGGAAGCAAGTTCGGGGCGCGTACCAAAAATTGTTTGAAGAGCGGAAGGTACAAAAGTCGTACCGGTTACTTGCTCCCACTGCTAGTCTGCCTGACAGTTTTTCCTTTGAAGCTCGGATTTACCGGGTAGACGGGCAGCATCGGGTGGGCGTAGCACACACCGGTGAAGCAAACTCTTACACTAAGTTTCGTAGACTCTCGAAGAGAGGAAACATTTCACTGTACGAGGCGCGCCCGCAGACAGGGAAAATGCACCAAATTAGAGCCCATATGGCAGCCCTCGGTGCGCCACTAGTGGGCGACCGCTTGTATGGGTGGGAGGGAGAGCAAGTACCACTACAGCTCTTAGCCCATTCATTGTCCTTCGGTGATCCGTTCGCTAAGGCAGTGACTCTCCGAAGCAAACAGCACCTTCCACTGACAGAAAAAAGAACCGCACTGCTGAGACATTTGTGAACTCCGCAGATAGCATTGCCCTTAGGAACGCATAGAAGGAGTTCAGATGTCGTTAGCAAGTGGAATTATGAGGGGCATAACCGGCGCCTTCATTTTGAATTCCGGAATTGGGAAGCTAAGCCTAGATGAAGAGGGTGCCAAGGGATTGCAGCAGATGGCTGTAACTGGCATCCCCGCGTTGAAAGAACTTGATGGGAAGACTTTCGGTAAGTTTATCTCGTCCTCGGAAATTGGTATTGGCGCGGCGCTGCTTTTGCCCTTCATTCCGCGCAAGTTGGCGGGCCTAGCGCTCTGTGGCTTTTCAGCAGGCATGCTGTCAATGTATTTCCGCAATCCCGAGATGACACAGTCTGACGGGATTCGTCCGTCCGAGCAGGGCATTCCGCTAGCGAAGGATTCGTGGATGCTAGCTATCGGGGCTGCATTGGTAACCATGAAGGATTAGCAGTAGCAGATACAAGGGGGGGGCTACGGCCCCCCCTTTTTTTGTTTTGGCACCTCCCACCAAAGCAATGGGACCCGAGCGTCGTTGCTGCCTGTGGAGCGTCCCGGAAAAACCTTGTGCCCATGCATGATCTTGTAACCCTCAGAAGTTAGGTTGACCTAATTTCCCCACTAAGCCTAGACTAATAACCGTTGTCATTAACAACTGTGTCCGGCCGGCACCTAGAGATTCAATACAAGAACAAGCAAGGGGAAATAGTGAAACGGTCAATTGTGGGTATGAGCGCTTGCGTTCTGCTCGCCCTCACCATGACTGGGTGTGGGGCAGGACAGAAAGCTGCAGGCCCAAGCCAAAAGGCGAAGAATCAAGTCAACGTCGTAGCAACAACCACCCAAATCTGCGACTACGTCACCCAGATAGCCGGTAGCCGCGACGCAGATTCTAAGCTCACCCTCAAAAAGACGGATGCTACCGGAAAGACCTCAAGTCTTGGAGCAGAGCCTAAGAATGCTAAATCGACTATCAACCTGACCTGCTTGCTGGCACCCAACGCCTCAGCGCATGAACACGAAATGACGCCGGGACAATCGAAAGCACTATCTGAAGCTGATGTCATGCTTGTTTCCGGGGTAGACCTGGAGCACTTCCTAGACTCAGCAGTAGAATCGTCCGGTTTCCATGGAACCATGGGTGTCACGTCCGGCGTGCTTACCGCCGATGAGGTGGATAAGAAAGAGACAGCGGCAAAATTGCCTTACAAGGTGGATCACGGGGTCGCCAAGGTAAACGTTCGCAAGTGGCCATTCCCTCCGGAGGAGGGCGAATCTGCGCCCGAGTTCCAATATGACCCACACGTGTGGACCAGTCCGCGCAACACGATCGTGCAGGTGCAAAACATTGGAGCCATTCTAGGGAAGGTTTCCCCACAGAATAAAGATCTTTTCGACAAGCACGTTCAGAAATACACTGCGGCGCTGCAGGATCTAGACAAGTGGGTAGGCGAGGCAATTGCGTCCGTACCGGCTAACCATCGCGTACTATTCACTTCTCACGATGCCTTCGGCTATTTCTCGGCTGACTATGGGGTGAAGTTTATCGGTGCGGCCCTATCTGATTTCAACGCGCAGCAGGATGCGACCGCTACCCATATTCAGGAGGCAGCGAAGCAAGTGAAGGACTCCGGTGCAGTTGCTCTGTTCGCCGAAAACTCAAACAATTCGAAATCCATTGAGGCAGTAGCGCGGGCCGCGGGTGTGAAAGCAATTATTGGCGACGACGCACTCTACGGTGATTCGCTCGGCCCTGTCGGTTCGGCAGGGGAAACCTACATTGGTTCGATCATTCACAACGTCACCACCTTGGTGAAGGCGTGGGATGGCACTGTTCCTACCCTGCCAGCGTCGGTGAAATAGACGAAAGGTGGCGTCTTGAATACAGTTTTGGAAATGGCTGACGCTAGCCTTGCCTATGGTCGGAAAATAGTGGTCACCGGCCTAAACGGTACTCTAGCCGAGGGCGAAGCTTTGGCACTGATAGGCCCCAACGGCTCAGGGAAAACTACTTTGCTCAAAGCTCTGACCGGAGCGGTTCGGATAGCATCTGGGGCAATCACGATGCCGCCCGGGGCAAGCATCGGTTACGTTCCGCAACATCTAAATCTAGACGCCACCTTTCCCATCACGGCAGCACAGGTGGTAGCGATGGGCTTGCGTGCCCAGACGGGGATACTCGGCCTGCTGCGGGCCGAACACAAAGATCGCTTGAAAAAGGCTATCGCCCACGTAGGGCTACAGGAGAAGGCTGGGCAACGTTTCGGTGATCTTTCAGGCGGGCAACAACAAAGGATATTGCTAGCGAGAGCCCTAATCGCTGAGCCGACGCTCTTACTGCTCGATGAACCGTTCAACGGGCTGGATGAACCTAATCGGGCGGGTTTATTGCGCATCATCTCGCAGGCGAAAGCTAGCGGGATTGGGGTGGTGGTATCTACCCATGACATCGAACTGGCACAGAAAACCTGCGATAAAGCGTTGCTGCTAGCAGGGCGTCAGGTGGCCTACGGGTCGCTGCAACAAGTGCTTTCTGAACAACTGGTAGACGTGGCATATGGAAAGAGGTAACGCTCGTGCTAGCGGAGCTTTTTGAAATGATGCGGGCCGCATTAGCGCCGATTCCCGGGTGGGGATTTATTTGCAGTGCCCCATACCTGTTCAGGCCATTTTGCCTGCTAGTTGTGCTTGCGGTTGCTGCTGGAATTGTTGGCACCGTAGTCAATTTGCGGTGTGCAGAGTTCAATGCGGAAGCCTTGGTGCACGGCGTATTTCCGGGCATCGTAGCGGGGGCAATATATGGGGGAATCGACATGATTCTTCCCGGCGCTGCCATCTGCGCCATCTTCGTGGTGTTGGCCCTTGTGTGGGCCGGCAGCAAGGCTGAAATAAGCGAAGGCGCAACCGCTACTGTCCTCACTACGTTTTTCGCCCTCGGGGTGGTGCTTTCCCTAAAGAAAGGGGATATGTCCGGGCAGCTTGAATCGCTCATGTTTGGCCGACTGTTGGACGTGACGCAAGTGCGGTTAGAACAATCCCTCCTGGCATGCTTAGTGGCGATTCTTCTGGTCGGCATCACTTGGAAGAGTCAAATAATTGTTGCTTTCGATAGGGCAAGCGCATCCGTGCTTCGCATTAACACCTTCGTGATTGACCTGTTCCTAAATGTTGCAATTGCCGCAGTGGTAGTTTCGGCCGCATCCGCGGTCGGGGTGTTGCTCGTGATCGGATTCCTCGTGATTCCTGGTGCGGTTGGTCGGTTGCTCGCAAGGAGCGCTTCATCTATGGTGCCGATAGGAATTATTGCGGGCTTGCTGGCAGCATATGTTGGTTTGGTAGTACTTAGCCTACCTTCCACACATCCGGTATCCCCACAGGGGGCTGTATGCCTGAGTTTGTGTGCGACTTTTGTTGGTGCCCTAGCTATTCGCTTCGGATGTAATGCCCCCGCAGTTGCCAACCTATTGAAAATAGGGAGGAAATAATGGTGAGTTTGTGGCACATAGTGTCTCTGCCGCTGTTGGAGGCTGTAGCAGTGGGTGCGTTATGTGGTCTGGTCGGTTCGCTTGCACTATTGCATAAGCGTATCTTCTTTGCGGAATCTATTACCCATGCGGCTTTCCCAGGAGCGGTGTTGGGGGTAGTGGTAACTGTCTGCTTCGTGAGTAGTCATTCCTGGCTTTCGGGTGGATTATTTGTTGGAGCGGCGGTGGGGGGAGTAGTGCTGTCAGCGTTCATGCATGCAGTCGCCACAGTTCGGGGGATAACCGCAGAAGCTGCTGCTGGAATAACCCTTACCTTAGGTTTTTCAGCTGGCTACTTTCTAAACAAATGGTTCTCTCCATTACCACTGAAAATAGAATCATTCCTAACTGGATCTCTGCTCTCTTGTACGAGGGTGGACGTGTGGGCGAGCGTGAGTGCCTTGTTATTGACAGTAGCCATGTGGTGCTTTGGAAGACAGGCTCTTATCGGTGCTGCGTTTGATCCGGTTGGATTCCGAGCCAGCAGAGGGCGGCTGGGGTTGTGGCGCTTCAGTATCAATGCGTTGATCATTATTACTGTCACGGTCATTATTCCAGCTGTGGGCACCGTGGTTTCTATTTCGTTGCTAGCGGGACCTGCAGCAGCATTGAAAACAAAATTCCACTCGAGTGGCGCATACGTACTGGCATCAACTCTGGCGGGGGCGGCGGTCTCGGTAGCTGGTCTAGGGCTAGCGGTTTGGCAGGCGCTTTCAGCTGGCGGGTGCATCGCCCTTCTGGCAGGGGCATTCTTCCTAATGGTAGAGGGCATTTCCTGTCTTGGCAGTGCTGCCAGGAGGCCCTCGATTGCTGCCTGGGGTGGCGAGCGCGAGAGGTGTTTACTGTCACAAGATGCGACGATCAGGTAGATCTAGTTTGGAGATACGGCGGGGGGTTGCTATTCTTTTCTAGTCGGAACGGGCTGTGGCGCAGCTTGGTAGCGCACTTGACTGGGGGTCAAGGGGTCGCAGGTTCAAATCCTGTCAGCCCGACGAAACGAAACCCGCTTCGCTTGGCAGTTAGCCAGGCCGAAGCGGGTTTTTCTATACCGGCAAGTGACTGAGACGTATTGCTGGATGCGATTGGTGGTATCGACGGGTTGCGGTACGGCCAGCACAGCGAAAAAAGAATCCCATATGTTTCTATCGTGACGCAAAATTTATGGAGTTCTTATGCACGCGTGTGCATCTACTTCGGCTTAAATATCCTAAATGTTTGTTTTTGCTCAAATTTACTACCTTATGTTGGCAACTGAATGGACAAGTAATCCGACTTTTAGGCAAGGTGGCGCCAAATATAGAAACTTAGAGTGAATTCCCGCTACGTTGCGTAAATAATGAAAGTGCTGACTCGCCACTATGAGGTGGCGGGCACGATTGTCAAAGTTGACGGTTTCGCTTTATCCGAGGTGGGAAGAGATTTGCGTGCTAAGGGGAAGATAATCCGGATAGTCTCATTACTGTCACTACCTTGCTTATTGCTTAGTCTTATGCAGCTGGTTACGGCTAGCCTCGAATCGGTAGCGAGGGCTAACTCTGACCTGGCCGTGAACCCAATCTTTGGTATGGGAGGAGAGGATCCTTTCCCAGCCGATCCGCAAAGACCAGACTCCACGGTAGATGAAGGTGCGCAATCTGTCGCGTTTGTCTTTGGGCTTGGTTATAGGTCAGGATGGGCCTCAATGGGAGGTGAAACCAGAACTCTTGCTGGGCGACTTTGCCCGAACGAAGAAAAATGGCCTGACTACTACAGAAAACAAGCTGACAAACGCACCACCGCCGATGGCCGATTCTGCCGAAATTGGGACACTAATATAGCTTTCGAAGAAGAAATGAAGAGGCACCGGGGAAGTTCCCTAAAAGTAGGCATTTATACTTTTGCGCGTAAGGCTGACGAATCAAATAACCGCCTATACCATAACACTCCTAATCTAAAGGCCACCTCGTTACAGAATAAGGCTGGCTACGACGCTGTGATAAATAAGATTCGATCCCTGGATGGATCTAAAGATGGTCGTGGCAGTAGTCCAGATCACGCCTGGGGAAACAATCTGCAATATGGATTGGCTCAAGTGTATAAAGACATGGCCGATTATGAGAGTGCCCAACGGAAGGCAAACCCTAATGTTGCTCCCAAGCCGTTATACACAAAGATAATTGTACTTACACACGGCGACAATAAATACTATCTGCAGGATACTGTCAAGAAAAATGACAAGGGCTGGTACGAGGCTGATCTCAATCAGCTCGATGTAGATGGCAATTTTGTAAACAGGCCGGAAACTGAGGCGAATGGGTACTTCCGTCGTAATCGCCTAGACGCTAGGCCTGGTACGGCTGGAGCCTTGGGTGTAGCCAACCTTATCCGAGGCAAAGGTGCTGAACTGCGCATCTTAGGCATGGGGGATTGGTCAGAGAAGATGTCTCAATATGGCGATACCCTCAAGGCTCTTGCGGAAGCCACTACTAGCGGAAAGGAAGGTCGCTACCAACACATAGACTTCAGTTCGAAGGGGGATAACGATTATTGGGTTACGCCTGGAAGCTATGAATACTCAGACAACCAGATCGTAAATGGAACTCTTGAGCGCGTGTTGCGCCAATGGATTCTTGAAGAAAAAACAATTTCAATTACATCTGATTGGATCGATCAAGATTTTAGATATGTAAAACCCAATGTGGGGCAGTCCATCAATATGACTGTAGCGGGGGGACGCTCATACGCCCTCAAGACAAATCAGTTGGGTAGAACCTTTGTGCGACTAACCGGGCAGGATACCGCCCACGGCGTGACCATTCAGGAACAGGGAAGTTCCGGTAAGAAGCTCTCTACCATGCTCGCCAACGTGCCTCGCTGCTGGGGCGTAAACGTGAAAAATGGAAAGAGTGGCGAACTTGAGGCGGAGCCCGAGGCATTGGCAGTAGATAAGGACGGCAATGGCGGATTCAATATTTCCGGTCAGCAGATGGAAGATTACCGTTCCATCAAATGCTCAATGTATTCACGCCCCCTGCAGCAGGCTCAGATAATCAAGAAGGGGAAAGTAACTAACGAACAAATCCGTTTCGAAGTCGGCGGCTACCCAAGAGGTAAGCCAGTCAAATTTGTTGGTGGTGCGCGCTATAGCTTTACCTACTCGTGCGCAGATCCGCTAGGGCAGCATCCGAACACTCTGATTGTGGAAGGAAAAGCCCAGCGGTTACTCGAAAACGTGAACGTTGCGGTAACGATGGCCCCCATCAATATGGGCAAACTTCCGGTAGGGGCAAGATGCGCGGTAAAGGAGAAAATCGTTTTGCCCTCTGGGCGCCCTAAAGAGGAATTAAACCGTCTTTTCACGTCTGTCAATAAGTTGTCATCACAACATCTGGAGTTGGAAGACAAACAGAACCACTCTGACAAGGGGCAGGCAACTTCTGCCTCGGCTACCGGCGTTGTGCGCTGAGCTGATGGAAAGCAGCCGACCAGCCAGTTTATTTCCGAGACAATTTATTCCTCAATCACCGCGTCGGTGACGCTGGACGTGCGTTTTACAAATTCTGAGGGCGACGAGCCCCTGGCCCGGAAGATCGCAGCGGGCCAGCTACCAAAACAGGTACCGATTTACTACAACTGCAGGTTCATGGCCGATCCTACGAAGCCTCCTGAACTACCTGAGAAGAATCAGGGCTCCTACCCGGGATACGTTGGGGCCGGGTATGTGAGCGTTCCTACTACTGGCGGCAAAGTTAGTGTCGGTAAAGTGGCCGGTAAAGACGCGTGGCCGGTGGGTACTCACTGCCTGTTCTCTACGACGCCGCCAACCGGCACTAATACTCCTGCCGGAGCGAAACCGGTGAATGTGCCCGGCTTTGAAGTGGAGCACTCAGTTACGTCCAATATTTGTTCAGAAGATGCAGCTGCGAGGCCGAAGAACGCTAAACCGTGTAAAGGCGATTATTTCTGGGTGCACTCCGGTGGAGAACACCAGGTGCGCATCACCCAGGATCTCAAGAGGCTTCATGGGCAGGTACGACTAGCTAAGGTCCTGACCGGCAACGCCCAAGGTGAAGGTATCGGACATAAGTTCGCCATGCGTCTTGAGTGCGAAGACGAGGGAATAAAACTACCGGTGGCCGGCAGTTCCCAAAGTTACGCCTTCTCGCTGGCCCACGGCAGCCCGAAACTAATAGATGGCGTGCCCGCTGGGGCCAATTGCAAGGTGATTGAAGAACAAACTGACCTACCCAACGCAAGTGTAATCACACCCGAGCCGATCGCGATTGCTCCAATAACTGACGTGAACCGGGTGGTCGATGTCCGAGTAAATAACCAGCTGGACTTCAAACTTGGAACATTGAAGATTGCGCACGCTACTAACTTCGGTCCAAACCTGACTGAGAAAGATTTACAGGAGAAGCTGGTTCAGGCTCGCAAAGAGATAACCGTTTCCTGCCAGGCACCTGGTAACTCCCAAACTGTTACCCAAAATGTCTCAATAGACGGTGACGGTGAGGTAGTCCTGCCCAACGAGATTCCCGCCGGCTCAAGATGTTCAGTTTTGTCCAGGCCCGAAATCCTCACGGGTAGAAAGGTCGACTACACCTCCCACAGCGCAGAGGTAGTTGTGGGGGCAAACCAGACAAAAACCGTGCAGATTAGTACCACCTATTCGTTACCAAAGGCGGGAGCCATAAAGATTTCGCCTAGAGTGCGTCAGCGCCCTCAGTACGAATTGTTAAGTAAGAAGGTTCCCCGGGCGGCTACCGGCACACTCACATGTGGGGCGATCGAGAAGCAGATTAGTTTGGATCTGACCACCGAATCAGCGAGTACTCTTGAGGGCGGTGACCTGCCTGAAAATACGTCTTGCACCATGCGAATTACGTTAGGGCGCAACCCGTTGCTGAAGAGCTACAGCCAGGCCAAAATTGGTGAAGATGCCCGCGACCGGGTGAAAGGTGATACGACGAGTTTCTCCTTCACCTCGCCTTCGCGTGATGGTGCTTTGAATATCGAATTCGACGTGTGGTTTGAGGTCGCCAGAGCTGAGCTGACACTGACCTCAAGTGCTGACGTCTACACCAATGCCTATAAGAGTGAGCAGAAGATTCCTGTACCCGCAGAATGGAAGAACGCGCTTTTTGCCCGTGATGACGGAGAATTCAAGGTACAGGCGAGTCTGTCCTGCAACTACAGTGAGGCGGGAAAAACCGAGAACGAAAAAGTCCCAATTGAGCTGCTGCCCAGGGAAGAAAACGTCACTACAGTGCCCGCGCCCATTGGGTGGAAGTGCGAGCTCACCTCGGAGCCAGGGTCGTTGCGGATTCCCGGAGCCGATCTTGAGTCGGCGAATTGGACCATAGCTTCGTCCGACCGGGCTGTAGGCGAGTCACACCATGCTTGGCAGGTTGATGGTCCGGCAAGAGCAACCCTAAATGCCGCCTACCGGATGCAGCTGGCTTCCTTCAACGTGAAGAAGAAAGTCGGCGGCGAGGGCGTAGCTATCGTCTCTGGGGCTAAGCAGTTTGCTGTGAATATTTCGTGTGCGCTGAATGGGCACAATATTCCTATTCCTGCTCCGCGAAAGGTCCCCGATACCAATTACGATGCCGCAGCGACGTTCGCAACAGATTTGCAAGCGAGATTGGCTAGTGTGGCACCTACTCAGCAAATTGGGATAGGTCGTTTCCAACAGGGGGAGTGGAATCCGGTAGACGCCATTCCGGCAGGTGCCAAATGCGTGCTGGAAGAAACCGATGATTCGGCTCACGTAGATAACACTTCTGTATATCGCTATTGGGAAGTATCGGAAGGGTACCGAGGCCGCGAGCCTTCCCATAACTGTGACGAGAATTCGAAGGTTTGCCGTCCTCTTGTGGGGCGCTCAATTGGAACGACGGAGGTGTCCCTACCCAGAGATAAGGCGCCTGCTGCCAATGAGTTCTATAAGGCAGCGGTGGATGCGCGCAAGCGGTTGATCGAAACTCCGTCTGGAAAGAAGGAAGTGCCCGCCAATCCGACGGTGCCACAGACTTTGCCCGAGAATTTTGCGGGAACTATGGTCGTGTGGAACAACTATGACTTCCAAAAGACAGAGGTCCAGGTTGGTTTGCGCGTAAGTGGTAGCGGTGCACTCCTTATGAAGGAGAAGGACTTTTCTGCCCGGCTTTATTGCCGCCCACCGGTAACTTTGACCGAGGCGGAGCAGGACGAATTGCCTGAGGGCGCCAATAGTGCGGGAATTATCCAGGCAGAGCTCCAGTTCAGTGCGCGAGGTGACCATTTCGAGCCGGTCGTAGCAGCGCAGCAAATCCCAGTCGGCTACTCCTGTGCGTTGGCCCAGCGGGCTCTGCCAACTTATGACACTGAGGTTACGGCGAAGATTGAGAAGGATCCGACACAGCCAACCACCACGGTAGGGGCAGACCAGCTGCGGGAGTTCTTCAGCTACGCAGGTGGGAAGAAATCGCTGGTAGATGTAGACACTAATCTTGCGATTTCTGACAGCGATCAGGTTTTGCTCGCTTTCAGAGTTCACCCGTCGCTCTCGGGGCCGGGCTTTCCTTATCCCAGGACTAAATTTACGATAACTGACCGGATTGACCGCAAAGCGGGCAAGCTTTCGGTTCGCCATGTACTAGATACTCCTGACGGGGTTGGTCGAAAGTCCATAGGCAAGGCCCTGTTAGCAGACGGCAAGGTGGGTTATACCTTGCACTACAGGTGTGAGGACGCCTTTGTAAAGGATAAGAATGGCAAGCCTGCTGTAACTTCCGGTTCAGTTGAGTTGCCGGCTCAAAGTGAGTTACAGCTCTTCGGGACGAGCCGTTTTATGCCGGCAAGTTCTACGTGTACGCTTTGGCACACGAATGCGCTGGCAGATCCGTTACCTGAGTATAAGGGCGAGGTAAAAGTACTCCCGTCTGCTACTTTATCCACATCTCTTGGGGAGCAGCCTTTCGGGGGAATAGGCGAGGGCGAGATATCTTCTGTGAGGCTGTCTACTGCTCTGGGTTACCCGAATGGTGCTTTGGCAACCTTTGTTGATGACTACTTCTATGGCGTCTCCACTTTCCAAGTTGGTACTGCAGTTGTGGGCAAACGCAAGGATGACGTCGAGGTGTCTGGGCTGCATTATGACTATCAGTGTGCCTGGCCGCATTTGCCCGGTCCGGATGATCTAAAGAAGCTCACGGGCAAGATAGAACCTGTAGTGGCGGGCACTTATGCTTCTTTGCCCAGCATGCCACAGGCCGCAACTTGTAAGGTCTCTTCTAGGAAGCCGACTCCTAAGCGGTACGTGAAGATGCTCACTCACTGGGTCGACTGGCAGGGAGAGATTGCGCCGGCCGCTCGTGCTGGCCGCAGTGAGCGCGCTGCTTCGAGGGAAAGCACGCCGGAACCGGAATTAGAAGAGGGCGACCCGCTGCTAAGTGCAGAGTTTAAGGCTGCGCCTAGGACAGAGCTGACTTCCGACCCGTTCAGCTTCACGTTGGATAGAAACAAACCTAAAGGCGTCGTGCTGTACACAGCACTGAATAATGGCGCCAAGGTGGCTATCCAAAAAGTCGATCCCAAGGGCAACGTGGTCCCCGGGGCAACATTTGAGCTGTACAAAGAGGGCACTCCTGACCAAGCCGAGAAACTTGTGAAAGATAAGGACACTGCGGGTACGTACCTGCCTCTCGAGGAGTTAGATCCGGGCAGTTACTACCTTCTAAACACTAACGGCGGGGCTCATGCCGGCGAACAACTGCCGTTCCCCTACAAGTTCACTGTCGCCTCCGGCGGTAGTGACGGCACTATCACCTTGAGCGAGCAAACCCGCAACAGCGGTTTGGTCCAGCTGTTCACTCCCGATGGCACCAACTCTTCTGGAGGTGCAGATTCGCTTCCTCCAACGGGTAGGTGGACTATCCAGTTAGCTGACGTGAGTGTGGGAAATCTACCGCTGACCGGGGGAGCCAGACCATGGGTAATCCTTGCCGGGTTAGCGCTTCTAGTGGCGGGCGCCGTTAGAGCTTTCAAACAGAAATAACCATAAGAAGAGGAGAAAAATGCTATCCCTACGACGAATTAGGAGAGGCGTAGCAGCGGTGGCTTCTGCCGGGTTGCTAGCGCTGGGATTGGGGACGGTAGCGCCAGTATCAAATGCGGCTAACGTAATCGATCCGAATGCTACCTACGCAATAACTGTTCACGCGCAGAAAGGACCTGCGGGCAATACCGCAGCCACCGGTACTGCGGCCGATAACCCGTCCCATGAGGTAGTGGCCGAGGCAAAGTTCAAGCTGGAAAAGTCCACGCTGGACGTGACCACCGGGGAAGGATATGCCCAGGCAAAGGAAGGGAAGTTCGGCACTGCCGATACTACATTCATCGGGGGTGCCGAAAAGGCTACCGGCACAGATGGAACAGCAACCTTCGCCGGGTTGAAACCGGGCTACTACAAACTGGTCCAAACCAAGGCTCCAGTAGGGCTTTCACCAGCGAAGGACAGCTACATCTTGGTGCCTCTGACAGACCCGAATACCGGCACCTATATGGACACCATTCACGTGTATCCGAAGTCCACTGACGCAGGTACTGTTATCAAGAAGGACATTACCCCGGAAACTTCTTTGGTCACAAAGGGATCGACGATGGAGTTCCAGATCGATGCTTCTATCAGGACCCTTGCTACCGGACACAAGTTCGACAAATTCGTGGTAACAGATACCCCTATCACCGGCCTGGAGATCAATGGTGAAAAGGGCAAAGTTACGAAGGTTGAAATTGTTGACACCGCAGATGCGACTGTTGCAGCGGAGACTTTGGTGGATAACGATTTCCAGGTTACTGATGGTGCCAGTGAAAACGTGCAAAAGAAGGTTGTGACTCTAACTGACACAGGCCTAGAGAAAGTTAGTGCCAAGCAAGGGAAGTTCCTAAGGGTAACGATCCAGGCGACAGTAGCAGCTGACGTGAGCGAGAAGGTTTCCAACTCGGCTTCTAACACGAATAAGGCCGATGACGAGACTTCGGACACTGAGGTTTCTACCCCCGGTGGCGACCAGACTCCCACGACACCTATGGGTAAGCTGAAAATTTTGAACTTTAAGACAAATACTACTGAAGCGCTGACCGGGGCCAAGTTCAAGGTATTTCTTTGCGAGGGCACGGAAGGCGTAACCGGGAACGCACTGAGCATTGAAGGTAAAGACGAGTTTGCTGCCAATGAAGTTGTGGGACCACTTCGTGCACTGAGTACAAAGAAGCTATGCGTGAAGCAAACGGTCGCTCCTAGGGGCTATGAGCTCAACCCGGCTGCCACCCAGGTTACTTTCGATGAAGCAGCCATAAAGGCGGCTCAGAAGGCAGACGCAGACAAGGCCGTTATCGCGACCGTATACAACTCGGCTACAAGCGAGTTCACCAGTAAACTCCCGCTAACTGGTGGACTAGGAATCGTACTTTTCGTGCTAGCCGGTGCCGGCTTGCTGACAACTGCCTACAGCAGAGCCCGAAAAGACGCATAGAGGAGGAGCCTTGAAAAAGGGGGTAGATACCTGGCGCTCTAGATTCGTAACGGTGCTGCTTACGGTGATGGGCATTATTGTGCTGGCGTATCCTGTGGTCGCGAGCCAATGGAATAATGCGCGTCAGCAAGCTGTTGCTAGGCAATACGCGGTCTCGGAGCGCCAGGTACCACCCCAACTCTTAGAACGAAGCCTTGCGCGGGCTGAACAGTATAATCGTCAGGTCCCGGGAGCTCCCATTTTGGATCCGTGGCTTGCGCGAGTTTCTAAAACTAATAATCCGTATCAGGAATATTTGCACCAGTTGAACTTGCTCCCAGAGATGGGGCGGTTGATCATTCCAAAGGCGCACATAAACCTGTCGATCTACCACGGCACAACGGAAGACACTTTGCAAAAAGGTATCGGCCATCTATATGGATCTTCGCTGCCAGTTGGAGGAGTCGGTACCCACGCGGTATTGACCGGGCATTCAGGCCTCTCGAGCGCTACCCTGCTAGACAATCTTTCCAGCGTTCGACGAGCCGACGAAATGTATGTGCAGGTGGCAGGCCGCAAGTTGAAATACCAGGTGCATTCCATCCAGGTGGTGCGTCCAAACGAGGTCTCCTCATTAGCCCGCGTTCCAAACAAGGACCTTCTCACGGTGATCACGTGTACCCCCTACGGGATTAACTCTCACCGGCTTCTGGTAACCGGCCATAGGGTACCACTGGATCCGAAAGGCCTTCCGGAAGTCACGGGAATGCGCTGGTCGTGGTGGATGATCCTAATTATCTGCATTTGTGTTGTGGCTGCGCTGCTACTTATGCGGTGGCTAGTAAAAAAGACGGCTAAGGACAAGCTCGAAGGAGGGAAATCATGAAGCGCGTGTTACTTGGAGTAATTACTGCACTGTCTACTTTCACCTTTACAGCAAGCGCTTTTGCGGCGCCTCCTGTAATCGGTGATGGTGATGGTTTAGACACGTCGGCCATAGATGTAACTGAGCGCGGTACGCTCACGGTAATAAAAAGTGGGGACAACCCGTTTGATGATCCGGTGCCGGGTGGTAAGCCAAATGGTCCGGTCGAGGGCCAGCAAATTCGCATTAGCAAGGTGCCAAATATATCGCTGCAGGGTGCTAATTGGCAGGATTTGAATAGGCTGCGACTAAAGGAGCTTGCGCCAAAGGCACTGCCGGTGACAGTCGCTGTAACTGATGAGGCCGGAAAAGCAGTGTTTCGGGATTTACCAGTAGGGATGTATTTAGTAGATGAACTATCACCCGCAGATACCACCCATAAATATAGGCAGATTGCGCCTTTCCTAGTCACTATTCCCATTGCCGACCCGCAACGGGCGCAGTGGAGCTATCGCTTCGTAGTTACTCCGAAACTAAACTCGGAAAAGCCAAAGATTACTAAGACAGTGCCGATCCCGGCGAAGCAAAAGTATGCCTCAAAAAATGGAGCCTTACCAATGTTGAGCAAGACAGGTTCCTTTGGTATTGGGATCTGTCTACTAGCAATGGCAGCTATCGTCGCTGGAATTGGGGTATGCCGGCGGAGGGATTGCATGACTAATACTCGTGAAATAGCATGATGCCGGGTGGTTTGGTCGTTCTCTCTGGTCTTGGGAAAATGGCAGTAACGTCACCCATATATGGACATAACCGCCACTGTACAGGCAGATTTAGATCTAGACGTGCTGCCATTATTGCGGGCTACTACACCGGTAGGAAAAGGAGCAGCAGTACATGGTGTACGGCCCCTACGCCATCGGTGGAGACGGCATCCCAGATGTCGTAGAAAATTCTTAAGGAAATAACCTTCTGGCCGGAGACGTCCACTACAAGAAGACAGACGTTTTCTACGGGCAGATATCTAATACCATATATAATACCTTCCCCCATTTCCCTAAAGGAAAGCTGGCCTTCGATGATTAAAAACCCGATCATCCTTGGTCATTTGTAGAAGATCCAGATGCGGGCATATTTACTGATGTGCCTGCAAGAGAGATGAGCTTTGCGATCGTAGGGAACTCAAACGGTTATATGCAATCTGCCGGGCCGAATCCACGTGAGGGGCAATACTATCTAGATCCGAAAACCGGACAATCCCAAATGGGCCCCAAGAAAGCTGACGTTGGCAGAAAACTTGAATTCAAGATTCGTGCCACCTACCCGCCCGCTTCCAGATGTCGCCCCACAACTTAGTAAGGACACCACCTTCAAAGTACGAGTGCGAAAACAATCGGACAACTTTGCCCCCTGCATACCGAGACCTGAGCGTCGGAGGAATGCACCAGCGGAAACTTCGCCCCGCCTGCGGATCCCAAAGCGCGCCTGCCTATCGGGAGCACATTTGCCGTGCTGACAGATCTGAAACGGCCAGTGCCAAACTGGGTAAGCATTAATGGGGATACCGGTCAGATTCGGGTGAGCCCACCGCTAAATACCGCGGGCCAGCATCTGTCCATTCCGGTACTAGTAACCTATCCGGATGGCTCTACAGATGAGCTAGCTGCAAACCTAACAGTTACCGCTCGTGTTGCCAGGTCAGGTGACCTGAAGCTGAGCATATCCGAAAAACAGATTAGCTCTATCGTCGGCATGCCCCTATATGCGCCTGTGCAGATTGAAGCCTCCTTGATCGCTTCTAATAAACAAATACGGCTAGAAATGGCTTGCAAGAAATCGGATGCGACCTCGGTATGGTTAGGCGGAATTGGCGGAATCGAAATGACGCCCTCGGTTAAGTGGAAGATAGCCAACTTGGACCAAGAGATGGCAAGACGGGCATCAGGAGAGAGGATTTTTCGCCTCATCTACAGCGAGGACGGCATCAAAGCCAAGACTCAGGCAAGTCTGACAGGGCGGTTCATTCAGGCAGGCAAATACAAATGTGCCGTTTATGCAACCAGCGCTCCGGAAGCTCCAAGACAGATGAAACTCGACGAAACCGGACAGCTGCAAGGATGATCCCCATTCGTTTCGCAGCGCTCAATCCTCTGGGAATCGGTCACCTCCCAAATGGATGTAGCGCAGCCTTTCTCACTGCCCCGCACTGGCGGGGCGGGGTGGACCTGGTGCGCTGGGCTAATTGCCTTGTTGGGCACAGGTGGAATTAGTGCCTGGATAAGGCGGCTCACAAAGAAGACCAGCCGGTCATAACACCATAAAAGGAGTATTAAGATGCGAAAGCTTAAAGAATGCTGGTGGCGCTCTTGTTGTAACCATCGGACTCGTTTGCGCCGGCGCGGCCGGTGCAAACGAGTCCGAGAAGCCGGTTGCGCCGTGGCAAACGGGACATTCGGAAACTGGCCCAATCACGATCCACAAGTTGAAGGAAAGTGCTCAGGATCCGGTTAAGGGCGCTACTTTTACTGTCACGCCAGTAAATAAGGTAGGTGGGAAGACTGTAGACCTGAATACGATCGACGGCTGGAAGACACTGGCACACTAGGTAGAAGCTCTAAATTCCCGTACGGAAAAGAACATTGAACTCGGTACCGCGAACTCGCAAGTAACCGATGCGCAAGGCAATGCTTCTTTCTCTAACCTGAACCTAGGCCTATAAAAGGTGGAAGAGACTGTAGTCCCTGCAGGATATTCCTCGGAGGTAGAGCCCTTCTACCTAACGGCTCCCCAGATCACCGGCACGGCGGCCAAGGCTACCAACTTTGAATACAACATCACCGTGCAGCCTAAGAACAAGGATCTGACGTCGGAAATTACCAAGAGCGCTGATACTACCAAGACGGTGGGCGCCGGAGACGACATTTCTTACACCATCACCTCTAGGGTGAACAAGAAGAAGGTTGGTGACAAAGCCGTACAGTAACCGGGTATGCAGTCTTTGACGACGCGCTCCAGGCGGCTTACAAGACGCCGGGTGTAGATTCAGTTAAATCGGTGAAGATCGGCGGCACTGTACTGCAGAAGACCACCGATTACACGGTAAGCACCGAAAACAAAGCCGATGGTCTCCTTCGGATCAAAGTCTCGTTCACAAAAGATGGCCTAGGCAAGATTGCAGCAGCAGTGAACGCTGATTCTGAAGCAAAAGTTGTCGTAGCCATGAAGTTCAAGGTGGCTGATCAGCCGCCGGCAGAGGTGGAAAACAAGTTTGGTTTTGTCCCCGGCCACGGAGAAAATGAACCGTCCTCTCCCGAGGATGTACCACCAGAATCAACAAACCCCAAGACCAAGTTCGCCGATTTTCAGATCAAGAAGGGTAAGGCCACTGACACGGCAAACGGTGTCCTGAAGGATGCGAAGTTCAAGGTTTTTGTGCGTAGCGGAGAAGTAACTTTGTATACCGTGACGGACATCAATCACGTCGCAGTTATCGAAAACGTGGCCAAGGCGGATTCCGGTTTCTGGTTTACTCTCCCGAAGACCGGTGCCGCGGGCATTATCATCTTCGCTCTTGCCGAAGTTTCTTTGGTGGGAACGTGCTCTGTAATGCTCTCCCGCATGAAGACTGCATAAAGGCAACACAATATTGATATGTGAGGTCAGGAAACTGACCTCACATATGTCTATAACTAGTATGAGAAAAGCCCGTGTACTAATCTCCTCTACTATCATTTTATTTGGCATAATGGCATTGGTTTATCCTGTTATTTAAACGTTGTGGAATAACTGCGAAGCAAAAATCGTTTCCCAAAACTACGCCGGGCACTTGTCAACCGAATCTGCGCAAGTATGAAAGCCGTACCTTCAGGCGGCTAGAAGATACAATGCTGCGCGGAAGGACTTCCGGTTCGTGGACCACTATCAAGGGGAAAACAATATGCAAGCGACACCGGATTACCAGCTCTACTTGAACACTTTGAATGATCCTGCAGGAACAATTGGGATCATTAAGGTGCCGAAGATCGGATTTAGTCAGCCTACCTGTCGTAGTAGTTCTCACTAGACCTTACAGCGTGCTGCCGGCCACCTGTACGGCTCAGACCTGCCTGCGGGAAAAAGCAAACCGACACAGCGTGGTTACCGCGCATACTGGCCTAGCAAACGCGACAATGTTTGACAAACTCACTTCTGTGCGTAAAGGCGATTACTTTTACATAGAGGTGCAGGGCGAACCTTTAAAATACCGAGTCGTTGATATCTATGGGTTGCGTCCTGAGTAGATATTTCTGTTGCAGCGTAGGCTAGGGGAGGATCTAGCAACGCTCGTCACGCGCACTCCATACGGGGTAAATTCGCACAGATTATTAGTTACAGGCAGCAGAGTTTTTCCTGACCCCAAACATGTGCCGCCACTAGCATGGCAGCTGCCTGGGTGGGTGGCTCTTTTCTTGACTGCAATTGCTGTATATATCGTGAACCGGATGCGGTTACTGAAACTTAATAGACAAAATATTGAAGTTCCTACAGGGGTGAAAATAAAAAATCTGCCTGAAAAATAGACAATTCCCATCGCAAAACTCCTACCAGCTTTGTAGTCGCGGATAGAGATCACTAGAGGTACCTGCCTTACCGTCAGGAAACATGCAAAACGTGCCGTTATAGTTGGCTGGGGGAGGAAACATGGAAAAAGTACCGTTTATTCTTGACACCGACACAGCCCAGGACGATTGTGTAGCAATCTTGGTAGGGCTCTTGGATGAACGCGCTGATATGCGGGCAATAACTATGGTGGCGGGCAACGTCGGATTTGAGCGCCAGATACGAAATGCTCATATGACGCTAAACGCCGCTGGGGCACTCGGGCGCGTCCCAATACATGTAGGGTGCTCGCAACCCTTGCTTCGGCCATGGGTATCTGCTGAAGAAGTACACGGTGACGGTGCCGGCGGCCTGAGCATCGATTTTACAAAGACACGTCTCGAGGACGAACACGCGGTGGACGCCCTCATCCGAATCACGGCGGAAGAACCTGGAAAAGTTAGTGTGGTGGCAATTGGACCGCTGACGAATATCGCGACTGCCATAGCAAAAGATCGCAACTTCGTGAAGAACGTCAAGAGCCTTTACATCATGGGTGGTTCTAACAACGGACGGGGCAACACCACCTCCTCGGCAGAATTCAACTTTTATGTGGACCCAGAGGCTGCGCAGATGGTATTCACGTCTGGCTTCGCAGACATTCACGTTCTGACCTGGGACCCCGTGACGCTCGAAGATGCCACGATTACGCGTAGTGAATACTTGCAGATGACAGACAAGGGAACGGTCCTAGCAAAATTCTTCAAGAAGGTATGTGATACCACCCTTGACTTCAATGAGTCAGTGGGGGTTGATGGTTCCACTCACCCCGATTCGGTGACCTTGTCCTGTTTGCTTCATCCCGAGCTAATCTTGGATGAAAATACTTATAGAGTAGATGTTGAAACCTCTTCGGAACTCACTCGGGGATACTCAGCAATGGCATGGGACAAGTTTGCCCGCCCAGCTAACGCGCACGTCATAGAGAAGGTGGATAAGAAGGCATACTTTGAGCATTTAGATCAGTTGCTGCAGATAGATACCGAGCCGAATCTTCCCTTTAAAGGAATGGAATAAGACTGAATAATCGGACAATCGGGGAGGCGGTGAGAGCGGTAGAACTGCCGTAAAATTGTGCCGTAGCTTAAAGCAAACTACCAGGTAAACGCCATGTTAGAAAAGTATCACTTCCTAATCGGCCAGTAGGTTAGACCCTCCCAATCGTGTAGAGTCAGTTCGTAGACAAATATTTCCGAAGGGATAACATCCATGGATATTGAAATTCGTCACTCCACCATGGACGATCTGCCAGTCATAATGCAGATCATAGATTTTGGTAAGGAAGCCCTACGCGCCCAAGGGGTAGATCAATGGGAAGGCGACTACCCCAACGAACACACCATGATGCAAGACATCGAACGCGGTATTTCCTATGTGGCAACGGCTGACGGGAAAGTGGTTGGTACGGTCTGTCTTGACCCCGAACCAGAACCGGCTTACGACAACGAAGAGCTCCACTGGAAAACTCCCCGCGAAGGTACCCTGGTGGTGCACAGGCTAGCGATCTCAAAGGATTCCCAAGGGCTTGGAATTGCCTCGAAGCTTCTGAAATATGCAGCTGAGATATCCCCCAATGGGAACAAGCGCGGTGATACCTCTGAAGAGAACAAACGTATGCGCGCAGTCTTTGAAAAAGCCGGCTACCAGCAGGTAGGCCTGGTAGAATATACCGAGGACGGGGGCCGTATCTGCATGGGGTATGAATACCTTGCATAAAACGCCATTGCCGCAACCATAAGCGCAAAGAAAATGGTTCCTACGCCTGCTACGAGGCCGAATAGCACGTTAGTCCTCGACTTGTTGCGGGCGTAGGAATCTCTGCTTTTAATCCATTCTTTCAACGAATCGCTACACGCTGGGTGAGCCATAATTTGCGGTTGCTGCGTGCGGGCTAGTTCAACTAGTTGCTCGCTGGTGTAGGTATCTCGGAGCGTCCTTGCCTCCTTTGTCCTGCCAATAATACTTTTAAAATCGGTAAAGAGCTACAAGCAGGTAGGCAAGACTCAGGGCTGGTAAATAACTGCCACAGATTTCGGCGCTAGGGTAACTGCATTGCCTTGGACAGAAGCATTCCAAAGTAGTGATTTACAAAATTTCGGTAGCGCAAAGCCTATCTCGGTTTGGTCCAGGTTCACGTGTACCTGGACCCGGCCTCGATCCAAAGTAATTTGTCCGCCCTCGCGGTGTAGCCGGGTAGGTACCTCTGTACTGGCAAGGTGGTAAAGTTGCCGCAGACTAATGAGCTTTCGGTAGAACTTGACCATTCGTGCGCCGGCAGCAGATCGAGCCGCAGGCCAATCTAAAATTGCCTTCTGGTGGGTAGCAAGATCCTGGGGATCAGGTACCCCATCTGCCCACCCCATACTCGCAAATTCCCTGGCCCTACCAGCACTTACGTCACGGGCAACGTCCTCATCAGTGAAGGACGTGAAGAAAGTGAAGGGGACCTTTGTATGCCATTCTTCGCCCATAAAAATTAACGGAGTGAATGGACTTAGCAGCAACATTGCCGCCTCAGCAGCCGCCTCGGCCGCGGTAAGATTCGGGCGATCTCCCATACCCCGGTTTCCAACCTGATCGTGGTTTTGATCGCAGGCTACCAGACGCCATCGGGCAACATTGCCGGCCGGGCGACCCCAGTTTCTTTTTCGGAAAGAAGAATACGTGCCGTCGTGGTAGAACACCTGCTCGTACACCTTCCGCAGCGCATCGGGGTCAGAAAAATCCTTATAGTAGCCCTGTGATTCCCCAGTAAAAGCAACATGTAACGCGTGATGAATGTCGTCATCCCATTGGCCGTCCATTCCCATGCCGCCTTCGGTTACTGGCGTGATCATCGAAATGTCATTTAGGTCTGACTCGGCAATCAGAGTTAGTTCCCGCCCTAAAGTCTGTTCAAGGTTATTCACCAGCTGCGACAGCTCCTGCAGAAGATGAACCGGAGAATCATCTTTTATGGCATGTACGGCATCCAGACGCAACGCATCTACTCCAAAGATCGCGAAGAGTCTTAATGCAGCATGCAATAGGTATTCACGCGGTTCGGGTAGACCTTGCTGGTCGACATTCAGGCCATCGCCCCACGGCGTGCTATGCCTAGAAGTGAAATACGGTCCGAATTGGCCCAAATAATTTCCCACAGGGCCCAGGTGGTTCAAAACTAGATCAATGCAGACGCCGAGCTGCAACTCATGCGCTGCCCGAATAAAATCAATAAGACCGTCAGGGCCTCCGTAAGGGGCGTGCACGCTGAAAGGATTAATCCCGTCATAGCCCCACCCAACATTGCCATCGAAAGCACTTAGGGGCATCAGTTCCACGCAGGTTACCCCCAGTTCTTTCAAATAAGGAAGCTTTTTGGCAGCAGCTGCAAGTGTACCTTCGGGAGTAAAGGTTCCCACGTGAAGTTCGTACATTACCCCTCCCAACACCTGCACCTTTGGCAAGGGGCCAGGCGAGGCCGGAGCGCACCACGTGCGGGAAGGGCCGTGTACTGAGGTAGGTAGCAGGCTAGCACGCGGGTCCGGCAGGCAAGGGCCCGAATCTAAGGAGAAGGCGTAGTCGGTGCCATCTGGCAGTGGGGTAGGAGCCACCCACCACCCCGACTGGCGCCGACACATCTCGGTACGCCCCCGTTCAGTCACCAGCTCGACTTTGCTCGCCGCCGGTGCCCACACGGGGACTCGTCCGCAGCCGATCTGTCGAAGATTCATGTCAGCTCAGTCCGAACCAAGATCTCGACCGTGGAATTTCCTAATACCTCCGAAAGAGGACGGACGCCGCCGCACACCTTCTGGTCATGGAAGATCGATGCCCATTCTCCCTCGGGAATCCCAACGGTGTGTGAGTGCCAATTATCCTTGTTAGCGAAGGTTCTAGCTGCAATAACTACCACCTGAGGAGTGCCCACCCCGCGTGAGAAAGCCAGGGCATGAGAGGTAGAAACTGGCAAGGCCGCATAGTCTGACTCAGCGGAAACAAAAACATTGGGCAGCTTGGCTCGCAGTGCCAGGATGCGTCGAACCAGGTCCAGCTTCTCCTCGTCAATATTTTCCGGAGCCCAGCCAGAGAGCAATCGTTCTAAGGACTTCTTACGTGCGTCAAAGTCAACCGGCCGCCGATTGTCTGGATCAACCAGGCTTGTCCCCACCATCTCGGTGCCCTGATATATATCTGCTACACCGGGCATGGTCAGCTGAAGTGTCTTAGTAGACAAAATTGCTGCCTTTGTGCACTCGGCGGTTTCTTCCCGCCAGCATAAAACCAGCTCCCTAACAGCGGGATCCTTCAGCACATTGCGGGCAAACTCGGTCATGCGCTTTTCGCGGGAGGCAGCGGTATCTATCCAGCTCGTCCACGTCTTCTGCTCCCGCGCGGCCTTCAACAGGTAGCCTTCCAGCCTATCGAAGCTAATAGGCCCTGCATCTGACCATGTCCCCACTAAAGTCTGCCACAGTATGTATTCGATCCGCCCGTCAAGATCTCGTGGCCTGTAGGAATTAGATGCTTCGCGAAGATCTGCAACCAGGTTTGACCATTTGTCGGGAAAAGACGCAATGGTATTCAGCCGAGCGCGCACGTCCTCGCCCCGTTTTGTGTCATGGGTACTGCCACAGGTCATCGTTGCCGGCCACTGCGCAGCTATGTAAGCAGCGTGCCGGTGCATCTCGTCGACACTGATGCCAAACTGGGAAGGATCAGACCCCACCTCCGTAAGCGAAAGTAGATGGGTCCAGCGATAAAAAGCGGTGTCCTCTACCCCCTTCGCCATCACCGCACCACACACCTGCTGGAATCGAACTAGCACCTCCGCCTTCTGCGCTGCCGATTCATAATTACCGGCAGAACCAATCTCGTCTCCTAGGACCAGTGCCACAATGACATCCATCGTGTCCGAGAGGTCTTCGGGAAGTTCCTTCTTCGCCCTCGCAGCCGCCTCCTGGACAACAGCCCTAGACAGGGCAGGGGCACTTTCAGAGGGCACGACATAGGCACGATATCGATCCATTTGAATGATCAACGTTCGCAGACAGGTAATAAGCCCTCTGAAGGTGTGATCGCGCAATCGGAAATCTTCCAAGCAAATATTCCAGATGACGTTCCCGAGTCGGCGCACCTCCGCCGCAAGCGAAGTGTCGATAATCTGCGCTTTTGCCTCGCGTACGATCTGCCTGTAAGAAGAGGGCGAATCGCCACTTACCTGCGCCATGACTGCCCCCAGGGAAAGAGCAGCCGACTGGTTCACATTTAGAGCGTTAAGTCGCCAGGCCGTGTCGTACCCAGTGGTGCCGCTTACGGGCCAATCTGAGGGCATCTGCTCGTTCGCTTCCAAAATCTTTTCAGCCACTATCCAAGCCCCTCCCGTTGCTTCAGACAAGGCCCGAAAGTATCCCCGCGGATCAGCTAGCCCATCGGGATGATCGACCCGGAAGGCGTCAATAAACCCGGCATTGAACAGTTCCAAAAGGAGCGCGTGCGTCGCATTGAACACCTCGGGCAGCTCAACCCTTATCCCGGCTAGTGACCCCACATCGAAGAATCTGCGATAATTCAATTCTTCCGAGGCGACCTTCCAATGCGCTAGGCGGTAATGCTGCCGTTCTACCAGCACTTCCAGAGGCAAAGACTCGGTACCTTCGGCAACAGGAAAAACATGATCGAAGTAGCGCAATACCCACTGCTGACCACGATCCGGCTCGGTGGGCACACGCATCTTGACAAGCTCCAGCTCTCCAGCAGCCAACACCTGGCCGATACGAGCACCCAAAATCGGCATCAAAATTGGCTCGTTTACCTCAACATCGAACCAATTCGCATACTCGGATTCGAGGCCACGTTTTAGTACCGACCACATGGCCCGCGAGTGCCATACCGGGGTTGGGACTGCCATATGATTTGGTACCACGTCGACGATCACCCCAAGGCCTGCCTCGTGGGCGGCGCTGGCTAGTTCCTCAAATGCCTTGCGCCCGCCTATCTGCCGGGAGACGTGGCGGTGATCAACCACGTCATAACCGTGTTTAGAACCAGGAGCTGCCTGCAAAATAGGGGACAGGTAGATGTCAGTAACCCCCAACGCCACCAGGTAATCCAACACTCCAATAGCATCTCTGCAGGTGAAATTCTCATTCAGCTGCAGTCGGTAGGTGCTAATGGGAAGGCGTTTCCCCGGCTTGGGTAAGTGGGGGTGAGACATGGCAACTCCTATTCGTTGTGTACCGGAGGAAGGACCTTTTCTACGCTCACGGTAGGGGCGTCCTCGCCCTCCTCACGGGTATGTTCCATGACCAGCACTGACCTGTTGCGAAGACAGATCTTGTCACCGGCAGAGAAGTCGGTATCGACATGCTGTTCGTCGGTGTCGAGGCACACAGTCCACGACTTGCCGTACTCTTGCGGCGGCAGCGTAAATTCGATGTCCTCGGGGGCTGCATTCATAAGCACCAGAAAATCTGAGTCAACAATACGATTGCCCATATCGTCAGGTTCGCCAATGGCCAACCCATTCAAATAGAACATCAATGTGCGAGCGTAGGCTGCGTCCCAAGATTCGGCAGTCATGTGGGAAGAATCTGGGTTCATCCACTCGATCTCGCCACGCTCAGATTCTCCACCTTGTTGCGGGTTGCCAGCGAAGAAACGGCGCCTGCGAAATACCGGGTGTTCCCGCCGCATCCTAATCGCCCTCTTCGTAAAATCGAACATTTCCGAGGACGTATCCGTCTCTTCCCAGCTCATCCAGGAGATCTCATTGTCCTGACAGTACACGTTGTTGTTGCCGCCTTGGGTGCGAGCAACCTCATCTCCGTGCGAGATCATGGGAACGCCCTGAGAAACCATCATGGTGGCGATGAAGTTCTTCCGTTGGCGCATCCGCAGATTCAGTACCTCGGGATCGTCTGTCTCACCCTCGACTCCGCAATTCCACGACAGGTTGTTGTCAGAGCCATCCCGGTTATCCTCGCCGTTGGCCTCATTGTGCTTTTCGTTATAGGAAACCAGGTCGTTCAGGGTAAATCCGTCGTGAGCAGTGACAAAGTTGATCGAAGACATAGGTTTGCGGCCATCGTCTTGGTACAGATCAGAAGAACCTGCCAATCTGGAACCGAATTTTGCCAGGGTGGAGAATTGGCCGCGCCAGAAATCACGCACCGTGTCGCGGTAAGACCCGTTCCACTCACTCCAAAGGACTGGGAACTGGCCCACCATGTAGCCGCCCTCGCCTACGTCCCAAGGCTCGGCAATAAGCTTTACCCTAGAGATAATTGGATCTTGGTGGATTAGTTCAAAGAAAGCAGAGAGCTTATCTACTTCGTGGAATTGGCGGGCCAGGGTGGAAGCCAGATCGAAACGGAATCCGTCTACGTGCATTTCAGTAACCCAGTATCGGAGCGAATCCATGATGAGCTGCAGTACTGCAGGCGAGCGCATTAGCAGCGAGTTGCCTGTTCCGGTAGTGTCGAAGTAGTGGGCTTTGTCTTCATCTACCAGCCGGTAGTAGGAAGCATTATCAATGCCTCTGAAAGATAACGTTGGCCCCATATGGTTGCCCTCGGCCGTGTGGTTATAGACGACATCCAAGATCACCTCAATATCTGCGTCATGCAGAGCCTTCACCATCTGCTTGAATTCCTGCACAGAACTGCGCGGGTCGGAGGAGTAGGCGTTATGTGGGGCAAAGAAACCAATAGTGTTATAGCCCCAGTAGTTTGAAAGGCCACGCTCTTTCAGGCTGGAATCGTTTACGAACTGGTGGATCGGCATCAGCTCGAGGGCGTTGACGCCTAGTTCTTTTAGATGCTCCACTGTAGATGGGTGGGCGATAGCTGAATAGGTGCCGCGAATATCCTCTGGGATGTCTGGATTCAGCATGGTCAGGCCGCGCACGTGGGCCTCATAAATTACGAGCTCATGGTAGTCATGTCCCGGAGGACGATCATGGGCCCAGTCAAAGAATGGGCTGGAAACGAGCGACAACATAGTAGAACCAAGAGAATCTTCCGTGTTGCGTTCGTCAGGATTGTCGAAGTTGTAGGAGTAGACAGAATTAGAATTTTGAACTTCGCCTTCAATTGCCCTGGCATAGGGGTCAAGGAGGAGCTTTGCTCGGTCGCAGCGATGTCCGGCAGCTGGATCAAAGGGCCCGCTGACTCGGTAGCCGTAGCGCTGTCCGGGGATAATCCCGGGAATGTAGCAATGCCACACATTGTTGTCGCACTCTGTAAGTTTTATGCGTTCTTCAGCGAGATTGTCGTCTATCAAGCAAAGCTCAACGGATTCGGCAACGGACGAGAAAAGGGCAAAGTTTGTCCCTGTGCCGTCATACGTTGCGCCTAATGGGTACGGAACTCCTGGCCTAATATTCATACCTTTAGGTTCTCACGTTTTGGTCATTCTGGCCTCCGAAGAGCGAAAATGCGCCAACTTGGGACTCTCTTGCAGCGGCCAATTGCAGCCAAGAAGTGGGGAAGAGGAAGTTAAACAAGAAAACCTCCCGTCTAAGGGAGGTTCATTGTGGGCCATACTGGGTTCGAACCAGTGACCTCTTCCGTGTGAAGGAAGCGCGCTACCACTGCGCCAATGGCCCGGCGAAGAGAAACTTTAGCAAAAAAATGCTGGGCATCAAAATCGCTGCGGCCGATATTTGAAAGGAGTGGGCTCTTAGTGGAGTTTTCCGTTGTAATTACAGGAAAAATTGGCAAACGTGTTCGGACTCACGTCCAATCTGATTTTATTTTCAGCGCCGTCCCATGCTAATGTTCTTCTCGCACCTGTTGAGCCGAAAGGTTCTCAGGATGGCACGCGGATGTGGCTCAGTTGGTAGAGCATCACCTTGCCAAGGTGAGGGTCGCGGGTTCGAGTCCCGTCATCCGCTCGGGCGATTGGCGCAGCGGTAGCGCGCTTCCTCGACACGGAAGAGGTCACTGGTTCGATCCCAGTATCGCCCACCACCAAACCCGGCGTAGGCCGGGTTTTTTTACGCCCTCCCGTAAGTCTGCAAAAGCGCTCTACTTTCTTCTTGGCATCCCTTGTGCTTATGTTGTGAGCTGCCCATCTAAGGCCTCTTCCTTGGCGTCGGGGATGAATCGCTTGAAAACGGCCGGTAAAGGGCAGGTGAAATGGGGTTTGGGTGCGAGCATGAGCAATGCCACACTCAGATTTTTGCACCTGAGCCAAAAATTGCGTAAACTTTCATGCGTGCCAAGCGGCACGACACATTGCGGATGTGGCTCAGTTGGTAGAGCATCACCTTGCCAAGGTGAGGGTCGCGGGTTCGAGTCCCGTCATCCGCTCTAGGAGACCGAATAGGGATCCTTCTCCGGTGGGTTGGCCGAGAGGATAGGCAGCGGCCTGCAAAGCCGTAAACACCGGTTCGAATCCGGTACCCACCTCGGGCGATTGGCGCAGCGGTAGCGCGCTTCCTCGACACGGAAGAGGTCACTGGTTCGATCCCAGTATCGCCCACTATCCGGCTTCGGCCGGTTTTTTTGTTTAATCTCTATGGTTGGCTACCGGTAATGCCCACATCAGGTCCGCATTTATCTTCATCCTGACTGCATCGGCGGGGGCTGGAACCGGCCCGTCTGCGGGAACTTCAACCGAGATGCGCCCCTGCTCGGTTTCCACTTCGCAAAGATAAGCGCCGCCAAGGTAAGAAGTAGAGATAATCTGGCCGACTTCTTCCTTTATGTGAACTCGTTGCGCCCTAGCGGGGGTAAGGGTGATGCAATTCGGATGTCCTACTAGGACAGCTCTGCCATCTGTGAGCGCAGGGTGGGCAGGTACCTGCACGCGTTGGCCTAGTACGGCTGTAGACGCTAGTAAGTCTCCGCCACTTGGGCACATGTGCACGGTGGCGTACAGGAGCACTTTAGCCCCCAGGTGCTTGGCAATTTCCAGGGTGTTCGGGCTTTCAAATACTTCCTCTGGCAAATCATCTTGCAGAATACTTCCGCCCTCTAAGTAGATGATGCGATCGCCCATTTGCATCGCCTCTACAGCTGAGTGGGTAACGAAAATGCTTGCAGCCCCCAGGTGTCGATGTACCCGGAGGATTTCTGTGCGCATCCTGGCTGCGGAGACGGTGTCCATGTGGGCGAGTGGTTCATCAAAAAGCAAGATTTGCGGTCGAGCCACCAGGAGCCGCGCCAATGCTACTTTCTGTTTCTCACCCGCTGAAAGAGAGTCTGGATGCCGCTCGCGCAGGCTAGTTAGGCCAAGGGTGGCAAGGCTAGTTTCAACGCGCTCTGTTGCTTTTGGAGCTGGCAAGGCAATATTTTCAGCAACTGTTAGGTGCGGAAGTAAACCCGGGTCCGACAGGAGTAGACCCATCTGCCTCTTTTGGGGGCTGAGCGAGGTCACGTCGGTGCCGTTGACGTAGATTGTTCCCGCTGCGGCCTTTGCGAGGCCGCACAGAGCTCTCAGAAGGCTTGATTTGCCAGCGCCGGAGGGGCCGACCAATACGACCATTTCAGAAGGGGAGACGTCAAAACAGAGGTCGGCAACCAGGGTCTTATCACCACTGGTTACGCTTAGGTGGTCCACTTGTAAGCCTTGCCTCACGGTAACCTCCTAACAGAGCGGTAGCGTAGCACCGGGTAAAGCGCAGCAGCCAGCAGGAATAACAGTATCGCCATCGCAAAGGTAAGGATGAAGGCGTCTGCCACCCGACCATGGTCAAGTAGCCGAAATAATAGGGGCACCACCAGAGGCACGTCGGGGGAAGTAACCCACATGAGGGGTGCGGAGGCGGTGGCGGCCATCGCTAAGGAGATCACTACTGCTAAGAATGCGAGGGTTCGTAGTTGTGGCAAGTAAGAAATCGTGAACGCTCTAGTGCGCGAATATCCCATTACCCGTAACAGATCAATGCTGGTGCGGTCTATTGATGCTGCGAATGCGCGAATAGCGAAGTAGAGGAACGGGCTTAGCGAGGTTACATAGGCCATCACGGTCACAAACCAGTCGGAGTCGGTACCAGCCACTGCACTGAACAGAGGAGTAGAGGACATGTATGCGAGGGATAGCGCTGTGCCCAGCGTGGCTCCCGGGGTACCTAATAAGATAAGGAAAAGGAAATCTAAGACTCTCACAGACCTACGCCGCCTGCCTAGAAAGAATGCAAGGAGTGCGATGAATCCCGCCACGGCTAGGCCTACTCCAGCAAGCACTACCGTAGTGGCGATCGCGCGAACATCTAGGCCACCTGCTGGGCTGGCGCCGCCGCCGATGATGAAGCTTGCAAGGGAGTTGCCTACCAAAATGACGAGGGCGAGGGCTGTAAATATCTTGGCAGTTTTAGAGTGTATTAGGGTGATAGGGCGGGCAGGAAGTGATTCAGAAAGAAGCGCCTGCCTAAGGAAAACCAATCCCTTGGCGTAGTAGAACAGTCCTACTCCAATAGCTAGACAGATCGATAAAGCGGCCAGGATGAGTGCGAGCAGGGCCGCTTGATGCAGCGAAACTCCCGATCCTACGGCTAGCCAAATTGAGTAGGCGGCGTTTGGAATGGGTAGGGGTAAGAGGGCGGGAACCAGGGGATCAGAGATAGTTAGCACAAACGTGAGTAGCGCCGCGGGAGGTAAACAGGCTAATGCCGGTTTTGCGGCGCAGTGATAACAGATCGCTAAGTCTGAGATGCCCACGGCGCGCAAATTGTCCACAACGGAAGGAGAAACTTTGGCCAGTGATATACGCATCGCAAAATAGGTGAGCGGCAGATAGGCACTCACGTAGCAGGCGCCAGCAATCATAATTACTACGTTGGAGTGCCACAGTTGGGAGCGACTGAAGAAGATATCACCTAACCACTGGTATGCCTCGGCGTGAATAAATGGGGGAAATGCCACGCCGCTTGCTGCTAGCAAGTCTGTCAATGGCCAGAGTTTAGCGGGAAGAAAGCGGACGGCAGCTGCGGCTAGAGTGCCCAATAGCAGAGCAACTATCGAGCATAGGAAAGCGAAGGCAACCGAGCTCGCTAGTGGAAGGATAATCGCGCTGAGATCTGCCGGCTGCCCTGCTGCCTGTACTAGCGCCCAACCGGGCAGAAGCACCAGGAGGGCGAAAGTGGCCCAAAGAAGGGCCCACTCAAGTGCTGCTGCCGTCTTTTTCATCGCTGCCATCCCTTTGCCCGGAACCACTTCAACCAGTTCTTGCGCCCTTTCGCCGCCTCGGCTACGTGGATTGGGAACACATGTACGGGCTTGTCTGCTAATTCCTTATCGAGGGAATTAGCAAAAGTGCGGTTGGTCGGTGACTGAGTCACTTTGCCCCGCTGAAGTATCTGCTGGCCGGGCTTTGCCAGCAGCCAGTCCAAAAAGTCCTCTGCTTGCTTTGGGTGGGGGGCTCCTTTCAAGACCCCGGCAGCGCCTATCTCGAAAGTGGTTCCGTCCTTGGGGTAGTGCACTGAGAGACCATTTGCCACGCAATAGGGGACGAACGAGATGGCGATATCTGCCTGTCCACTGGACACGACAGAGGCGGGAGCGGTCCCCGAATTGGTGAATCTGCCTACGTTGTTGTAGATGCCCTCAAGCGTCCTCTTCGGATTCTTCTGACTTTTTTCGGCAACTTGAATTAGAGAGTAGGCAGTACCGGAGCTAAGTGGAGAAGAAGCAGAAATTCTTCCTGTATATTTTGGGTTTGCTAGGTCTGCCCAAGAGGAGAGGGCGAGCCTAGAATCAGGTGCAGTGCAAACGGCAAGGAGCGATCCGTAAACCCCAAACCATTTGTGCTGGGGTGATTGAAAGTGTCTACTTACCTGTTTTGCCGAGGCTGGCATGCTTTCTTGCAGTAGGCCTTTAGCAGCTGCGAGCTCGTAGTTTTCTGAAGGGCCGCCAACCCACAAGTCGAATTCCGGATCAGTTTTCCGGGACTGCAGCCTGGACAATGCCATAGAGGTGGGCAGTCTTAGGAAATGAACCGAAATATTTCTGCTTTCGGAATATGCCCTGGCCCAGGCGGCACAAACCTGTTCGTCGTTTGAACAGAGCAGCCGCAGTTGCGGCGTTGTGCTGCATGAACAAATACTGGCAGCCACAAGTGCGACTGCCAGCAAGAGTCCTAATTGCTTTCGCATAAGAATAGTCTAGGTGGGCGGCGCCCACCTAGACTATTCCACTTACTTCTGGGAGGCGAGCTTTTCCGCGCGTCCTGCCATGATGGCCTTCTCGTCACGACCAACGATGGCAAAGATGACAACGGTCAAGACCGCAAATACTACGAAAACGCCGAAGGTCACGTTCCAGCCGAAGTTATGCACGATTAGGCCAACGCCGGTGGAGGCAAGGGTTGCTCCTAGCAGATAACCGAATAGTCCGGTGAATCCGGCTGCGGTACCAGCGACATTCTTTGGCGACAGGTCAATTGCCTGCAGGCCGATCAGCATAACTGGACCGTAGATAAGACCGCCGATCAGAGCGACCAAACCAATCAGAATGGGCATAGGGGTGCCGATAGGGGCAAGCCAGTAGCCCAAGATGGCGATTGCGGTCGCGACGGTAAAGAATATGCCGGCGCCAGAGCGGTAACCCTTGAAGACCTTGTCCGACATCCAACCACAGACTAGAGTGCCGAGGATGCCTGCTATCTCATAGGCGCCGATGCCGAATAGCCCAGAGCCGATCTCCGCTCCATGCTTCTCATGCAGATAAACGGTGATCCAATTCAACACGCCATAACGCAGTGCGTATACGAAGACGTTTGCTACGGCCAACATGACGATCGTGTGATTGGTCAGAATGTGCTTGAAAATCATCTCTTTAGCAGACATGCCTTCAGAATCATCGACCTCGACTTTGGCGGGATCGTTGCGGTATTCCTCGATCGGGGAGAGCCCCAACGATTCTGGAGTGTCGCGGATAAGTAGGAAGCCAATGGCGGCAACTACGAGCGCTATCGCTGCTGGGAACCAGAAAGCCGAACGCCAGTCATTCGCAGTCCAAGACAGGGCTGCGCCCACTGCGATGGGTAGTCCTGCACCGCCAACGTTGTGCGCGGTATTCCAGATGGAGGTTTTCCAGCCGCGCTCATTAGTCGAGAACCAGTGAACCAGGACACGCCCGCAGGGAGGCCATCCCATTCCTTGGAACCAGCCATTGAAGAACATGACGGTTGCGAAGATGCCTACAGAAGCGGTCAGCCACGGAATGAATGCAATAAGTAGGTTGGTGATTGCCGAGAGAGCCAGCCCAATTACCAAGAAATAGCGTGCATTAGAGCGATCGGAAAGCATCGCCGAAAAGAATTTAGAGAGGCCGTAAGCAAGAAGTACCGCATTCGCGATTATGCCTACTCCTATCTTGTCGATCCCGGTTTCGTCCATTAGGAGCGGCGCGATCGAAGAGATATTGTTCCTGATCAGGTAGAAGCCCGCGTATCCGATGAAGATGCCTATAAAGACCTGGAGGCGAAGCCGCGGGTACTTGCGGGCGACCTCGTCATCGCTAAGCCGTGGCGCGCTGGCAGGAGCCTGCAACCAGTGGGGGAGAGATGTTGCCATTTACGGCACTCCTTTGTGCAAATAGTAGGTTTGTTTCTTCTACTACAAGCCTGATACAGGCATAGGCACAAAGTACCGTCCCCTGGTAACAGTTGGTAACAGGGCTGTTACTTCGGGTGGAAGGAATAGCCCCTTCCGCGAATGGCCTTGATGGATTCTGGTGGCGCGCCGGCTGTAGCGAGTTTCTTGCGAAGCCTGTAAATCGTAGTCTTCACCATGTTCCGCCCTCCTTGAACAGAGGTCGTCTCCCATACCAGGTTTAGCAGCTCGCGCACCGATAAGGTGGCGCCGTCAGCCTCTATCAACGCAGTGAGCATAGCAAACTCCGTCTCGGTCAGACCAAGATTTGAGTTCGCGTAGAATGCCTGCCCCCGTCCTGGAAACAATACGAATTTATCCCGTTCAATTCGATCTATCCTCTCGCTCGATGGGCCCATACGTTTTAGTAGAGCGCGGGCTCGAAGCGCCAACTCTCTAGGAGAGAAGGGCTTGGGCAAGTAGTCGTCAGCTCCGGCCTCAAAACCTTCTATTCGCTGGTCCACCTCGGAGAGGGCAGTGAGCATAATAAGCGGGACCGTGGAGGTGGTTCGGATCCGCTTGGCAAGAGTAGTACCGGTGATGTCCGGCAGCATCAAGTCGAGTACCACCAGGTCGAAGTCGCGTTCTGTAAAGAGCTTCCAGGCAGCGGTCCCCGAGTGGGCGACAATGGATTCGATACCCTCGGTTTGCAGTGCGAATGAGACTATAGCGGTCATCTGCACCTCGTCATCAACCACTAAAGCTAGAGGTTTCACTTCTGCCTCCTAGGCAGTTCAACTTGGAAAAGCGTGCCGCCACCCGGGGTGGAATCAACCCTAACCCTCCCGTGGTGCACCTTCGCTATTTGGGCCACGATAGCCAGTCCCAAACCGTACGTGCCATGCGATTTCATCGGGCCCGCAAATGGGACAAAAAGATTCTTTCGTCCAGCTCCGTCAATGCCGTTGCCAAAATCTGTCACCTCTATATAAGCCATGTTGGCATGAGCGTGTGAAGACACCTCAATAGGATTAGTTCCCGAAGCGTGTCGCAGGGCGTTGTTCAGCAAATTCCAAATTACTGCCCTAAGAAGTGCCTTATCAGCCTGCAACCACATGGGCTCAGGGGTGTCTGTCAGAAGAACCGGATTGTCATTTATTGCCCGCAGCTCGCGGGCGCTAGTTCGGATAAGTTCGCGCAAATCCACCTGTTCAAACACGGGCGAAAAATTCTCTGCCCGTACCTTCTCCAGTGTTAGAAACGACTCGGCTAGGCCAATCGATCTGCTCGCGTTGTCGCTAATGGTGCGTACCAGGTCTGCCTGCTGGTCAGACAGCGTCCCAGCGTACTCATTGCGCAGGAGTTCCGCGGCGCCACTGATTAGCGAAAGAGGCGTGCGAATTTCGTGGGTTAGAACTGCGAAAGTACTCACCTGTGCCAGCGGCGCCGACTGGCTTGCCTCGCCTTTGCTGGCATTCTTTCGCCCTCGAAGATAGGCAAAGGGAAGGCCTATCAGCAAAAGCACAATCGCAAGCGCCAGTCCCCAAACCATGCCTTTTAGCTTATATCAGCAAGAAAACTGAAGAAAATAGCTTCGGCGGGGCAATCTGCCGGGGCGATGGTTTGCTTGTAAGGTGGTAAGGCGAAAGAATCCGACGAGTTGAGGAAGAAATGGTTGACTTCACCCCTGTGCTAATTGGCGGAGACATTGGCATTTATGCGCTAGCGCGTCAGTTCTATGAAGCTTTTGCCAAGACTTCCATCTGTTTGACTGGAGGGGCCATCGGTGCCATCAGCAAATCTGCTTACTGCGAGGTTCGCCCTCTGAAATCGGGGCGTGCTAAGGACGTGATTGCGGCCCTAAAAGAGGTAGAAGCTTCAGTGCCAGCTGGCAAGTTGGTGATCATGGCCAACACCGATGGGCACGCGCGCCTCATCTCAAAGTCTCGCGCAGAGCTGGGGGAGCGGTGGGTTATCCCGTTCCCTGACGTAGACGTCATCGACAAAGTCTCCGACAAGGTCGCTTTTGCAGGAATCTGTGACGAGCTGGGCATCGATACCCCTGAAACCGAGGTTGTTGATTTTTCTGGTGCAGCGGCGGATTCTTTCACTGTTCCCCCTACCAAACTGCGGTTCCCGGTAGTGGCCAAGACAGCTGTGGGCGCAGATTACGACGAGGTATCTTTTGTTGGCAAGAAGAAGATCTACTTCGTTGACTCCCAGGCAGAACTGGATGATCTGTGGAAAAAACTCGCCAGCGCCGGCTATCGCTCTACGTTCGTAGTGCAAGAGCTAATTCCCGGTGACAACACCCAGATGCGGTCCATCACTGCATATGTAGACTCCCACGGAGAAGTAACGCTGTTGGGGTCGGCCAGAGTACTGCTGGAAGATCACCTGCCAACCATGATTGGCAATCCCGTCGCCATGATCACAGAGCAGTTCCCGAAGCTATGGGAGGATGCCAAGAAATTCCTGAAGCACACTGGCTATCGCGGCTTTGCTAACTTCGACGTGAAAATTGATCCACGCGACGGACGCTCCCTATTCTTCGAGATCAATCCCCGGATCGGCAGGAATTCCTACTACATGGCCGCAGGCGGACTGAATGCATTGGAGCCGATGGTCTATGACTTGGTAGAAGGCAAACAGTTAAAGCCACGCACTCTGAAGAACGAAGTTCTTTACTCGTTAGTTCCCTTCCCGCTGCTGTTGCACTATGTATCGGACAAGAAGGTGCGTGCCAGGTTGTGGCGGCTACTTTGGGAACGGAAGATTGTAGATCCCACGTTGTCAAAGGCAGAACCTTCATTGTCCCGTAGCTTGTTGCTGCACGGGCAACGACTAAATCAGTACCGGAAATTTGCCAAGTACTATCCCAAAGCCACGGATACCTCGTACTGACACGGCAGCTAGGCTTAACAAGACAAGATCACAGCGGAAGGTATTTTGTGGAGCTCGTTCAAATTTCGGATTCCGAACTGAAACAACTCGCCTCGGGAATTGATCGGTACCCCATAGAACAAACTGAAGTGTGGGGAACCTACAACCAAAAGTTGGGGCGCAAAGTATGGGGCCGATTTGCATTAAAATCTGGCAAAAAAACGAAAGCCGTCATTGTGCTTACCGAGTACTCGGTGCGCGGCTTCAAATATTTATGGGCCAAAAATGGCCCGGTATGGTTTAAATCTCCCTCCCCAGCTGATGAGGCAGAGCTGCGCGAACTCCTTTTGGTTGAGGTGAAGAAACGGGACAAGAAGGTTATCTTCGTGCGTCTGCACGCCACCTACGAGGCTGAGGACACCCACCGCGTGTTGCAGTATTTGCCCTATGACAAGACCGTCCTTGTCGATCTGTCCTCGGGGACTGCACAGGGAATCGTGGACGCACTTCCCACGGAAGGCCGGCGCGCAATTCGCCGGGTAAATAAGCGGATTGAGGGCCGAGACGACGTGCAATTCCGCGAGGTGACCGGCCTTAGCGAGCAAGAGTTCGCCAAGTACTACAAGATTATGCAGATCACGGCGCAGCGGGACGGCTTCCGTCCTCATCCGATGAAGGTATACACGGATATGCTGTCGATTCTTGGCCCCGAACATGCGCGTCTGTTCGCTGTCTTTATCGACGACAAACCCGTGTGCTGGGATCTGGTAGTGGTCAACGGGAAACACTCGTGGGCCTACTACGGTGCATCGTTGCCTGAAGCTCACGACGTGCTGGGGGCAGACCTACTGGACCTGCGAACCTGTCAGACGCTCGCAGCTGAAGGCGTAAAGACTTTCGATCTTATGGGAACAGACTCCTCGCGCTGCCCCGAACTATATGGAGTGGGCCAGTACAAGAAGCGGTGGGCACACCACCGCACCGAACTGCCTTGGGCATGGGATGTACCGGTCAACAAGCCGGTATACCTAGCCCTAAAACACGCCCTTGCATCCAAGCGGGTGCTAAGCGGCGCGTTGCAGAAAATAGCCAAGAAATAGACCTGTCCCTTACCGTGTTTTGAAGACGGTAGAATCATTACCGAAGTAACCCCTAAGAATGGAGATGCAGTGGCGAGCGTCCAATGCACTATAGATGGCAAAGCCCAGGAACTCGAAGCCGAAAGCACCGGCCTGACCCTGTGGGGCAAGGATCGAACTATCGTCGCCATGAGGCGCAACGGAAAAACGGTGGATCTGGCTGCGACTATCGCTGATGGGGATGAAATAGAGCCAATTACCACTGCTACCGAAGAGGGACTTGCGATTTTGCGTCATAGCGCCACGCACGTCCTAGCCCAGGCAATGCAGCAGGCCAACCCACAGGTAAACCTGGGTATTGGCCCGCCAGTAACGGACGGGTTCTACTACGACTTCGGCAACATCGACCCACTTACCCCGGATGATCTAAAGAAGTTGCAGAAGGCAATGCAAAAGATCGTGAAGGAGAATCAGTCCTTCGTCCGCCGCGTGGTCTCTGAAGATGAGGCTCGCGAAGAGCTTTCAGATCAGCCGTACAAGCTGGAGCTGATCGGGCTCAAGGGAGGCAACGGTCCCGAAGGCGCTTCAGTCGAGGTGGGTGGCAACGAACTGACCATATACGACAACGTGCGCAGGAATGGGGAAGTGGCATGGAAGGATCTGTGCCGCGGCCCGCATGTGCCGTCGACGAAGTACTTGGGCAACGGCTTTGCGCTCACCAAATCTTCTGCTGCGTACTGGCGCGGTGACCAGGCGAATGATCACCTGCAGCGTGTTTATGGAACTGCGTGGGCCTCAAAGGAAGATCTAAAGGCATACCAAACCCGCATTGAAGAGGCCGCGAAGCGCGACCATCGCAAGCTGGGTACTGAGCTGGACCTGTACTCTTTCCCAGAAGAGATCGGCCCCGGCTTAGTTGTTTTCCACCCCAAGGGCGGCATCTTGCGTCACGAAATCGAAGATTTTGTGACCCGCAAGCACATTGAAGCCGGCTTCCAGATGGTGCACACGCCTGAAATTTCTAAGGGCGGACTCTTCCACACTTCCGGACACCTGCCCTACTACGCCGACACAATGTTCCCGCCCATGAAGGTGGACGAGGAAGTCGACGAACAGGGGAACGTGACCAAGGCGGGCCAGGAGTACTACCTGAAGGCAATGAACTGCCCGATGCACAACCTGATCTACAGGTCCTCTGGCAGGTCTTACCGCGAACTACCTCTTCGCTTCTACGAACTCGGACACGATTATCGCTACGAGAAGTCGGGCGTTGTACACGGCCTCACTCGCATGCGCGGATTCACGCAGGACGACTCGCACACCTACTGCACTCCGGAGCAGGCTAAAGAAGAGATTCAGATGCAGCTGAATTTCTTCCTAGGAATTCTTCGCGATTTCGGCCTCACCGATTTCTACCTGGAGCTGTCTACTCGCGACGACGGGGCTCATAAGGACAAGTTCATCGGCTCTGATGAAGATTGGGACAACGCAACCAGAATTCTGACCGAGGCATGCGAAGCAACTGGTCTGGATCTAGTTCCGGATCCGGGTGGAGCAGCATTCTATGGTCCTAAGGTGTCGGTGCAGGTAAAGGACGCTATCGGGCGTACCTGGCAGATGTCGACCGTTCAGTACGACTTCAATCAGCCGGAGCGCTTCGACCTCGAATACACTGCCGAGGACGGCACTCGAAAGCGGCCCGTAATGATCCACTCCGCCAAGCTGGGCTCAGTGGAACGCTTCATCGGCGTGCTCGTAGAACACTACGCCGGCGCCTTCCCTCCGTGGCTCGCCCCTGTGCAGGTACGCCTGGTTCCTGTTGCCGAGGCTTTCTTCGACTACGTAAACGAGGTGGCCGAAAAGCTGCGTAGCCAGGGAGTCAGGGTGGAAGTCGATCTTTCTTCCGACCGTTTCGGCAAGAAGATTCGCACTGCTGCTAAGGAACGTGTCCCATACATCCTGATTGCCGGTGGTGAAGATGCGGAGGCGGGAGCAGTTTCGTTCCGTTACCGTGGCGGAAAGCAGGAAAACGGCATTCCTGTAGATGAGGCCGTGGCTCAGATTGTCGAGGCCATTAGGAGCCGTCGCAATGACATCTGAGATTCCAACTCAGGATTCGCGGGCGTACGCGGGGGTTCCGGATGCTTTTCAGCGTCTGTGGACCCCGCATCGCCAGGCATACATCTCCGGAGAGTCAAAGCCGAAGGACGGCTCTAAGGATGAGTGCCCGTTTTGCGCAGCGCCAGATAAGACAGACGAAGACGGGCTGATCGTCCACCGCGGTAAGCACTGCTTCGTATTGATGAATCTGTTCCCGTACAACGCTGGCCACCTCTTGGTGTGCCCGTACGAGCACGTGTCTCTCTACCCGGATATCGCTCCCGAGGTGCGAGTCGAGTTCGGCGAACTTACTGCAAAGGCAATGCAAGTGCTACAGCAGGTAGCTTCGCCACACGGCTTCAACTTGGGTATGAACCAGGGCGCAGTAGCAGGAGCCGGAATTGCGGCACACCTGCACCAGCACGTTGTTCCTAGGTGGTCCGGAGACGCGAATTTCTTCCCGATTGTGGCCCAGGTAAAGGCCGTGCCACAGCTACTTGGCGAGGAACGCGAACTGATAGCAAAGGCTTGGGAGGAATAGGTGCTAGGGATTCACGGGCGGAGTGTAACTAAGGCTATTTTTACCCCGTTAGCCAAGGTTTTGGCGAAGTGGAAAATTAGTCCCAATGCGGTTACTGCTGCAGGAACCGTAGTGACAGTGGCCGCCGCGTGTTCCCTTATACCTACGGGCCATCTGCTTGCCGGCGTAATTGTTCTGGTCATAGTCATGTTCTGTGATTCTCTTGATGGAATCTTGGCACGGCTAACTAAGAAGCAGTCGCAGTTCGGCTCTTTTTTGGATTCGACGCTCGATCGCATTAGTGACGGGGCAGTATTTGGGTCATTGACTCTATGGGCGGCTTTGCATTTGCCTGCCGGGGCTCACCAGATCATCACTATCGCGCTGGGCATTTGCGCTACCGTCATGGCTGCGGCGGTGCCTTATGCCAGGGCTAAAGCAGAATCGCTAGGTGCTAACGCCACTGTGGGAATTGCCGAACGTACCGACCGGCTAGTTACCGTCGGAATCGGCGCACTCCTAACTAGTATCGGTGCCTCTACTTGGTTTATTACTGCTGCACTCGCCCTCGTCGCAGTAGCCGGATTTGTGACTGTTATGCAAAGACTGGCCACTGTGAAAGAGCAGCTTGGATGAATCCCTACCCGGTAGCTCTGAAAATTGCAGCTAAAGTGCCATCGGCTTTCCGATACTGGGCGGCCTATGGCGCTAGTCGGATTGCGGTCGCAGCGCGGTATCCCGGCGCCAGGCAACTCCAAACTAACCTCGCCCAGGCAGGTGAAGAGGACGTCGTGGGGGCGCTAGCCAGCTACTACCGGTACTTTGCGGACCTGGGAAACTTCGCAAGCCCTTCGCGGCTGCGGATTGATGCGGCTGTAGATGCCAAGATACCTGCGCAACTGTATAGAGACCTAGCGGCTGGTCCAGTTTGCGTAGCACTAGGCCACACTGCGAATTGGGATTTGGTGGGGGCGTGGGCAGCCCAGAACTTGGCTGGTCTTACTACCGTTGCCGAAGAAGTTGCCCCGAAGGCACTCTTCGACACTTTCACTGAGCTGCGCGCTCGAAACAATATGAAGATTATCCCTGCCAAGAAAGGAAACCCCGTATTCAGGGAACTGCTACGACAAGGTAAGGAAGGGGCGGGCATCATCGCCCTGCTTGCTGACAGGGACATTACCGGCGCTGGGATAGAGGTCGACCTATTTGGTGCTAAGGCGCTCGTAGCAGCCGGTCCCGCAGCACTAGCGAAGAAATTAGGGGCGCCTCTGTACATGGCGGCAGCTAGGGACATATCACTAAACGGGGCTCGAGCTAAAGCAGCCGGAACTAAAAATGGGGTAGAGATGATAGTTCGGGGGCCACTCGATACGGCAGGCACGGTTGAGCAGGTCACAGCAGTGTGGGTACAAGAATTCGAGACCATGATGCGGCCCTGGGTGAAGTCGTGGCACATGTGTCAGCCGGTCTTTGTGCGGGATCTCGATCCTGAGCGTCTAGAGCGGTCACGGAAAAAGCACGCACAGATGGAACAACACTCGTGAAGATAGGTATTGTTTGCCCCTATAGTTTTGATGTTTCTGGGGGAGTACAGGTCCATATCCGAGACATCGCGCAAGTGTTGCGCGAGCGGGGACATGACGTTGAAGTGTTGGGACCTGCAACCAAAGATCCCGGATTCGAAGGGTTCACTTCGACTGGCCCCTCGATCGCGATTCCTTACAACGGGTCGGTGGCGAGGCTGGCCTTCGGACCTCGCCCAAATGCGAGAGTTCGTGCATGGTTAGACCAGGGAAAGTTCGATCTTATTCACGTGCATGAGCCAGCCAGCCCCTCTGTCTCGCTCCTGGCACTGGCAAATGCAAAGTGTCCTGTAGTGGGGACCTTCCATTCAAATATGATGCGCTCTTTAGCCTTGAAAATAACTTCGCCAATCCTGGTGTCGATTATGGATAAATTGGCGGCTCGAATAGCGGTATCTGATGAAGCCAGGCGAACGGTGGTAGATCATCTCGGCGGAGACGCGGTGGTAATCCCTAACGGCGTTTCCGTCGCCGATTTTCAGGTAGATCCGGTCACTAAGTGGCAAGGAACTAGCTCAGCTCCAACATTTGCGTTCTTGGGTCGTTTAGACGAAGAACGCAAGGGACTGCCCATATTTGCCCAGGCGATAAAGCTAGTTTCTGAGCAGCTGCCAAAGGCCCGCTTCCTGATCGCTGGCAGAGGACAGGCAAACACCAAGAATCTGGGTCTTGATGATGTACCTGGAGTGGAATTTCTTGGCGGCGTGTCCGACCTCGAAAAGGCACAGCTGCTAGCATCGGCGACCGCTTATATTGCACCGCAGACCGGAGGCGAATCATTCGGAATAGTCTTGGTGGAAGCCATGGCTGCCGGAGCCCCCGTGATTGCTTCGGATCTGGTTGCTTTTATGGCAGTTCTGCAACATGACGAATATGGGATCTCATTCAAGTGTGCCGACGGTACAGATCTAGCTCAAAAGATGGTCCTTTTGGCAGAAAGCCCCGATTTGCAGGTGGCTCTATCTAGAAAGGGCAGGGAACGTGCCCTGCAATATGACTGGCAGAGCGTAACTGACAAGGTCGAGGCTGTGTACCGTACGGTTTTGGCGGGTGCATAGTGAAATATCTTCTTATCGCGGCAGTAGTGCTGCTCGTGTGTGCGGGCATATTTGCTACCTTGCAAGCAAGAAAGCTCGACTCACTGCACAAGCGTATTGACCAGATGCAGCATAATCTGGATCGGGCGCTGTTACAGAGGGCGGCTTGTGCACTGGGGATAGCGCGAGCAGGGATACTAGACCCGGCTAGCTCGATTCTGCTTGAGGGAGCAGCTTTGGAGGCGCTGCACGCTAATCAGGTAGGGCGGGGCAGTTCCCAGCGCGCTTTAGTGGAGTCGAACCTTTCGCAGGTCATCACTGCAACAGCGGATAGGCAAACTTTAGGGAAAAATCTATTCGCTGAACTTCAGGCAGCTGATTCCAGCGTTCAAATTGCCATGAAAATTCATAATGGGGCGGTAGTGCGAGTCAGGCAGATTCGCTCCGGAGCGATCATTCGTCTGTTGCATCTTGCCGGGGGCGCTCCGCTTCCCGAGACAATCAACATTGGAGAGGGACTCGAATGAGCGATTGGACAATGGGCCCGGATGGAATCCCGTTTCGGAATGCAGCTAGGGTAATTCTGTTTGACGCGCAGGGAAACACCTTGCTTATTGAAGGACACGACAAGGACAACCCATCGCGTCATTGGTGGTTCACGGTCGGTGGCGGCCTGCAAGAGGGCGAAGGGGCGCGGGAAGGTGCCTGTCGGGAGTTGGCAGAAGAAACGGGTATTGAGCTTTCGGCCTCCCAACTTCTGGGCCCGGCTATTTACAGGCAAGCAATATTTGACTTTGCTCGCGGTTCGGCCAGACAGCATGAAACCTTCTTCGTGGCTTATCTAGATGGGCGCGAAAAGCGCATAGATAGAAAATGGACACAGTCAGAAACACAGGTACTAGATGGGTACAGGTGGTTTGATCAAAACGAGTTGCGCCAGCTACAAAAAGATGGAGCGGCGCTATACCCAGCGGAACTCTTTTCCCTGCTCAACCGGTGGCAGCATGGCTACGATGGACACGTGCAACACATAGGAATAAACGAATCAGGCAACTAACCTGTATTATTGATCCGTGCCAGGCGGCCCCGGCCGCGAAAAATATACGAAATCTAGATAGGGGTACATATGTCGGGACACTCTAAGTGGGCTACGACCAAGCACAAGAAGGCTGCGATTGATGCCAAGCGCGGCAAGCTGTTTGCGCGACTCATTAAGAACATCGAAGTTGCAGCCCGCACCGGTGGTGGCGACCCCAACGGCAACCCGACCCTTTACGATGCCATCCAAAAGGCGAAGAAGAACTCGGTCCCTGCCGACAACATCGATCGCGCGGTAAAGCGCGGCTCCGGCGCAGAAGCCGGCGGTGCGGATTGGGAAACCATCATGTACGAGGGCTACGGCCCCAATGGCGTCGCCTTCCTGGTTGAGTGCCTCACCGACAACAAGAACAGGGCTGCTTCCGACGTTCGCGTCGCTTTCACCCGCAATGGTGGCAACCTGGCTGACCCGGGTTCGGTCTCTTACCTCTTCTCGCGACGCGGCATCGTGGAAGTTCCCAAGGCCGATGGCGTAGATGAAGATACCGTCCTCATGGCAGTCCTGGATGCAGGTGCAGAAGAAGTGACCGACATGGGCGAGGTCTTTGTTGTAGACTCCGATCCTTCCCAGGTCGTCGACGTGCGCACCGCATTGCAGGAAGCCGGCATTGACTACAACTCCGCAGAAACCGAGTGGGTAGCCTCCACTCAGATCGACGTGGACCTAGATGGGCTGCGGAAGACGACCCGTTTGATCGATGCTCTTGAAGACTCTGACGATGTTCAGAACGTCTTCACTTCGATGAACGTGCCTGAAGACGTACGCAAGGCTGCCGAGGCAGAAGAGGAATAAGCCTCCTTGCGAATTATGGGCATTGACCCCGGCATCACTAGGTGCGGTCTAGGCGTAATAGATACGAAAACTGATCGGACTGCCTCCCTGGTGTATGTCGGGGTTGCTCGTACTCAGGCCAGTTTGGCCCAGCATTTCCGGCTCCGCACTATAGGCCGCGAGATTGCCCGTGTTATTTCTACTTTCGATCCGCAGATTGTTGCCATCGAGCGGGTATTCGCCCAAGAGAATTTGCAATCGGTAACAACCACCATGCAAGTAATGGGTGTGGCCATGTATCAGGTGGCCGAGGCCGGTTTGCCACTTGCTATACACACGCCGTCAGAGGTGAAGTCGGCAGTCACCGGATCCGGTATTGCGGGTAAGGCTCAAGTCCAAGAGATGGTGAAACGGATTTTGGGGCTGGACAAGGTGGTCCGCCCTGCAGATGCCGCTGACGCTCTGGCAATCGCAATCACTCAGTCGTGGCGGGGGACCGGGCTAGCTGGTGGCAGCGACGATTCGACCGTGTCGGTGTCGCTGTCGGGCAAGGTCTCCGCAAGATCTAAGCTAACCCCCGCGCAGGAACAGTGGGCAAAAGCACAAGCGGCTTTCCGACGTACCGGCGCGGTAGATCCCAGAAAGCGCAGAAGCAGGCGAAGCTAGTGTCGTACGTGTGTTCGATTAGGAGTAGGTGATGATTTCTTCACTGACTGGGAAGATTAGCCACATCGGCGCCTCTTCAGCCCAAATCGTAGTGTCCGGGGTGGGGTTTTCTTTCTTTGCCACCCCCGGTACCTTGCTGAGCTTGCGTACCGGTAAGGAAACCACCGTATTCACTTCCCTGGTTGTTCGGGAAGATTCGCTCAGTCTGTTCGGGTTTGTAGCAGAGGAAGAGCAGCGAGCATTTGAGATCCTGCAGTCCGTGCGGGGGATCGGCCCCAAGATGGCGCTCGGAGCGTTGGGAGTAATGAGTGTCGATGAACTGCGCACGGCAGTTGCAAATCAAGACGAGAAGATGCTGACTCGCATTCCTGGCGTCGGAAAGAAATCGGCCCAGCGAATGATTTTGGATATTGGCGACAAGCTGGGCCCCGCACCGCAGCAGGGCCTTTCCCGTGTGTCCTCGGCAGTGGGGGCAGAAGTCGTTGCAGCTCTGACGCAATTAGGCTGGGATGAGGCCACGGCGCAAGAGGCGGTTAGCCAGGTAGAGTCTCAGGCTGACGACGCCTCTTCCTTGCTGCGACTGTCACTACAAACCTTAGGGCGGCGTCGTGGCTGAAGGAGAAGGACGAATCGTAGAACCTGCCGCGGGCGATACTGAGCGCGCCGCAGAGGCAGCTCTCCGCCCAAAGTCGCTAAAGGACTTTGTTGGCCAGGAAACGGTGCGCAAGCAGCTACAACTGGTCCTAGATGCTTCTAGGGGTAGAGGCATGAGCCCTGATCACGTACTGTTTTCGGGCCCTCCAGGCCTTGGGAAAACTACGCTTGCCATGATCATTGCCCACGAGATGGGTACTTCGCTGCGACTAACCTCCGGTCCTGCTATTCAACATGCCGGGGACCTGGCAGCGATTCTGTCGGCGCTGCAAGAGGGCGACGTGCTCTTTATCGACGAAATCCATCGTCTTTCCAGACCAGCCGAGGAAATGCTGTACCTGGCAATGGAAGATTTCCGCGTCGACGTGGTAGTCGGCAAGGGGCCGGGTGCGACTTCGATTCCGCTTACTCTGCCCCCATTTACAGTCGTAGGTGCAACGACAAGAGCTGGCTTACTGCCTGCGCCTTTGCGCGATCGCTTCGGTTTTACAGGACACTTGGAGTACTACAGCGCTGCAGAACTCATGCAAGTCGCGATGCGCTCTGCTGCGTTGCTGGGCGTGCAACTACAAGTGGATGCCGCGGCGGAATTAGCCGCACGTTCTCGGGGCACCCCACGTATTGCCAACCGACTACTGCGCCGCATTGTGGACTACTCCCAGGTGCACGGTACCGACCTCGATCTAGGAGCTGCCAAGGCAGCACTTGAGCTTTTCCAGGTGGACGCGCAAGGTCTCGACAGGCTGGACCGGTCGGTGCTCGAGGTGCTCTGTCAGCGATTCGCTGGTGGGCCGGTAGGACTTACCACGCTGGCGGTTTCAGTTGGCGAAGAAGCTGAAACGATTGAAACGGTCGCCGAACCTTACCTAGTACGGGAAGGGTTCTTGGTCCGCACCGCCCGAGGGCGCATGGCAACTGCCAAAGCATGGGAGCACCTTGGGCTTCGCCCACCCACTGAAGAAGGGACGCTAGATGTGTGAGTTTGCAATACAAATTGTTACATTCGCGCAATCTCCCATAGACTTCTAGCGTTGTTAAGTAAAGAAACGGAGTGTATTTGTGGATCCACTAATGCTGATGTTGATCATGATCCTGTTCCTAGGGGTCATGTTCTTTATGTCCTCTCGTGCCCGTAAGAAGCAGCAGGCCCAGCAGGAAAAGATGCAGGCAAGTCTGGAACCGGGAACCTGGGTACGCACCATTGGAGGGTTGTACCTACGCTACGTCGATCAGGACGGCAACGTAATGGTTTTGGAGACTCCTGGTGGAGACGAACTGTACTTCAATAGGCGTGCAGTGATCGGCCCCGAGGAACCGCCATTCGCAGTCGCCCCCGTCGAGGGCGAGACCGAAGCAGGCTCTTCGGCCGCTTCCGAGACAACAGAAACTTCCCCTGCCGAGGCTCAGACCGGTGCGGTAGAGGATCCAGAAGATGAGGACAAAAAGCAGGACTAACCTGCACCGCAAAGCGGTAAGGAACTAAAGTGCCCAAGACAAAAAAGCAATCGAGGCCAGGTCGCGTACTGATCGCCCTCCTTGTCATAACTTTGGCAATGGTAGGTCTGCTGGCAGCAGGAATTATCAACAAGAAGACCGACGGGGTGCCAGACCTAGCGCTGGATCTTGAAGGCGGTACCCAGCTAATTCTGACCCCTAAGGCGGAAGAGGGGGCGGGTCGTAACTCCGTAACCCAGGAGGATATCGATCAGGCGATTGCTATCATCCGCCAGCGTGTCGATGCTTCCGGCGTTTCTGAAGCCGAGATCACGGCTTCGGGCGGACAGAACATTATGGTTTCTCTGCCCGGACAGCCTTCAGAAGAAACACTAGACCTCGTGCGTTCGTCAGCGCAGTTGGATTTCCGACCTGTTATCCAGGCCGGGGCACCGCAGGCTATTTCTGCCAAAGCTATAGCTGAGGCACAGAAGGCTCAGGCTAAGGCGCAGGGGAAGGATCCGAACTCGGTCAAGCCTTCCGATAAGTCAACTGAGGAGTTGGCTAAGGAGCAGGCCGACCAGAACCACGACGGCAAGATTTCCGACGAAGTTTCCGGAAAACCGTCTAATCCTTCCGATTCTAAGTACATTACCGAAAAGGTAATCTACGACTTCCTGAAGCTCGATTGCACCGACCACAAGAACCGGCAAGGTGGCAGCGCAGGCGACCACAATAAGGCTTTGGTTGCTTGTTCTACCGAAGGCAATGCCAAGTACATCCTTGGCCCGGTTGATCTCGAAGGTACTCACGTCGCGAAGGCCAACTCTGGGATGGGACAAACTCAGACTGGTGCTTCCACCGGCAAGTGGGAGGTTTCTCTTCAGCTAGATCAGAAGGGCACCGACAAGTTCGCAGAGGTGTCCAAGCGCCTGTTTGAATACAAGCAGACAGAGCCCACTAAGAACGCATTCGCGATTGTGCTGGACGGACTAGTGGTGTCTGCCCCGACGATGAACGCGATCATCAGCGACGGCCGGGCGGCTATTTCTGGTAACTTCACCCAGGAATCTGCAGCTACCTTGGCAAACCAGCTGCAGTTCGGCTCTCTACCCTTGAACTTTGATGTGCAGTCTGAACAGCAGATTTCCCCGACTCTGGGCACTGACTCCTTGCAGTGGGGCCTGATCGCCGGTCTGATTGGCTTCGTTCTGATCGTCATCTACTTGCTCTGGCAGTATCGCGCGCTTGGTCTCATCTCGATCGGATCGCTAGTAATTGCTGGCATTCTGTCCTATCTGACCATTTCGTTGCTGTCCTGGGCAATGGGATACCGGTTGTCGCTCGCTGGCGTGGCCGGCTTGATTGTTGCAATCGGTGTTACCTGTGACTCCTTCATTGTTTACTTCGAGCGCATCCGCGACGAGGTCCGCGATGGACGTCCGTTGGGTGCGGCTGTAGAGGAAGGTTGGTCGCGTGCAAAGCGAACCATTCTGGCTTCCGACGCGATTAACATGCTCGCTGCTTTGGTGCTGTACTTCCTAGCAGTTGGTGGCGTGCAGGGCTTCGCCTTTACTCTGGGCATCACAACCCTCCTTGATCTGCTCGTAGTGTTCATGTTCACCCACCCGACTATGGCTTTGCTGATCCGCACCAAGTTCTTTGGTGAGGGACACAAGTGGTCTGGGCTCGATCCTGAACACCTGGGAGCCACAAGGCGGACTTACAAGAAGAGGAACAGGCGCGAGCGCAGGGTGGTAGCTAAGAAGACCCCCGGATCTACCGCCGTGGCAGAAGGAGAGCTAAAGTGAAAAGCTTCGCAACTTGGGGCAACGAGCTCTACTCGGGTAAGACTTCTTACGACATCATCGGGCGCCGTAAGCTATGGATTTCCATCGGCTTAGTACTGATCGTCCTGTCGCTCATCACCCTGGTATTCCCAGGCCTGAACCCGTCAGTCGACTTCAAGGGCGGTTCCGAGTTCACAATCTCGTCTGTTCCGGCTGACAAGCTGGAGCCGGCGAAGAAAGTGCTGGAAGACGCCGGGCAGAAGGACGCCAACGTTCGCGACCTCGGCTCGACCGGCGTGCGTGTGCAAACTAAGTCGTTGCCTACTAAGGCGCAGCGTTCGGTGCGCGCCGAACTAGCCAAGGCGTACAACGTTGACGAATCCAAGGTCACTGCCACGACTATTGGTCCTTCCTGGGGTGCTGACGTTACCAAGAAGGCTGCGCAGTCTCTGGTGATCTTCCTAGTCCTCGTGGCAATAGTGATGGCACTGTACTTCCGGACTTGGACCATGGCGTTTGCGGCACTGTTCGCACTGCTGCACGACATTTTGCTAACCGGCGGAGTATTTGCTCTGACTCAGGTTGAAGTGTCGCCCGCGACGGTAATTGGTTTGCTGACTATTTTGGGTTATTCACTCTATGACACCGTTGTTGTGTTCGACAAGGTCCGCGAGCTGACGCAGGACTTCAAGTCCCAGCACTTCAACACATACGGCGAACTGGTAAACCTGGCAGTAAACCAGACTCTGGTTAGGTCAATCAATACCTCGGTGGTGGCTGTCCTACCGGTTGGCGCCATCTTGGTCATCTCGACTGTAGTTCTGGGTGGAGGGACGCTGCGTGACATCTCGCTGGCGCTCTTCTGCGGCATGATCGTGGGTACAGCCTCATCGATCCTGATTGCTTCGCCAGTGCTGGTAGCCGTGCGAGGCAGGGAAGCCTCAGTAAAGAAACACACGCAGGCGGTTTACGCTAAGCGGGCTGGCAAGTCTGTGGTAGACGAGGACGAAGGTTCCTCGGCGGCGCAGCACGTTAGCGCCACCCCGGTGAAGGCGGGCCGTCACCTGGGCCAAGCGGCTCAGCCAAAACGAACTCCAAGGAGTAAACGATGAAGTTTCCGCCTCGAATGCACGATCTGGTTGTAGACAACCTTCGTGAAATTCCCGATTTTCCTACGGAGGGAGTACTGTTTCGCGACATCACCCCGCTGCTGGCAAACGGAGAGGCGTTCAAGGAACTAATCACTTTGATGGCCGAGCACTACCGCGGCAAAATTGACGCGGTAGCCGGCCTGGAGTCTCGAGGCTTCATTCTGGCGGCTCCGCTGGCCGTAGAACTAGGTATCGGGATGATGACGGTGCGTAAAGGCGGAAAGCTGCCCGGGCCGGTTATTGGGGTCGATTATGACCTGGAATACGGCAGTGCCCGCATGGAGATCAGACCTGACTCGGTGCCTGAGGGAGCCCGTGTCTTGATCCTCGACGACGTACTGGCAACCGGTGGCACCGCCCTAGCCGCCACCCAGCTGATTGAACAGTCAGGGGGCACTGTCGCCGAGATCGCAGTCTTGATGGAATTGACCGACTTGGGAGGACGGGAAAGAATTGGTTCGATTCCTTTCCAATCTTTAGTCACCTTCTGAGATAACATTAGGCTTATGAGTGATGATCAAGTAGCCGGGAGCCCCAAGGGGATTGGGTCCTCTTCGCGCGTTCGGTCTTCACTGGCCTGGTTTGGGGCCCGGCATCGAAAGGTGCCGGCCGCCCTCGAACCGCTTGTTCGGGCACTTAGGGCTAATCACCCCAAGGCCGATATCGAACTTATAGAATCCGCCTACGCAAAGGCGAAGGCCCTGCACGAAGGGCAGATGCGCAAGAGCGGGGAGCCTTACATCACCCACCCCGTAGCGGTTGCGACGATTCTTGCGGAACTTGGGATGACGTCCACGACCCTGGCAGCTGCGTTGCTGCACGATACTGTCGAGGACACTGACTACTCCTTGGAGGAGCTCACCGCCGAATATGGTGACGAGATTGCACTGTTGGTAGACGGCGTAACCAAGCTGGACAAGGTCCAGTATGGGGAAGCAGCCCAAGCCGAGACGGTTCGGAAGATGATCGTCGCTATGGCGAAGGACATTCGCGTACTGATGATCAAATTGGGCGATAGGCTCCACAACGCTCGGACATGGAAATATGTGTCCTCTGAGTCGGCCAAGAACAAAGCCCGCGAAACCCTCGAGATCTATGCCCCATTAGCGCATAGATTGGGTATGAATTCGATTAAATGGGAGCTAGAAGACCTATCTTTCAAGACGCTGTATCCCGGCGTTTATGAAGAGATCGACCATCTTGTGGCCGAGCGTGCGCCCGCCCGCGAAAAGTATTTGGCCCAGATCATCCGTGCTATTGAAGACGAACTGCGGCGCAACAATATTCGAGGCACTGTATCTGGGCGGCCGAAGCATCATTACTCGATTTATCAGAAGATGATTGTGCGAGGGCGAGACTTCGACGACATCTACGATCTAGCTGGTGTGCGCGTGCTTGTCGACGAGGTTCGCGATTGCTACGCCGTTCTTGGAGCTATGCACGCCAGGTGGAATCCGCTGCCCGGTAGATTCAAAGATTACATTGCCATGCCCAAATTCAATATGTATCAGTCGCTGCATACGACTGTTATGGGGCCGGGTGGCAAGCCTGTCGAGATCCAGGTGCGTACCTTCGATATGCACCAACGGGCAGAGTTTGGGGTAGCTGCTCACTGGCGGTACAAGGAGAATCCTAACGCCACTAACGAAAAGGAAGTCTCGAACACCGAGAACATGTCCTGGCTGCGTCAGTTGGTTGATTGGCAGCGCGAGACAGAGGATCCCGCCGAATTTTTGGACCAGTTGCGCTACGAAATGTCGGGCGACCGAGTTTACGTGTTCACCCCTCAAGGCGAGGTGGTGGAGCTCGCGCTTGGGGCGACCACAGTGGACTTTGCCTACGCAGTTCATACAGAGGTTGGTCATAAGACCGTCGGGGCCAAGGTAAACGGTAAATTGGTTCCCCTCGACACGGTTTTGGAAAATGGCGATTCCGTGTCGATTCTGACCTCCAAGGCAACGGGAGCCGGCCCATCTCGCGACTGGTTGAATTTCGTTGCTACGGGAAGGGCCAGATCAAAGATTAAGGCGTGGTTCTCGAGGGAACGGCGCGAGGAGTCCATCGAAGCGGGCAAGAATGAGCTAGGGCAGAACTTGCGCAAGCAAAATCTACCTCTGCGCAGGCTGATGACTCGTGAATCTCTTACCGCGGTTGCCACCGACTTTGGCTACGTCGACGTGAGCGGCCTGTACGCGGCTATTGGGGACGGTCATATTTCGGCAGCAAACGTGACTACTAAGCTGCTTGAGCAAGCTGGTGGTGAGTCGGGTTCGGAAGAAACCTTAGCCGAGGCCGTAACGCCTGCTAGGACCAAACGCTCCCGGTCGGGCAATAACGGGGTGTTGGTCGAAGGAAATGACTCAACAATTTGGACCAAGCTTGCCAAATGCTGCACTCCAGTTCCTGGGGACCAGATCATCGGTTTCATAACTCGTGGGCAAGGCGTGTCTGTGCACAGACGAGACTGCTCGAATGTAAAGAATCTTTCCAGGCACCCGGAGCGAATAATCGAGGTGCAGTGGGAAGAGCATCCTCATTCCGCATTCTTGGTGCAGGTGCAAATAGAATCCCTCGACAGGGAAGGGCTGCTGAACGACGTTACCCGTGTGCTCTCTGATTATCACGTAAACGTAATGTCAGTTTCCGCTGCTACTAGCTCAGATAGGGTAGCGACCCAGCGGTGGACCTTCGAAATGGCCGAAGCTTCCCACCTTAGCGCAATCCTGTCGGCATTGACACGTATTGATGGGGTGTTCTCTGCAAAGAGGGTAACCAACTCACGCTAGAGCAGCCAGCCGCTTGCTCCCGGACACCTTTTTGCCAGTGAGGGCGAGCGCTCCATGAACTTTCGCACCGCATTCCAGTAGCGCGCCGGCCCAGGTGTCGAATTCCTGATCGTCGCCGTAGCACGCTAGGTCCGCGAGCGCTTGATTGGGGTAACTAAGGCGAATGCCAGCAATTTTTAGGTATCGGCTCAGGTGGCGGTAGATCGTACGGCCCGCCCTGCTAGCAGTAGACCGCCCGGCGCACCACAGGGGAGCGGGCGTACCTCCCTGCATAACCCAGGCAACCGTAGGTCCGGTGATTACCCCACTGGCAGGGAGAATCTGCTGGCATGCTCTGGCTCTTAAATATGGGGTTTTCAGCTCGGGCAGGAATACCCAAAAATTTTTCGCGAGTTCAGTTAGAACTTTGCCCGTACACAGGGGCCGATAGATGCCGTGGATTCGGGGCGTGAGAGGCGCCGTTTTGCCCGCAAAGTAAATCATTTCTTGCATAGTGCAAAGCTGCCAAAAAAGAAGGTGGCGACTCAACTAAGTGAGCCGCCACCTGTGTAAAATTTGCTGTGGAAAATTAGGCTTGCGAGCTAATCTGATCGAACCACTGCTTAGCGGTGTCGTATGAATCCTGTAGCTTTGCAGCCTTAGCGGTGTCTCCGGCCTCGTTTGCCTTTTCGATCTTCTTGGAAAGATCTTCTAGCTTTACCTCGAGCTGGCCGAGCATGCCCTGGGCGCGAGCCTTCGTTTCGGGGTCAGTTCGCCGCCATTCGTCCTCTTCCGCCTTGCGGATAGCATCTTCGACCGCACGCATGCGAGACTCGATCCTGGACTTGTCGGCACGCGGCACATGCCCGATCTCGTCCCACTCGTCTTGCAGAGGACGCAGCTTAGCCTTGGCAGCCTCAATGTCAGTTACTGGGAGGATTGCCTCGATCTTCTGCAAGAGGGCTTCCTTCAGAACCAGGTTCTGCTTGAATTCTTCTTCCAGAGCAGCGTTCTGGGCGTTCTTGGCGTCGAAGAATGTCTGCTGAGCCTTGCGGAAGCGTTCCCAAAGGGCATCGTCATCCTTGCGGGAGGCACGTCCGGCTCGGCGCCATTCGTTCATGAGATCACGGTAGGCGCCAGCAGTGGGACCCCAATCAGTGGAGGCAGATAGTTCTTCTGCGCGGCGTACCAGATCCTGCTTCACCTTCTTAGCTTCGGCCTGAGAGGCATCGAGCTTAGAGAAGAACTGGCGACGGTGACGATCAAAGACAGTACGGGCTCCAGAGAAGCGCTTCCACAAACCGTCCTCCGTGGGACGATCAAGACGCGGTCCCTTGCGCTGTTCTGACTTCCACTGTTCAAGGAGATCGCGCAATTTTTGCGAGGAGTGTTTCCACTGAGTACGACCCGGATCCTGAGCGGCGACTGCCTCAGCTTCTTCAACGATCTTGGTGCGCCGAGCGAGAGCTTCGGCCTTCTGCTCTGCCCTGCGTTCCTTTGCGGCAGCCTTGGCCTCGGTGGCCTTCTGCTTCAGCTGTTCAACCCGGGTGCGGAGCGCATCCACGTCACCGACGACAGCCGGTTCACGCACGGCTTCTTCCAGACTGCTAAGAGTCTGGTCGATTTCTTTGCCATTGAGGTGCGGGAGACGGCCTTCGAAAAGCTCAATCTGCGCTTGCAAGTCAAGATAGCGGCGAACGTAAAGACCTAGTGGATCTTCTGGCAGCTGGTCGGGGAACTGGCCGACAGCCCGTTCGGAGCCTGCTTCTTTTACCCAAATGGTGCCATCGTAACTGACTCGACCGAATTGACGGGCCGCCTGAGCAGCCGGATCATCAACAGGGGCTTGGGGCAGGGGATGTTCGTTGGATACGTTCTGGGTGGGCGAATCGCTCACGGTGCAACCTTCAATCACTTGGACGGGCGAACCCGTAGGTTTATAGCGGCCGAAGCCTAGATTATTAGAGCACATGTGCTCTGTGTCATTGTACTGTGTAAGTGGCTCTAAAGTGAAAGGGCAATAAGTGCGCTGTGCGATAGTATGGCCCCATGCAAATAAACACCTTGGTAGCGCCATTTTTTGCCGCGAATACGTATATTTTGAATGTGCAAAAGCAGGCGTTGGTAGTGGATCCAGGTGCTGGTCATGCTAGGGAGATCCTTGCCACGCTAGAGAAGAATGACCTAGAGGTGGGGGCGGTGCTGTGCACTCATGGCCACCCTGATCATGTGTGGGATGCAGCCAAGATTGCCGGCGACAAGCCCGTTTACGTACCCTCGCCGGACTTGTATCGCATGGATAATCCGCTCTTGGACAATCTGCTCTCGGCAGCAATGGCTCAAACAGGTAACACCGAGTGGGTGCGTCCCACGAACGTGCAGGAGCTACCGCCGCAGATGCTCACTCAGCCTACGGAATTGGTCGAGGGAGTAGCTCTGCGCGCTGTCCCTGCTCCGGGGCACACCGAGGGGTCGATGCTTTTCCTTGGCGCGGGGCCATTGGAGGGGCCGGGTGCCCGACTGCTTGACAACTCAGAGTTGTTCGCCCTCGCTGCGGACGTAATTTTCTCTGGTTCTGTCGGACGAACCGACTTGGTGGGCGGCGACCAGGAGCAAATGTTGCACACTTTGCGCACGCTGCAAAACGTGATAGATCCAGCTACCGTACTGCTTCCCGGGCACGGTGGCCCAACTACCATGGATGTTGAAAAACGAACGAACCCGTACCTTGTACAGGCACGTATCGCGGGTTAGTTATAAGGAAGAGGAATGTCGAAAACTTCACTGTCAGGTTTTCCTGAATGGCTGCCCGAAGGGCGGGTAGTCGAAAACTACATCCTGCAAAAGATCAGGCAGGGTTTCGAGCTGCACGGCTTCGCCAATATTGAAACGCGCGCAATTGAGCCGGTAAGTGAATTGCTCCGGAAGGGCGAAACCTCAAAAGAGATCTATTTGTTGCGCAGGCTACAAGAGGATCCAGTAAAGGCCGCTGAAGATCCTCGGCAGCTCGGATTGCATTTTGATCTAACAGTGCCCTTTGCTCGCTACGTGCTGGAAAATCGCGGCGCATTGACTTTCCCGTTCAAGCGCTATCAGATTCAGAAAGTTTGGCGCGGGGAACGTCCTCAGGACGGTCGCTTCCGTGAATTTACCCAGGCTGATATCGACATCGTCGGCGATGGCTCACTGCCATTTTTCCACGAGGTCGAGGTCGCGGTTGTCATGGCTCGAGTGCTTTCCTCTCTTCCGATTCCTCCCATCACAATTCGCGTGAACAACCGCAAGATTGTGCAGGGCTACTGCGAAGCTGTCGGGGTTACTGACGTAGAAGGGGCCCTACGGTGCTTGGATAAGCTGGACAAGATCGGTGCCGAGGGCGTAGGCGAAGAAATGGCAGAACTCGGTTTTGCCGAAGAAGCTAGGGAAAAGCTGCTGCAGATGGCCCAGATTCAGGGTGACGCCGCGCAGATTCGTTCCCAAGTTGATGCGCTAGCCTGCAAGAGCGAGTTGCTAGAAGAGGGCATGGGCGAGCTCATCGATCTGTTGACGCAGACCGAAGAACGCGTTCCGGGCACGGTAACGGGCGATCTATCTATTGCCCGCGGATTGGATTACTACACCGGTACGGTTTACGAGACTACGGTCACCGGTCACGAAAATCTGGGGTCCATCTGTTCTGGTGGCCGCTACGATTCGCTGGCGAGCGACGGGAAACGCACCTACCCGGGCGTGGGCATGTCAATTGGCGTGTCCCGGCTTGTTTCGCGCGTGCTTGCAGAGGGCCTGGCTACTTCCTCCCGGAAGGTACCTACCTGCGTCCTCGTTGCCGTCACAGATGAGGAGCATCGGGCAGAGTCCAACCGGATTGCGGATGCCCTCCGAAACCGCGGCATTAGCGCAGACACTGCGCCGAAGGCTGCGAAATTCGGAAAACAGATCAAGGCAGCCGATCAGCGGGGAATCCCATACGTATGGTTCCCCGATGCCGGCGAGGTAAAGAACATCATCTCCGGCGATCAAACCGAAGCTGACGTGGCAACTTGGGAGCCTGAGGAATGCTACGCCAAACCGCAAATAAGCACCGATAACTAAAAAGGATGATCGATGAGTCCCGAAGCTGACCTTCTGCAGTTGCGTGATGCACTTTCGGCGTTACGTTTTGAAATGGATCTAGCAACCCAGTGGAGGCCGGCTCGGGACGGGCTCGTTCATCGCCTGGACGACCACATCATTCCCCGCACTCGAAACCTCGATGCTCCCTTACTTGGAGTAATTGGCGGTTCCACGGGTGCGGGGAAGTCTACGATTATCAATGCCCTTGTGGGACGCGAGGTGTCGGCTTCTTCCGTGATTCGCCCGACCACCCGCCGGCCGCTTTTGCTCCATGCCAAAACAGATGGGCGGTGGTTTGCTGACCAGCGCATTTTACCGTCACTGGCTAGAGTACGCGTGGAAGCGGATGCAGCGCCGACGCCGGCCGAGGTAAAAGAGGCATGGACATCCATTGAGATTCGTGAATGTGACAGCCTCCAGGAGGGGCTTGCTTTACTAGACGCGCCAGATATCGATTCTGTAGTAGACGACAACAGGCGACTGGCTAACCAGCTACTCTCCGCTGCGGATCTGTGGGTTTTTGTTACTACCGCCGCGCGCTACGCTGATGCGAAGGCCTGGGAGGTGCTGGACGAGGCAGCTAGACGCGACATTGCTGTAGCCGTCGTCCTCAACCGGCTACCAGCGGCTCAAGGAGCCCAAATTGAGGCAGATTTGCGCTCCCACCTGGCAGAATCCTCTTTAGGGGAGGCCCCCGTTTTCCAAATTCCCGAACTGGCGTTAGAACAGGGCAAACTACCGGCGCAGTACGTCGCCGAGCTCAAGACTTGGCTCAATACTTTAGCTTCAGACGCTGCCTCCAGATCCGCCATTGCGAAACGTACTTTGAAAGGTGCGATCGGGGAGCTGCTTGAGCGTACCCAGATGGTGATCGGCGGCGCCAAAGACCAAGACGATGCCCGGGAGCATGCGATTAGCGACATAGAGACGGCCCGAGTGGACGCTCTTGACGGAATAGAAGATGCCACCGCCGATGGCACGCTTTTGCGCGGGGAAGTCTTGGCGCGGTGGCAAGACATAGTGGGCACCTCTGATTTCTTCCGCTCATTGGAAAACCAGATTTCACACTGGCGGGACAGACTGTGGAATGCTCTGCGAGGCAAGCCCGCGCCGGTTGAGCCCGTCGAGGAGGCTTTAGAGGACGGTCTAGCCTCCATCGTGGTAGACAAGGCAGAACAGGCTCGGGAACAAGTGGCGCTGCGCTGGTCGAAGCGTGCGGAAACAAGAAATTTAGGGGCGCAGCTATCCCCGTTAGATGAGCAAGTACTGGTTGAAAAAGGCGCATATTTGGTGCGTCAATGGCAGCGTTCCTTGTTGACTCGGCTGCGCGAACAGTCAGATTCAAAGAAGACTACTGCACGCATCCTCTCGATCGGGGTAAACGTCCTTGGAGTTGCGCTGATGCTTGTCATCTTTGCTTCAACCGGGGGACTTACCGGAGCCGAGCTTGGGGTAGCTGGCGGGACTGCCGTTGTAGCGCAGCGTCTTTTAGAGGCCGTGTTCGGTGATCAGGCCGTACGAACGATGGCTCGGGAAGCACGTGAAGATTTACTCTCCAGAGTGGCAGAGCTACTGGATTTCGTCCTCGCGGATGCCTATGATGCAATCCCTGAAGCTGAACCTATCGAACCGCTGCGCCAGGCAGCTAATCAGGTTGCGCAGGGGTGGAAATAGTGAGCCTGATAGACAAGATCGAGTTGTTTGATGAGGTATTTGCTGCGACTAAGGAAATGCTTCCCGCAGAAATATCCAGGCGCTACCAGGCAGTTCGGCAAAATGCGGCAGGTAGGATGGATGCCGGTATGGAGACCACGGTAGTGGCTTTCCTGGGTGCCACTGGGTCCGGAAAATCCTCTCTTTTCAATGCCGTTGCGGGCTCCGAGATTGCCAGCGCCAGCGCGCGCCGTCCAACCACTACCTCACCGTTAGCGGCCGTTGCAGAAGGCGCAGATGCAGACCGAGTGTTGGATTGGCTCGGAGTAGCCGAGAGGGCGGTAGTGCGCGATCCCAACTTCCCGCCCAACACGGTGCTGCTGGATTTGCCAGACGTAGACTCCTACGCGATTGAACACAGGCAGATTACCGCCGAATTTGCAAAGAAAGTTGACGTGTTGGTGTGGGTTGTCGATCCGCAAAAATATGCCGATGCTAGCCTTCATCAGGGCTTCGTTCGCTCCTTTGCTGCTCATGCCGGAATAACCCGCACAGTTATGACCCATATCGATCAGGTACCAGTAGCGGAGCAGGCGCGTCTTCTGGCCCACTGCAAGCAGGTTTTTGCTTCGGATGGCGTTGATACGACAGTCTTAGGAGTATCCGCACTTAGCGGGGAAGGGATAGATCGGCTTCGTCAGACCGTTTCCTCTATGGCAGAAGAAAAACAAGCAGCATGGCAGCGGCTTGAAGCGGACCTTGACTCAATTAGGGCAGAACTTGCCAAGGAAGTGGGCACGGGTAAGGTTGGAGCCCCCGTTGCCGATCGGGACTTAACAGGCGTCAGCGATGCGGCATTTCGCTCCTCGGGCGCCCAAACCGTAGCCCAAGCAGTCGGCAAATCGTACAAACATCGAGCCGGCTTATGGACCGGCTGGCCGGTAATCTCGTGGGTGCGACGCCTGCGTCCGGATCCACTGCGGCGGTTGCGAATCAATGCGGGCAACAAGGTGATAGGGCATACCTCGCTACCGGCCGCACCTGCCATTACCAGTTCCGATCTGGCTCGGTCGGTACGGCAGGTGGGGGCTAACAAGACGCGTTCGTTACCTGCCGCCTATCGCTCGGACATGTCTGCCACGGTGGCGGAAATACTGCCCACATTAGCTGATCCGCTCGATAGCGCCCTTGGCAAAGCCCAGTTAGATGAACGCCGAGTACCGCTGTGGTGGCGAATGGTCGCATTCTTGCAGCTTATTTTTGCTGGGGTAGCGGTTGCCGGACTCGGATGGCTCGCCGTCAACTTTGTCCTGCATTTCCTTGCGATAGAGGTGTCTCCGCCTACGTGGCAGGGGCTGCCCATCCCACTGGAATTACTTGTTGGGGGTTTGCTCGCCGGAGCGCTTACCGCGCTCGTCTCGTCACTATTCGTTATGAACGGAGCGGCACGGGCCACCCGGCGGGCAGAACGCAAGCTAAGGAAAGCTATAGGAACGCAATTGCGCATAGCACTGGCAGAGCCGATCAACGAGCGGCTGTCGGCCTACCAGGGCCTGCAGAAACTACTTAGTGCTTAGGACCGCGGTCCTCACGAATGCGCAGGGCTCGACCGGCAACCTTGGCCTTGCCGATGCGCTTCGCCTCGGTCCCAGAGATGCCGCCAGCGATCTCAACTAACGAGAAGGAGGGGAAGATTTCGATTCTCCCCAGATCCTTGCCGCGCAGATCAGATTCGCCGGTTATTGCTCCTACGATCGATCCTGGCTTAACCCCGTCCCGGCGGCCGACCTCCACACGGTAGCGCTTGGCCCCGCGCATTGGCGCATGCCCGTTGCGGCGTGATCCGCCCTCGCGCCTACCCTTGGCGGAGCGGCCACGCTTGTCTTTGCCAGAGTCACGGCCTTCTTCGAAAACGGCGTAGAGGAACTCGCCGTCTTCATCGACAAATTCTTCGCGACGAATCCGAGGCGAATGGCCAGAACGACTGCGAATATCCTCTTTAGAGGAGGCGGTGTCGCCCACAGCGAGGGCGAGTAGGGCTGCAGCAATGTCGGCAATGTACATTCCCTGCTCTTCCGCCAGTTCCTCGATAAGTCCGAAGTACAGCTCGAGTCCCTTAGAGGCAATTCGCTCGGGCAACTTATCCAAAATTTGGTGCGCCTTGTGGGTGCGTACCTGCTGCGGCGAAGGAACGCGAACGGCTTCCATCTTGGTGCCGGTAAGCTTTTCGATTTGGCGGAGCTTGCCTCGTTCGCGCGGCGTAAAGAAGGACAGAGCGGTTCCTTCGCGGCCAGCGCGACCCGTCCTGCCAATCCGGTGAACATAAGCTTCGTCTTGGCGAGGAACATCGAAATTGACTACGAGCTCGATGCGTTCCACGTCTAGGCCGCGCGCAGCCACGTCAGTGGCAACTAGGACGTCAAGCGTGCCATTGCGAAGCCTTTCGACAATACGTTCACGTTCGGCCTGGGCAACATCTCCAGAGATGGCTGCGGTACGAAAACCACGCGCCGTCATGTCATTTGCTACTTCTTCAGCGTCCAGACGAGTGCGAACGAAGACAATAGTTGCTCCCGAATCCATGGTTGAAAGGACCCGGGCGAGCGCCACGTTCTTGAATTTGAAAGGAACTACCGCGTAGGTCTGGTGCACAGTCGAGACAGTGGTGGACTGGCGGGCAATAGAGATCTCTACCGGATCATTTAGATGGGTCTGTGCGACCTTCTTAATGGCGGGAGGCATGGTAGCCGAGAAGAGGGCAGTTACCGAATCATCGGGCACTGAGCCGGCAATGGTTTCCACATCTTCAGCAAAGCCCATGCGCAGCATTTCGTCGGCCTCGTCTAGGACGAAGAAACGTACGCCAGAAAGGTCTAAAGCACCCTTTTCAATCAGATCGATGACGCGGCCGGGAGTACCAACGACTACCTGCGCACCGGCCTTAATAGCGCCGATTTGTGGACCGTAGGGGCTACCGCCATAGACGGCAACCACGTTTGTGTCTTTCGCTGCGGAGGCGAAAGCGCCAATTGCAGATGCGGATTGCAGCGCGAGCTCACGGGTGGGGGCTAGCACCAGGGCCTGTACGCCCTCGCCATCTACATGGGCAAGCAGCGGCAGCCCAAAAGCCGCAGTCTTGCCCGTACCGGTTTGCGCAATGCCGACTACGTCCTGCTTAGCCAAGAGGGCGGGAATTGCCGCTTCCTGGATAGGAGTGGGATTTTCGAAGCCTAGTTTCTGTACAGCTTCTAGAAGATAGGAGGGCAGGGAAAGATCAGCAAAGGTTTTTGAAGTCATAAAGTATTTTCTTCCATTCAGACCGGCTCTCAACCCTATCGGTAACCTACCTAGATGGCTATGTCCTGCGACTATGACGTTGCCCACGCCAGGAGGATAGTGCGGCCAGGAGGGTACAGAAGAAGGCTACTCCTAGTGCTGGCAGGTACGGGGCGGGGCCGTAGCTGGAAGTAAAGACGGACATCAGTGAAGCTACTATTCCCATGATCAGGGCCATTCCTAAGGAATCTGCCACCTGAATGTTGGCACTTTGTAGGCCTTGTTCTTCTTTTGGGGCTTTCCCAAGGACGAGGACGGATAGGGGAGCAAATGCCATGCCCATGCCCGTGCCCGCTATAACCCACCCGAACAGGAACAGCCAGGCTGGCAGGTTAGGCCAGGCTGCGGTGGAAGTAAGTGCAATGCCAACGGCCAACACAATCGCGCCAGCAACGGGAAGAGTGGCCAGTCTTGGTCTGGCAAAGGAACGCCCTCCCAGAAATGAACCCGCAGCCCAAGTAGCTGAGCCTAAAGCGAGTGCCAATCCTGATGCTCCCACCGAATAGCCCCGGGTATTTTGCAACATTAGGGGAATGAATACCTCCAGGGTAATAAAGGAGCCGTTAAATAGGCCGCGCGCACCGACCCATGCTGGAATGGAGCCGGCAGCCCACAGAGTACCTGCCGGAAGAACTTTGCCTATGCCAATAATGGCAAGAACAATCCCAGCGACCATTGCCAGAAGCCTGGCCATGCCGGTTAGGGCCGACGAGAGCTGCAATATTACGACTGCGCCGCCGGCGATTACCGCCCACATTGAGCGGTTCCGGATGGCCTTAGGGACTTCCTGATGAGCATTTTCTATGTGGGAGAACAGCCTAGTGGCAAATAGTAAGACCGGAAGAAAGATGATTCCGAGTGCCAAATAGGTCGCCCTCCAGCCCCATGCTTGACTAGCAAATCCTGCTAACACTGGCCCGACGAGGGAGGGAAGAACCCAGGCAGCCGAGAACAACGCAAACATGTCCGCGCGCCGATTTGGGTGCACCAGTGTGGCAGCCAGAACGTATAGGGGAACTAGGACTAGGCCGTTGGCAATGCCATCCAGTGCTCGCGCAAGAAGAAAAGTGGCAATATTTGGTGCCAGGCCGGCTCCAAGTAGGGAAGCTAGCAGCGCGCATGTGCCAACCAACAGGCTCGGTTTTGCCCCTCGCGCGTCCACCCAGACCCCAGCAAGCACAGTGGAGATCACCTGCATGCCAGCAGAGAGGCCGAATATCAGTGGGAAGTACTGGGTGCCATGGAGTTCCCGTCCAATCACGGGAGCGATGGCGGTTGTGGACATTGTAGAGAGCGCGATAATGGTGAAAGCACTGGTAGAAACCACTGCGAAGAGGCGCTGTGCGGGAAATTTGTCTTGCGTTGGCACGGGGCCAATATTTGCACATTGGCGTCAACTATGCAGATCGCGCTAACCTAGGACAGAAGCGCCCGCCTGTCTAGCGGTGTCGCAAACTAGAAAGGAATAGCACGTGCTGCGAACTCACAACATAGGTACGCTGAACGAATCGCTAGTCGACCAGGTCGTTACCCTGGCCGGTTGGGTTGACCGTCGCCGCGATCATGGCGGGGTCGCCTTTATCGATCTTCGGGATGCCTCAGGTATTGCCCAGGTAGTTATCCACGACGAAGAGGTAGCTAGGGGCCTACGTAGCGAATTTGTCGTGAAGATCACCGGTAAGGTGGAGAAGCGTCCAGAGGGCAACGAGAATCCGAATCTGCCGACGGGGGCTATTGAGGTATTCGCTGACGATGTTGAAGTTCTAAATCCGGCCGCACCGCTACCATTCCAAGTTTCTGCACATGCCGAGGACGCAGGCCAGGTGAGCGAAGATGTGCGCCTCAAGTACCGCTACCTTGATTTGCGGCGCCAGTCTCAGCAGTATGCGATCCGACTGCGCTCTAAGGTCTCCCAGGCTGCTCGCCGAGTCCTGGATGCGCATGATTTTGTCGAGATTGAGACCCCTACGTTGACTCGTTCCACTCCCGAGGGCGCCCGCGACTTCGTGGTGCCCGCTCGGCTCAAGCCGGGCTCGTGGTACGCGCTGCCGCAGTCTCCGCAGCTATTCAAGCAGCTGCTGATGGTGGCCGGCATGGAACGCTATTACCAGATTGCTCGTTGCTATCGTGACGAGGACTTCCGAGCAGACAGGCAGCCTGAGTTTACGCAGCTAGACTGCGAGATGAGCTTCGTTGAACAGGACGATGTAATTGCTGTTACCGAGGATCTGCTTCGCGAGATTTGGGCGCTCATCGATTACCAGATTCCCACTCCGATTCCGCGCATCACCTACAAGGATGCAATGGAGAAATACGGATCTGACAAGCCTGATATGCGCTTTGGGCAGGAACTAGTTGATCTGACTGAGTACTTCAAGGACACGCCGTTCCGGGTCTTCCAGAACCCGTACGTTGGTGCCGTAGTGATGCCGGGAGGCGCCTCCCAGCCGCGTCGTACTTTTGATAAGTGGCAAGATTGGGCCCGCTCCAGGGGAGCGAAGGGCCTGGCTTATGTCACTGTTGCCGAGGACGGCACCCTTGGTGGTCCCGTTGCGAAGAACATTTCGCAGGCTGAAAAGGATGGGCTGACCGAGGCTACGGGCGCAAAGCCTGGTGATTGCATCTTCTTCGCCGCAGGTAAAGCCGCTGAGTCGCGCGCACTCCTTGGAGCGGCCAGGCTCGAGATCGGCAAGCGTACCGGCCTGATTGACGAGGATGCCTGGTCCTTCGTTTGGGTTGTCGACGCTCCGTTGTTCAAGCCCACCGGTGAGGCTGAAGAAGAGGGCGACGTTGCGCTCGGCCACTCGAAGTGGACGGCAGTGCACCACGCATTCACCTCTCCGAAGCCGGAGTGCCTGGATACTTTTGACAAGGACCCGGAGAACGCCCTCGCCTACGCCTACGACATTGTGTGTAACGGCAACGAGATTGGTGGCGGTTCGATTCGTATTCACCGTCGCGATGTGCAGGAGCGAGTCTTCAACGTCATGGGGATTGGCCCTGAGGAAGCTCAGGAGAAGTTCGGCTTCCTGCTGGATGCATTCAAGTTTGGTGCACCGCCACACGGTGGCATCGCTTTTGGTTGGGATCGCATTGTGTCCCTGCTGTGCAAGGCTCCGTCGATTCGTGATGTCATTGCCTTCCCGAAGATCGGCAACGGCTGGGATCCGCTTACCGACGCTCCCGCTCCGATCTCGGACGAGCAGCGTGCTGAAACGGGTGTTGATTACACTCCAGAGGACGACGAAGAGGAATAGCCTTGACGCAGTTTCTTGAGATCCACCCCGAAAATCCGCAGGACCGGCTGATTAGGAAGGCTGCCGATGTAGTTCGCTCTGGCGGCGTTCTTGCCTACCCGACGGATTCCGGGTACGCGATTGGTTGTGCGCTTGGAAATAAACAGGGGATCGACACGATCGCGAAGATCAGAAAGCTCCCTCCAAAGCACGATTACACGCTGATTTGTCACGACTTCTCTCAGGTCGGGCAGATGACGATTGTGGATAACAAGACTTTCCGGTTGCTTAAGTCGCTCACCCCTGGGCCTTATACCTTCATCTTGAAAGGTACGAAGGAGGTCCCCCGCATTATGCTCAATGCCAAGAAGCACACGGTGGGGGTACGCATCCCGAAGCATAAGATCACTCAGGCTTTGGTGAACGAAATAGGCGAACCGCTGATGTCTTCGACGCTAATACTGCCTGGGCAGAGCGAGCCAGAGGTAAACGGTTGGCAGATTCGAGACCAGATCGGTTATTTGCTGGATGCGATCATCGATGGTCCGTGTGGGGCGGAAGGGCCTACCACGGTGGTAGATGTGACTAGCGGCATCCCGGAAATAAAGCGTGAAGGCGCTGGAGCTGTAGATTTCATTGGTTAGCAGGTGGGGCCGGCGAAAAATCGTCGGCCCCAAACTGTTTAATCGCTAGGGAGGGAAGATGAGCACCGGTCAGATACGGCACGTAAAAGTGAGCTATCCCGTATTCATTGGTTCGGCACTAGGCATCGGAGCGATCGCCCTGTGGGCGATTATTGCGCCAGTTCAGGCCGGATCGGTGCTGGGAACAGCTGTAGCTTGGATTTGCAGGTGGTTTGGCTCCTTCTACGTGTGTTTGGCCAGTGCGATCATTGTCTTTGTCCTGTACCTTGGCTTCTCCCGGTATGGGCGGGTGCGTCTAGGCCCCCCAAGCTCAAGACCGGAGTTTTCGTTGTTTTCCTGGGCGGCAATGTTGTTCGCTGCGGGAATTGGCACGGACATCATGTTCTTTTCAGTGGCCGGACCCATAAATCACTACATGAATCCGCCCTCGGGAAAAGGCCAGAGTCTGCAAGCGGCAGCGGAAGCACCGGTGTGGACGATCTTTCACTACGGCATAACCGGGTGGGGGATGTACGCACTCATGGGGATCGCGTTGGGATATTTTGCCTACCGCCGGAAGATGCCCCTTTCGGTGCGCTCGTCTTTATTCCCGGTATTGGGCAAGCGTATTGATGGTCCGCTTGGACACTTAGTTGATTCGGCTGCAATCCTCGGCACCATCTTTGGGGTAGCGACCACGCTGGGAATCGGGGTAGTGCAGCTAAATGTTGGGCTGGACATCCTCTTTGGGACGGGCCGTGGCCTACCAGTACAAATCATTCTGGTGGTGCTCGCGGTAATAATGGCTACCGCTTCGGCCACGACCGGTGTAAATAAGGGGATCAGGATCCTGTCCCAGCTGAACGTGTTTCTAGCGGTGTTCCTTATTGGATGGGTGCTGTTTACTGGAAGGACTAGCTTTCTGCTAAATGCTATGGCATCCAACATCGGGGATTTTGTGCAGACATTCCCATCCAGGAGCATGCAGACTTTCCCTTATGAGGACAAGGGGCTCTGGATGGGGGCGTGGACCCTATTTTTCTGGGCATGGTGGGTAGCCTGGGCTTCCTTTATTGGCATGTTTCTAGCGAGGATTTCCCGAGGACGAAGCCTACGAGAATTCGTAATAGGCACTATGCTCATTCCGTTCTCGTACGTGGTGCTTTGGATCTCCGTCTTTGGTAACGCTGCCATCGATCTGGTGCGCTCTGGCAACCTTGATTTTGCTAGGAATACGATCGCGGTTCCAGAATCTGGTTTTTACGCGCTCTTGCAAACTTACCCGGCGCCCTTCTTTACTATTGGGCTAGCAACCTTTGTTGGGCTGCTTTTCTACGTTACCTCTGCTGATTCTGGCGCCCTGGTGATGGCGAATTTGTGCTCTAACCTACCAACCGCCAGATCGGACGCGAAGGCTTCCCTAAGGATATTCTGGGCGGTGCTGGTGGGAGTACTCACCGTTGCAATGCTGGTTGTAGGGGGTATTCACGCGCTGCAGAACGCAACGATCATTATGGGGTTGCCATTTGCCTTTGTAATGATCCTGGTGATGATCGGACTCGCAAAGGCACTTCGGGAAGAACGCTCCAAAGTAGTGATGCTTGAACACTCGGCAAGGAATGTTGTAGCTGGCTCCGGTACGGATGGGGCATCCTGGCACGATCGCCTCGCCCGCACTTTCGACCAGGTTAGTCCGGCACAGGCTAGCAAGTACATCACCCGCGTGGCCCAACCCGCCCTCGAAACAATTGCCAGGGAGCTGCAGCGGCAAGGAATTTCTTCTGAGGTAGTACGTGCCGATACAGATTCGGTAGAAGAAGTTGAGGATCGCCGAATCTACGATCGGTTGAAGCTCACTGCCTTTACGGGACCGGACCAGTTCATCTACCGCATCCTTGCGGTAGATACTCCCGCGGCTGTATATGCAGGTGTGCCGCTCTCTTCAGCACGTTCTACCAGGTTGGAAGTGCACCTCCCTAATGGCGATGGGGACTACAACGTGATGGGCTATTCGAAATCAGCGCTGATCCACGACGTGTTGGACCATTTCGATCGATACCAGGAGTACTGGAGGATGCAAGAGCGCTCTAACACTCCGGTAGTGCCATTCCGCTAGGGTAGGACTATGGATCTTTTCGAAGCGAGCGGGATGGAAGAGGTAGGCGTTCCGGCCGTTGAACAAAACTCTCCACTGGCAGTACGCATGCGCCCGACCTCGCTTGACGAGGTGGTAGGGCAGGGGCACCTGCTGAAACCGGGGCAACCGTTGCGCAGGCTATTAGAGCCTAAAGAATCTGGCGTGTCCTCGGTTATTCTGTGGGGGCCGCCTGGAACTGGAAAGACTACTCTTGCCTACCTAGTTGCACGGCAGTCAGGGCGGCGCTTTACCGAGGTCTCTGCGGTGTCTGCCGGCGTGAAAGAATTGCGCGCGGTGATCGATTCGGCACGGCACCATTTGGCATCTAACGGAGCGGAAACAGTCCTCTTCGTGGACGAGGTGCACAGGTTTTCGAAATCTCAACAAGATGCTCTTTTACCTGCCGTGGAAAATAGGTGGGTGACACTGGTAGCTGCCACTACAGAGAATCCTTCGTTTTCGGTTATTTCGCCCCTGCTATCCAGGTCGTTGCTGCTCACGCTAAATCCTCTTACTAAAGGGGATCTGAGGACTTTAGTGCGTAGGGCGCTAACTGACGAGCGAGGCTTTGGCGGCAAAATCGACATATCTGAGCAGGCAGAAGAGCTACTGCTGCGCACGGCGGGCTTTGATGGGCGGCGGTCTCTGACTTTGCTGGAAGCTGCGGCAGGGGCAGCGATCGATAACGAGCGGACCACAATAGAGGTTGCCGATGTCGAAGTCAGTGCCGACAAAGCCCTAGTGCGTTATGACGAAGACCAGCACTACGACGTGATCTCGGCGTTTATCAAATCGATGCGGGGCTCAGACCCGGATGCGACTGTTCACTATTTGGCGCGAATGATTGAGGCCGGAGAAGATTCCCGCTTTATTGCCCGACGGATCATGATTGCGGCTGCCGAGGATGTGGGGCTTGCAGACCGTGGCTTGCTTCCCGTAGTTGTTGCAGCGGCTCAGGCGGTAGCGCTCGTAGGGATGCCGGAGGCAAGAATTATCCTGTCTGAAGCGGCTATTGCGGTGGCTCTTGCGCCAAAATCTAATGCGGCAATCACTGCTATTGATTCGGCGATTGCGCAGATACGAAGGGAAGGGGCCCCGCCCGTTCCTGCCCATCTTCGCGATGCGCACTACCAGGGCGCAAAGGGGCTGGGGCACGGCAAAGGCTACAAATACCCCCACGACGATCCCGCGGGAATTGCGGGCCAGCAGTATCTTCCAGACGGCTTGGATGGCACTATCTACTACGAGCCAACTAGCCATGGTAATGAATCCCACATTGGGAAAACTCTTGCCCAGGTTCGCAATATGCTGCGAATGCGCTAGTCTGGTGGGGTTGCTTTACCGCAACACTGGGGTCTTAGCCGTATGTGTTGGCCCCGTGCATAAGCACGCAAATAACTTCGACAGAAAGAAAAGGTTATGTCTAACTCTAACCGCTCGCGCCGCCAGGTTCGCCTGTCCCGCGCCCTCGGTATTGCGCTTACTCCCAAGGCTCAGCGCCACTTTGAAAAGCGTCCCTACGGTCCCGGTGAGCACGGTCGTGCCCGTCGTCGTAGCGAATCTGACTACGCCGTCCGACTGAAGGAAAAGCAGCGTCTGCGCGCTCAGTACGGTATTCGTGAGGCCCAGATGCGTCGCGCATTCGCTGATGCGAAGCGCCGCGGTGGCCAGACTGGCGATAACCTGATCGCTTACCTGGAGACTCGTCTAGACGCTCTGGTACTGCGCGCTGGTTTCGCTCGCACCATTGCCCAGGCTCGTCAGGCCGTTGTGCACAGGCACATCATGGTCGATGGCCGCATCGTCGACCGTCCGTCCTTCCACGTGAAGCCCGGCCAGGTTGTCCACGTCAAGCCCGCTTCGGTAACCAAGGATCTGTTCCAGGTTGCAGCAGCCGGTTCGCACCGCGACGTCCTGCCTGAGGTACCTTCCTACCTCGATGTTGCTCTTGAGAAGCTGCGCTTCGAGCTGAAGGAGACCCCCAAGCGTGACGACGTTCCGATCGTCTGCGATGTACAGCTAGTAGTCGAATACTACTCTCGCTAATCTTACTTATAGTGCGCCCCGGAGCCTGCTGGTTCCGGGGCGTCTTCTTATTCAGGTACTCTTAGATAGATCCCGTTTATAAGGAGAGTTTTTATGCATCTTGGAACAGTTGCGGGGATGGTGGCGGCTATCGCATTTGCCGTGCTGGTTCTACTGCTGGCAGTCCCGCTATTGAAGCTAGGTGGGCTTATTGACGAACTGCGCAAGTCTGTGCAGGACATTACCGTCGATGCAAGGGGTACTGTGCAGGAGGCCTCGAAGACTATTACCGAGGTAAACACCCAACTGGCAAAGGTAGATACGGTGACCACCTCTGCTTCGCAGATGGCCCAGGATGCTTCTGCGGTGTCCACCTTGGTGTCTTCTACGGTGGGACGTCCGCTTATCAAACTGGCTGCTTTTAGTGCGGCTACTCGGGAAGTGCTGCAGGGGAGGAAGAGGCAGTGAAAAAGGCCATACTCATTGGCGTCGCCGCGGCCGCATTGTTAGCACTCCCGCCTGTGCGATCTAAAATTAGTTTCTACGCTTCACAGTTTTCTAATGCTATGAAGGAAAACGAAGAATACATTACGCGGACATTGCTTGCGCCCTCCAGTGGCAAACATGTTCGCCCTACATACTGAAAGGTGCCTTCTGTGCGTACCTCTGAAATTAGGCAGCGCTGGCTAGATTATTTTGGCGCTCACGGCCACGAGATCCGCGAATCCGTGCCGCTAGTGAGCCCGGAACCGTCGATTTTGTTCACCATTGCCGGGATGGTTCCTTTCATTCCGTACATCGTTGGCACCGAGAAAGCTCCGTGGCCCAGGGCTGCGTCAGTGCAAAAGTGCATCCGCACCAATGACATTGACGAGGTCGGGAAGACGACTAGGCACGGTACGTTCTTCCAGATGTGCGGCAACTTCTCGTTCGGTGACTACTTCAAAGAAGAGGCTTCGAAGTTTGCGTGGGACCTGCTTACCGGTTCCATTGCTGAGGGCAAGTATGGCCTGGATGGCGACAAGCTGTGGGTAACGATCTGGGACCAGGACGACGAGGCTAAAGATATTTGGTTGAATCAGATTGGCATTGATCCGGCCCACTTGCAGGGGCTACCGCGGGAAGAGATCTTCTGGGATACCGGTCAGCCCGGTCCTGCAGGCCCGTGTGCCGAGATCCATTTTGATCGCGGCAGTCAGTACGGCCCGGATGGAGGCCCCGCGAAGGACGTTGCCGGTGACCGCTTCCTAGAAATCTGGAACCTAGTGTTCGACCAGTACCTTCGTGGCGAGGGTAAGGGCAAGGATTACCCGCTGCTGGGCGAACTGGATGCCAAGTGCATTGATACCGGACTAGGGCTTGAACGCCTCGCATTCTTGTTACAGGGCAAAGACAACATGTACGAGATCGACGAGGTATTCCCCGTGATCGCCGCTGCAGAGGAGATGTCCGGGCGCAAATACGACAGTGGCGCCGATCAGGATGATGTACGGATGCGCCAGGTGGCTGATCACGTGCGTTCCTCGCTCATGCTAATTGGCGATGGCGTACGTCCTTCAAATGAGGGCCGCGGCTATGTGCTGCGCAGGTTGATGCGGCGCGCCGTCCGCTCGATGCGGCTACTTGGCGTGGATGCGCCGGTAATGCCTACTTTGCTGACAGCTTCCAAGGATGTCATGAAGCAGTCTTACCCCGAGCTCGAGCGTAACTGGGATGCTATCTCCCAGGTCGCCTTTGCGGAGGAAGATTCCTTCCGCCGCACCCTGTCCGCTGGCACCACGATTTTGGATCTGGCAGTTCAAGATGCCAAGAAGGAGTCTAAGAGCTCTCCGGTACTGTCTGGCGAAAAAGCCTTTTCCCTGCACGATACTTACGGCTTCCCAATCGATTTGACCTTGGAAATGGCAGCCGAACAGGGTGTCAGCGTGGACGAGGAAAAGTTCCGTTCGTTGATGGCAGAGCAGCGTGAACGGGCACGAGCTGATGCGCTAAAGAAGAAGACTGGTCACGTTGACTCTCGCGTTTACCATGAGTTGCAGAACCGGGTAGGCGGAAATGTTGAATTCTTGGGTTACACGGACTCGCAGGCTGATGCTAGAGTGCTGGGCATCCTAGTCGACGGCAAACCGCAGCCTAAGGCTGTTGCTCCCGCAAACGTCGAATTGATTCTCGATCGCACTCCGTTCTATGCAGAAGCCGGCGGTCAGCTTGCTGACCAGGGAACCATCCGCACCTCTTCTGGCGGTGTCATTGATGTACTGGATGTACAGGCACCCGTAAAGGGCCTTTCTGTGCATAGGGGTACGCTAACCGACGGGGAAGTGGTTTTGGACGAGCCAGCCCATGCCCAGATCGATACGGATCGACGGCTGCAGATTGCTAGGGCCCATACTTCGACCCACGTAATTCACCAGGAACTGCTGGATCGTCTGGGTGAGGGAGCAACGCAGGCAGGTTCCGAGAACGCGCCCTCGCGAATGAGATTTGACTTCCGCAATCCAAACGCGCTGCCCGAAGGAATGGTCGAGGACGTTGAGGACGATGCCAACAGGAGGCTTGGACTCAATCTTTCGGTCACTGACTATGAGCTGCCGATCGAAGAAGCTAAAAAGCTAGGGGCACAGGCAATCTTTGGCGAAAAGTACGGCTCGATTGTGCGTGTCGTAGACATCGGCGACGGCTGGTCCAGAGAGTTCTGCGGCGGCACCCACGTGCCCTCGCTCGGACACGTCGGCAGGATTGCCATATTGGGTGAATCCTCAGTCGGGTCGGGCGTACGCCGTGTTGAAGCATTGGTAGGCGATGCTGCTACTGGATTCCAGGCAAAGGAGCATGCCCTGGTCAATCAGGTATCGGGCATGCTTGGAGTCACCCCTGTAGAACTCGCTGATCGCGTACAGACCATGATGGCTCGCCTGAAGAAGGCTGAAAAAGACTTGGCAAATATGCGTTCGCAGGCGTTGCAGGCGGCAATTCCTCAGATAGCCGCCGATGCCAAGAGGGTAGGAGACAAGCTGGTAGTAGCCCATTTTGCCGGTGAAGTAGGCTCCGCAGACGATCTTCGGACTTTGGCACTTGGCGTCCGCGAGCGTCTAGGCGAAGACCTTCCAGCTGTAGTGGCAGTTGCTGGCATTTCTAAGGGCAAGCCTGGCATTGTGGTAGCAACTAATGAGGGCGCCCGCACTGCCGGCTTGCGTGCCGGAGACTTCGTACGCGAGGCCGCCAAGCTAATGGGCGGTGGCGGCGGTGGCCGTCCTGACATTGCCCAGGGGGGAGGCCAAAACCCCAAGGCTGCTCCAACTGCGCTTGAACACATAGTCGAGTCTGTATCGAAGGCCTAATGCGCAAAGGCAGCAGAATCGCTTTTGATGTGGGCACAGTTCGCATCGGTGTCGCGGTGTGTGACGCCGATACGATACTGTGCACCCCAAAGACCACTATTGCCAAAGACAAATATGATGCGGATCTATACGAGGCCGCGGATTTAGTCGATGAGGTAGGGGCAGTAGAGATAATCGTTGGTAAGCCGGTTACCTTGGCCGGCAATAGCGGCAAGAGCGCAAAGATGGCGCTGAAATGGGCGCGCGGATTGCGCTCGCTAGTTACGGTGCCGATTCGCATGGTCGATGAGCGACTAAGCTCCGTCTCGGCACACACTCAGATGAGTGAAGCAGGAATGAATTCCAGGCAGCAAAGGCAGCTGGTAGATCAGCAGGCAGCTGTGGTTATCCTGCAGCAAGCTTTGGAATACGAAAGAATTAACGATCGGCCTGCAGGCCAGAAGTTATAAGGACCAGGATGACACCGGATAGTGAAGGCCCGAAAAGTTTTCCTTCTCGCGCGCAGATGCGCCAGCAGAGACGGAAGATCAAAGTGCGGCGCCGCCCTCAGGCGCAGCTCCGTCCTACTGAAGGACCAGCTGAGCGCAAGAGGCGCCGGCGTAGGCGTCGCGTGAAGACTACCATCGTGATGCTGCTTGCGACCTTCGTGGTGGTATGTGCTGCTGCACTGGGTATGAGAGCGGTAATGGGGTCTGGACTCTTCGCGAAGGCGCCTGACTATCCCGGCCCTGGGACAACACCAGTAAGCGTCGAGATTCCTGAGGGATCCTCCGGGACAGACATTGGCAAAATTTTGGAAAAGCAAGGCGTAGTTGCTTCTGCAAAGGCATTTGCCAAGGCATTCGACGCCAATGCGCAGGCCCCTGCTATCCAGCCTGGGGCATACAAGTTGAAGAAGAAGATGTCGGGTGCGGGAGCGGTAGCTGCCCTTCTTGACCCGGCTTCTAAGGCGGATCTAAAGGTAACAATTCCTGAAGGTTTCACTGTAAAGGAAGCTAAGGAACGACTAAAGAATGTCGATCAGTTCAATCCGGACGAAGTGGAGAAGGCTTTTGCAGAAGTAGCTAAGTCCAAGCTGCCCAAGGTAGCGAAAGGCAACCTAGAGGGCTGGCTGGCTCCCGACACCTATACAGTAACGCCCGGGACTGAACCCGCAGACGTCCTGGAGACGATGGTTGATGCAACCATTTCAAAGCTGAAAGACCACAAGGTCCCCGAGGAGAAGTGGGAAGAGGTAATGACGAAGGCCTCTATTCTGGAAAAAGAGGTAAACGTCGAGAAGTATTACCCGATGGTCGCCCGTGTCATCGAGAATCGCCTTGCGGCTGGGAACTCGGATACGGCAGGAAAACTAGACATGGACTCCACCGTACTGTATGGCGTTGGTAAGTCCGGTGGCATTCCCACCGCTGACGATCTGAAAGCAGACAATCCCTACAACACCTATCTGCAAAAGGGACTGCCTCCTACTCCAATCGGAACGTTCTCGGACAAGGCGTTGCAAGCTGTTCTTGCTCCGGCAGATGGCAAGTGGATGTATTACACCACGGTCAATCTAGAAACTGGTGAAACTAAATTTGCCGAGAACTTGGACCAGCAAAATGCTAACGTCGAAGAACTCAAGAAATATTGCAAGAACAACCCAAAGGTTTGTGAGAGCTAATGTGGGCTGCGGTCATCGGCGACCCAATTGAACATTCTCTGTCACCGGTACTGCATCAAGCTGCGTACCGGTCCCTAGGGCGCTCTGACTGGCAGTACAAGGCCATACGCGTGCCGCAAGAACAGGCTGTTGCCACGATCAAGGAGGCAGAAGCTGATCCTGGTTGGCGGGGATTTTCGGTAACCATGCCTAACAAGCAGATAATTCTGCCTGCATTGGAGCTTACCGAGCTGGCACGGGTAGTTGGCGCTGTCAACACCGTACTTCCCGGCCTAAAAGGAACTAATACCGACGTCGAAGGGATCGTTCGCGCCTTAGATGAGGTAGAGCCCAGATCGGCTGTCATCCTAGGTGCGAGGGCTACTGCGTCGTCCGCTTTAGCTGCCCTGAAGTGGATGGGGGCTAGGGACGTTACAGTTTGTGCCCGCAGTTTCTCTGGGGGTGGCTCGGTTGCCGGAGCAGCGGCTCGGATGGATTTTCCGATTACACAGTGTCGGTTGGGTTCTGATCAGATGATCGATGCCATCTCAAAGGCGGACGTGCTAATTTCGACTCTGCCTGCAAGGGTTGCCGACAAGTGGGCAGGTGGCATTGGAGCGGTCGCAAAGCCGCGCCAGGCACTCTTGGATGTCGCCTACGCGGGTGGAATGTCCGCCCTGGCGCAGGTTTTCAGTGATGCCGGGGCTAAGGTTGTTCCCGGTACCGATATGCTGCTTTATCAGGCTGTGGCGCAGGTAGTGCTGATGGTTGGAGCAACTCCGGACGTGGAAGCTATGCGCGATGCAATGGATCGGGCCCGTTCTTAGCTTGGCAATCTGCCTCGGCGGCGTAGGGGCAGCGGTGTATTTTGGTCCCGCTACCTGTGCGCGCTACTGCACCAGCGCTGGCATCGAGGCGCCAAGATGGAATAGACGCTACACATATGCGCTGGTGTCCTTGGGATTGTGCGGACTTGCGTTATGCTCGAGGGCGCATTGGGTAGGGCTAAGTATTGCGGGGTTTCTTTCCGTGCCCCTACTGTGCGATTTTGCTGCCCATCGGTTGCCAAGATTATGGGTGTGGGCAGGCGGGGGAGCGCTCTTGTGCTCAGCAGTGGCCGCCTACCGGGGCGTCCTTCTTCCCCTAGCCGCATCTGCGCTCGGGATATTCTGCTTTTTTGCGCTCTTCTCCGTAGTTACCAAAATGGGCTTCGGCGATGTGCGTCTTGCTCCAGTAGCCTTATCTTGGCCCGTGACAATTTCTTCGGCCGGGCCGCTCTGGGCGGTAGCTGGATCCTTCCTACTTGCCGGCTGCGGCGCCCTCGTAGCGATCCTAAGAACCCATAATCCGAGGGCGCAGATCGCCTTTGGTCCCTACCTGATTTTGGGTGGCTACCTTTCTGCCCTTATCTTCTGACCTCCGGAACGATTTCACGCCCTTCAGCAAGAATGTGGAACACTATAGGCATGATTTGGCTTACTGCAGGGGAATCCCACGGCGAAGGGTTAGTCGGAATTATCGATGGCATTGCCTCGGGAGTGGAGATAACTACTAAAGATTTACAGGATGGGCTAGCTAGAAGACGGCTCGGCTATGGGCGTGGAGCGCGCCAGAAATGGGAAGCGGACAAGGTCCGTTTTTTGGGTGGGGTACGGCACGGAGTGACCACTGGTGCCCCAATTGCCATACTGATTGAGAACTCTGAGTGGCCGAAGTGGAAGACCGTCATGAGCCCGGATCCGGTGCCGGCCTCAGCCCTTAAGGTGGACGCCGGCAAGGGCGATGAACGCGAGATTGCCCGCAACAAACCACTTACTCGCCCCCGTCCAGGACATGCAGATTTGGCGGGTATGGCAGCCTACGATCTACCAGATGCTCGCCCGGTGTTGGAGCGGGCTTCGGCTCGCGAAACTGCGATGCGGGTGGCACTTGGGGTAGTCGCACAAAAGACCCTGGAGCAGGCCTTTGGGATCCGTACCGTCTCGCACACAGTAGCTCTAGGAGGGGTACATGTACCGGAGTGGGCTCCTCAGCCTTGCGCCGATGACAAGGCAGCCTTGGATGAAGATCCGGTTCGCTGCTTCGACGCTGCCACCTCCGCCCAGATGGTGGCAGCTATAGACGAGGCAAAGAAACAAGGCGACACGCTAGGCGGAGTGGTGGAAGTTATTGCGTCCGGGGTTCCGCTTGGTCTTGCAGGTACTCATGTACAGGGAAAACGGCGCCTAGATGCCTGTCTCGCAGAAGCCCTGATGTCGATCCAGGCGATCAAAGGGGTCGAGGTCGGGGACGGGTTCGCTACTGCCGACCGGCCGGGATCAGCTGCCCACGACGAGATCCTGGTAGAAGATGGCCATCCTCACCGCGCCTCAAATCGAGCCGGCGGCATCGAAGGTGGAATGTCCGATGGAGAAGATATTCGGGTACGGGCAGCGCTAAAGCCAATCTCCACGGTGCCCAGGGCGCTGCGCACCTTTGACATCGAAACCGGCAAGGCAGACACTGCAATACACCAGCGCTCCGATGTCTGTGCAGTGGCTCCAGCCGCCGTAATCGCAGAAGCGATGGTCGCCCTCACCTTGCTACAGGCCTTGCTGGAACACACTGGAGGATATTCGGTAAAACAGATCAAGGCCGCGGTCAGTGCCTATGTTGCCACGCTCAATTCGAGGGGGTTGGCGTGAGCATTTTCCTAACCGGCATGCCCGGTGCCGGAAAAACCTCGGTCAGTGAATACCTGGCAAACAAGTATGGTCTGACCAGCATCGATACGGATGATTTGATACCGGATATTGCCGGAAAATCCATCCCGCAAATATTTTCCAGTGAGGGAGAGGGCGCGTTTCGCCGCTACGAACAAGAGGCAATCCGACGAGCGCTGCAGGAGGCGCCAGATCTTATTGCGCTGGGCGGGGGAGCTCTAAGTACTTCGGCTGCAGCGGCACTCGTAAGCGGACATGAAACGGTCTACCTAAAAGCGAGCCCGACTGTTTCCGCTGCCCGAGTCGGAAAGTCCGATTCCCGACCGTTACTCGGAGAAGACCCGCTGCCTGCGCTCACGAAGCTCTATGCGCAGCGCGAGCAAACCTACCGATCCGTCTGCACCATAGCGATAGAAACTGACGGGCGTACGGTAGCCGAAGTTGCTGAAGACCTAATGCGTAGCCAGCATGAGCTAATCGGAGTAGACGGAAATGCCCCGTACGCAGTGCGCATCGGAAGAGGTATCGCGAAGGCAAAGATAGATTCACTCATTGCCTCTGCCTCTCGCAAAGTATTGCTGATTGCCCCCGAAGATATGAAGAAGGAATGCATCGAACTAGCAGCAGTCCTGGAGGAAATGGGCAGGCAGGTGCAGGGATTTATTACCCCGAACGCGGAAGAGCAGAAGAGCGTTGATTGCCTGTCTAATGCTTGGGAAACTCTTGGCTTGGAACGATTCGGGCGAGAAGACACGGTAATCGGTCTAGGCGGGGGAGCGACCACTGACCTCTCTGGATTCGTAGCCGCCACCTGGATGCGAGGCATTGATCATATTGCCATGTCGACCTCGTTACTGGGGATGGTCGATGCTGCGGTTGGCGGCAAGACTGGCATCAACACCCCAATCGGCAAGAATATGGTGGGTTCGTTTTACACTCCGCGAGCGGTGGTGTGCGATTTGGATTACCTGAAGTCACTGCCTAAAGACGATTTGATCGAAGGTCTTGGCGAGGTGGTCAAATGCGGTTTTATTGCCGATCCGCGCATTCTTGAACTATTGGAAAATGAAGAGATTGGACCCGAGGACGACCGGCTCGTCGAGATTGTCTCTCGTTCAATCCGGGTCAAAGCGAACGTAGTGTCCCAAGACCTGCACGAGGCTGGCCTGCGCGAAATTCTGAATTACGGACATACTTTCGGCCACGCTATTGAGAAGGTAGAAAACTACCAGTGGCGGCACGGAAACGCTGTGGCACTTGGCATGATGTTTGCCGCTCATGTCGCGCATGAACTAGGCATGATTAGTTCGCAGCTGGTTCGCCGGCATCAAGAAGTCATCTCTTATTTGGGGTTGCCCACCAGCTACGACGGAGCAGATTTCCCCCGCTTGCTTGAGGCAATGAAAGCCGACAAGAAGGTGCGTGGCGGCGTAATCCGTATGGTTCTGCTGCAAGGGTTGGCAAAGCCTGTTACGGTTCCGATCGAAGATACATCCGTCTTACAGCGCGCATTTATGAAGGTGAATAAGTGAGACTAGTACTGCTCGGTCTGCCTGCAGCAGGAGTCAGCACCGTCGGAGAGTGCCTTGCAAAGGCAATGAAACTTAGCTTTTGGGACACCGAGGCCCATATGGCCGAGCGTGGCGGAAGCGCAATTTTGCTAAATGATGGGGAAGAGGCATACCGAAAGGTCGAACTCGAAGAATGCTTGAAGGGGCTGAACTCGGGTTGCGCAGTGGTAGGGCTGCCATCGGCGGGTCCCACTTACGCCGCCGTGGCAGAGCTCCTTGGAAAATCTCCGGTTGTGCTACTCAATGCCAGGACTCACGTGTTGGCGGTGCGCAACGGCTTAAACGCGCCTCGCTCAATCGCCCTCGGCACCCCAAATGCAACCTTTGCCGCACTAAAGAAACGCCGTGAAGAAGAACTACGCCCACTGGCCGCGGTAGAAATAGATACCTCCGAGGCCACTCCTGAAGAGAGCGCCGCAGCAATAATCCGTGAGCTCGGCCTATAAAATAACGGGTTTGCGCTTGAAGCAGGTAGTGTTTAAAGTCAGAGTGAAAATTTTTGAAAGGACACACTAATGGCAACGACCAATGACCTAAAGAACGGTATGGTGCTAAAGATCGACAACCAGCTGTGGCAGGTAGTCGAATTTCAGCATGTCAAGCCTGGCAAGGGACCGGCATTCGTACGCACCAAGATGAAGAACGTCCTGTCTGGCAAGACCATCGACAAGACCTTTAACGCCGGGGTCAAGGTCGAGACAGCTACCGTCGATCGCCGCGACATGTCCTACCTGTACAACGACGGCGAATTCTTCGTGTTCATGGATGATGACAACTACGAGCAGGTAGAAATCCCCGAGGACATTGTTGGCGACGCCAAGAAGTTCATGCTCGAAGGCCAGAAGGTCATCGTCTCCTTCAACGAGGGCAACGTTCTTTTCGTAGAACTGCCCCCGCAGGTGACCCTCGAGATCACCTACACCGAGCCCGGTCTGCAGGGTGACCGTTCCAATGCCGGTACTAAGCCTGCCACCGTCGAAACCGGTGCTGAAATCCAGGTGCCGCTCTTCCTGGAACAGGGCACTAAGGTGAAGGTGGACACCCGTACCGGTGAATACGTCTCGCGCGTGACCGAATAATGTCAAGGAAGAAAAATAGGAAGTTTACTGGTCGAACGAAGGCTCGCAGCAGGGCAGTAGATACCCTCTTCGAAGCCGACCAGCGCGGCTTTGGCTCTACCCCGGAGCGGATAAAGGACTTGGCGCGGGCAAGGCAGGTTGTGTCCACCGCCCAAACCGGGATCCCCCCGTACGCCTACCAAATCGTGCTTGGGGTTGCGGACCATGTAAACGAGATCGACGAGGCTATTTCGGCCAACGCGACTAACTGGACGCTTGATCGCATGCCGGGAGTGGACCTGGCAATCTTGCGCGTCGGGGCATGGGAAATCATGTTCAACGACGAGATCGACGGTCCCGTTGCGATCAAAGAGGCGATGGCTATTTCGGAGGTTATTGCCTCTGACAAGACGCCCGCTTTTGTGAATGCGATTTTGGATCGCATTCTGAAGGTGTCGAAAGCACGCCAAGCAGTGTTTGGTTCTGCAACGGTGCCGGAAGATTTTGCAGAGGGCGTCGACTTGCCTGCCAAGGAGACTCTTCCTGAAGGCAGCGTCGTTGTTCCTGTAGAAGAGGCCGGTTCTGACCAAGAGGACAACGCCGGCGAAGCCGGTACCGAGGATGCGGATACGGCTGAGCTATCGGACGCTGCCGGTGAAGACGCAGTAGAAGCTGCGAAGGCGCCAACCGACAAAGTTGAGGTACCTTCCGAAGAACCGGATCAATCGGTCAGGGCTGAAGAGGCTACTGAAGCTGATGCGCCGCCACGACCTGGAGCAGATTCCGTCGCACAGGCGCTAGCAAATTTGGCTGCTGGCGACTTCTTGGAAGACGAGGAAGAGGAATAGTTTTTGGGCCACCTTCGGGTGGCCCGAAAATTTTTCTGTCATGTTCGCCACCTCCTGCTTTAATGCCGCTTTCCGTAAGTGACAGGGCCGCCCTCGGACGCTAAACTTGGGGTGTCCAAACCCTTTAATGACCGTCCTGTGAGGCGGAGAAGGAGGCGGGTGTGGCGCACGCTACCCCAGGGGCTAAAAAAGTCCTGTCGCGGGAGGATATATCCCGCTCGCTAAAACGCATTTCATACGAGATTTTGGAGCGCAACCAGGATGCCTCCGAGATCGTTCTGCTCGGCATTCCCACTGGCGGGGTGCCTCTTGCAAATCGCATCTACAAGGTTCTTGAGCGTGAAGGTGCTCCCGTATCACTCGGCATCATCGATACGACCATGTACCGCGACGACCTATCCGAGAACCCGGTGCGAAACCCCCACCCGACGTCAATTCCTGACTCTGGCATTGATGGCAAGACAGTGGTGTTAGTAGACGACGTTCTGTACTCGGGGCGAACCATTCGAGCCGCGCTGGACGCCCTCGTAGACATTGGACGTCCCTCCGTTGTGAGGCTTGCTGTACTGGTGGATAGGGGACACAGAGAACTTCCGATCAGGGCCGATTACGTAGGAAAGAATCTTCCCTCCTCGAAAGAGGAATCGATCGTAGTTCGCACCATGGAAATCGACGGAGAAGACGCCGTTTTAATCGAGCAGGAAAAATAATATGGATCATCTAATATCGATCAAAGATTTGAGCCGAGCCGAAGCTATCGAAATCCTGGACACTGCCGAAACCATGGCAGCGACTCAGTCCAGGGCAGTAAAGAAGCTACCCACCCTGCGCGGGAAGACAGTAGTGAACCTATTCTTCGAGGACTCCACCAGGACTAGGCAGTCTTTTGAAGCCGCCGAAAAGAGACTGTCGGCTGACGTGATTAACTTTTCCGCGAAAGGTTCCTCAGTCTCGAAGGGCGAATCGCTAAAAGACACCGCCCTAACTCTTTCGGCAATGGGAGCCGATGCCATAGTTGTGCGGCACAACCATTCTGGCGCCGCTCACCGGCTAGCCCATGCGGGCTGGATCGGACTGCCGGTTCTGAATGCTGGCGACGGTACCCATCAGCACCCGACACAGGCACTACTGGACGCGATGACATTGCGCCGGCACTTCCGTGCACAGGGAAAACCTGCCCCTGCCGGTTCTGACATCGCCGGTGCTCACGTAGTCATTGTCGGCGACATCCAACATTCGCGGGTGGCCCGCTCGGACGTAGATCTATTGCATCTACTCGGTGCCAAGGTAACTTTGGTCGCACCCCCAACCTTGGTTCCCTATGGAATCGAGACCTGGCCGTGCGAGGTTACTTATGATTTCGACGAGGCCCTGAAATCGGCTCCAGACGCGGTAATGATGCTGCGTATTCAACGGGAACGGATGTCCTCCGCCGGCGGCGGATACTTCCCGTCCCCGGTGGAATATCGGAGGCTCTACAGCCTGAACCGGGAACGTTTCGAGGCGCTCCCCGAAAAGACCATTGTCATGCACCCCGGTCCTATGAACCGAGGCTTGGAGATTTGTGCGGAAGCAGCTGACTCAGACAAGTCTGTAATCGTGGAACAGGTTGCAAATGGTGTGTCAGTGCGAATGGCAGCTCTCTACCTGCTGCTAGCGAAGGAAAAGTAAAATGAGCGAAATTCTTATTTCAGGCGCAAATATAGAGGGCGAACAGGTCGCAGATATTGCGATCAAGGACGAAAAAATCGTCGCGGTAGGTCCAGATGCAGCAAGCTATCTAGAAGATCCGGAAAGAATTGATGGTTCGGGTTTGATCGCGCTGCCAGGCCTGGTTGATCTTCATACTCATCTGCGCGAACCCGGTCAGGAAAACTTTGAGACGGTGCGCACTGGAAGCCAGGCTGCGGCCATGGGCGGGTACACCTGCGTACACGCCATGGCAAACACCACCCCGGTCGCCGACGACGCACCGGTTGTCGAACAGGTGCAGGCATTGGGAGACGAAGCCGGGTACGTACAGGTACGTCCCGTCGGGGCAGTGTCTGCGGGGCTGCGCGGGGAGCACATGGCCGCCCTCGGCGCGATGGCGACCTGCAAGTCGAAGGTTCGGGTGTTCTCTGACGATGGCAAGTGTGTACATGATGCACTGCTTATGCGGCACGCTTTGGAATACGTGCGTGCCTACGATGGCGTTGTGGCTCAGCATGCCCAGGATCCAGAGCTCACTGAGGGCGCCCAGATGAACGAATCGGCTCTCTCTGACGAACTGGGCCTCAAAGGCTGGCCTGGAGTTGCTGAAGAATCTATTATTGCCCGCGACGTAATGCTAGCTGAACTTACAAAGTCTCGGTTGCACGTATGCCACCTGTCCACGGCGCGTTCGGTTGAACTGGTGCGATGGGCCAAGGAGAGGGGAATCAACGTAACTGCTGAAGTGACGCCCCACCACCTGTACTTGACAGAGGAGGAGGCCCGCAGCTACGACCCGCTGTACAAGGTGAACCCGCCGTTGCGTTCCGCAGCTGATGTGGAGGCGGTGCGCGCCGGCCTCGAAGACGGAACCATCGACATTGTGGGTACCGATCACGCCCCACACCCGATCGAGGACAAGGACTGTGATTGGCAGTCCGGTGCCTTTGGGATGACCGGATTGGAAACTGCTTTACCCGTAGTTATCGACACGATGGTGAACACCGGCAGGCTTACTTGGGGGCAGGTCGCCCAGGTTCTGTCCAAGACTCCTGCAAAGATCGGTCGAGTAGCCGATCAGGGCCAGGACATTGCGAGCGGTTTTTTTGCAAACGTCACCTTGGTAGATCCGACCATCGTGCGCAAGGTAGATCCGAGCTCGCAGAAGTCCATGTCTACGAACACCCCCTTCGTAGGCCGAGAGCTTCCTGGACAAATCAAATACACGCTATATCGCGGCAAGATGACCGTCCGCGATGGAAAACTAGTCAACTTCAACTAACGGTGGCTAACCCACCCGAGAGGACACTTATGTTTCGCGATCTCGCGATAATCGTTTTCGAGGACGGCTTCTATCTTCCCGGAAAGGTATACGGAGCAACTGGTCGCGCGCTAGGCGAGGCTGTTTTTGCTACCGGTATGACCGGTTACCAGGAAACCCTGACCGATCCTTCTTACTATGGGCAGATCGTTATTCAGACTGCTCCGCATATTGGCAACACTGGCGTAAACCAGACAGATAACGAATCTAAGCGTATTTGGGTCGCAGGCTACGCTGTACGCGAGGGCTCGCGCATTACCTCAAATTGGCGTTCTGAAGGCGCTTTGGAAGATGCACTCAAAGAGCAGTCCATTGTCGGTATCTGCGAGGTCGACACGCGGGCTCTGACCCGGCACTTGCGGGAAAAGGGTGCGCTGAAGGCGGGCATCTTCTCTGGGGATGCGCTTCCAGCTGGAGCCGAGAACCTAACTGAGGCTGCACTGGCCAACCTGGTGTCAATCGTTTGTGAACAGCCTGCCATGGCAGGGGCTGCTCTTGCTGGGGCAGTAACTACCAAGGAAGCCTATGTAGTAGCGCCTACTGGCGAATACGAGGGGAAGACCCCGGTGGCTAAGGTGGCCGCCTTGGACCTTGGAATTAAGTCGCGCACCCCAGAACAAATGGCAGCTCGCGGCATCGAGGTACACGTCCTCCCACAGTCGGCCACGCTTGCCGACATTCTTGAAATCGAGCCGGACGGGGTGTTCTTCTCCAATGGCCCGGGTGACCCATCCACCTCTGAGCACGAGGTAGAACTGCTGCGGGCAGTGTTGGATCGGAAGATTCCGTTCTTCGGCATTTGCTTTGGCAATCAGATTCTTGGGCGGGCACTCGGATATGGCACTTACAAGCTCACTTATGGGCACCGAGGGGTAAACCAGCCGGTGCTAGACCGGGCTACCGGTCGAGTAGAGATCACGGCCCACAATCACGGTTTTGCGGTAGATGCGCCCGTAGACGAAGTATCGGTGGCCCCATATGACGATGGCCGTTACGGCAGGGTGGAGGTTTCCCACCTGGGGTTAAACGACGGGGTAGTAGAGGGGCTGAAAGCCCTGGATATTCCCGCCTTCTCTGTGCAATACCACCCGGAAGCAGCCGCCGGTCCTCACGATGCTGAGCATCTGTTTGATCGTTTCCTGACCATGATTGAAGACAATAAGGAGTCCAAGTAAATGCCTCGCCGCAATGACATTGAATCTGTTCTAGTTATTGGTTCTGGCCCCATTGTCATAGGTCAGGCTTGCGAGTTCGACTATTCGGGGACGCAGGCATGTCGCGTACTGCGCGAGGAAGGTCTGCGAGTTGTGCTGGTCAACTCGAACCCGGCAACCATCATGACTGATCCAGAGATGGCGGATGCGACTTACATTGAGCCGCTAACCACGCAGTCTTTGCGCCGCATCATCGATAAGGAGCGTCCGGACGCATTGCTGCCGACCTTGGGGGGGCAGACTGCACTAAATGCGGCGATCGCCCTCAAGAACGAAGGAATACTCGATGAGTTCGGAGTGGAACTTATCGGTGCTAGCGCTGAGGCCATCAATGCTGGCGAGGATCGTGATGAGTTCAAAGCCGTGGTTGAGCGCTGCGGGGCTGAAGTAGCTCGCTCCTACATTGCGCACTCATTGGAAGAATGCCACGAAGCCGCCGAGAAATTGGGCTATCCGCTGGTAGTGAGGCCCTCCTTCACCATGGGCGGACTGGGCAGTGGTTTCGCGTACAACCGTGAGGATCTGGACCGGATTGCCGGAGAAGGCCTGCACGATTCAATTACGAACGAAGTATTGCTGGAAGAGTCCATCCTGGGCTGGAAGGAATACGAGCTAGAACTGATGCGCGACAAGGCAGACAACGTAGTTGTGGTCTGCTCTATCGAGAACGTCGATCCGGTGGGCATCCATACTGGTGACTCGATCACTGTTGCACCTGCACTCACCCTGACTGATAGGGAACTGCAGAATCTGCGCGACATCGGTATCGCCGTCATTCGCGAGGTCGGGGTAGATACCGGCGGCTGTAACATTCAGTTTGCCGTGGATCCGAAGACCGGCCGCGTAATTGTAATCGAGATGAACCCGCGAGTTTCTAGGTCCTCAGCGCTTGCATCCAAGGCAACTGGTTTCCCGATCGCGAAGATGGCAGCCAGGCTGGCGGTGGGCTACACGTTAGACGAGATTCCCAACGACATCACCGGCTCTACTCCCGCATCTTTCGAACCGACACTCGACTACGTCGTGGTGAAGGTGCCGCGCTTTGCTTTTGAAAAGTTCCCTGCTGCAGATCCGCGTCTGACCACTTCTATGAAGTCTGTGGGCGAGGCGATGGCAATTGGCCGTAACTATGCCGAAGCTCTGCAGAAAGCAATGAACTCCATTGACAAGAAGGGCACTCGTTTCACCTGGAAGGGCACCGCGCCCTCGGCGGAAGAACTAGCTGAGTTGCTCGAGCAGATCAAAGTTCCGACCGAGCACCGGATGGTGCAGGTTCAGCAGGCTATCTGGGCAGGTGCTAGCGCCGAGCAGATAGTTGAGGCAACCCAGATTGACCCGTGGTTCGTTGATCAGGTTGTCCTGATCAACGAAATTGCAACTGCAATCGAGAAGGCCGATGCTTTGGACAAGCAGATCATGACCGAGGCTAAACGGCACGGTTTCACTGATCTGCAGATAGCAGAGATTAGGGGACTGACCGAAGACACAGTTCGCGAGGTTCGACATGCCTACGGGCTGTACCCGGTGTACAAAACCGTCGACACCTGTGCTGCTGAATTTGCTGCGGACACCCCCTATCACTACTCGACTTACGATTTCGAGAATGAGGTGGCCCCGCGCGATCGGGAAGCAATCATTATCTTGGGCTCCGGTCCCAACCGCATCGGTCAGGGCATTGAGTTCGACTACTCCTGTGTGCACGCGACCATGGAACTGGCAAAGGACTATGACACCATCATGGTCAACTGCAATCCGGAAACGGTGTCCACTGACTACGACATTTCTTCTCGGCTGTACTTTGAACCGCTTACCTTCGAGCACGTCCTCGAAATTTACCGTGCCGAATGTCAGGCCGGTCCTGTTGCCGGGATGATCGTTCAGCTCGGTGGGCAGACTCCGCTCTCCCTGGCAGCAAAGCTAGAGAAGGCTGGAGTGCCAATTATTGGTACTTCTCCAAAGGCAATCGATGCTGCTGAAGATCGCGAGATTTTCGGGGGAGTATTGGATCGGGCCGGACTCGATGCTCCTGCGCACGGTACTGCCCACACCGTCGAAGAAGCCCGCAGCGCCGCTTTGGAGGTTGGCTACCCGGTGCTGGTACGTCCTTCGTTCGTCCTAGGCGGTCGTGGTATGGCTATCATCTATGACGAGAAGGCTCTAAATGAGTATCTAGAATCTTCTGGTATCGCAGCCGAAGGCGCTGGCCAAGGGCCACTGCTGATCGACCGTTTCCTGGATGACGCGATCGAAATTGACGTGGATGCTCTCTACGATGGCACCGAACTATTCCTTGGCGGCGTCATGGAACACGTCGAAGAGGCCGGGGTTCACTCGGGCGACTCCTCATGTGTGATTCCGCCAATGACTTTGTCCCAGGCCCGCATTCGGCAGATTCGCAAAGCTACCGAAGCTATTGCTGCAGGCGTAGGTGTGCGTGGCCTGATCAACATTCAGTTTGCTCTGCTATCTGGCGTGCTCTACGTAATCGAAGCTAATCCGCGTGCCTCGCGTACCGTCCCGTTCGTTTCCAAGGCTACCGGCGTCTCCTTGGCTAAGGCAGCTGCCCGAGTAATGATCGGAAGGACGATTGCGCAGCTGAAGGAAGAAGGAATGCTGCCGGCAAAGGACGCCACAGAGATGGTTCCGGGCGATCCTACGGCAGTCAAGGAAGCCGTGCTTCCATTCAAGAGGTTCTTGGATTACGAAGGCAAGGTTGTCGACACAATCCTTGGCCCGGAGATGCGTTCTACTGGTGAGGTGATGGGATTCGATAAGAACTTCCCGATTGCTTTTGCGAAATCTTTGCTAGCTGTTGCTGGCGAGGTTCCGAGCTCTGGCAAATTGTTTATTTCGGTAGCCGACCGGGATAAGAGGGCGCTGGTGCTTCCCGCGCTGCAGCTATCCGAAATGGGCTTCGAACTATGTGCTACTAAGGGGACTGCTGCGGTTCTCGCTCGCAACGGTATCGATTGTGAGGTAGTGCGCAAGGCATCGGATGGCCGTGGCGAAGACGGCGAACCCACAATCGTGGATATGATTCACGATTCGAAGATTGCGATTGTAGTGAACACTCCAGGATCTCAGGGCTCGCGCGCGGATGGCTACGACATTCGCACAGCCACCACTAGTGCGGGTAAGCCGATTATCACCACTATGCAGCAGCTAACGGCCTACGTTCGTGCGCTGTCGATCGATCCTGCAGACTTCCAGGTTGCATCCTTGCAGGAGTACGCTGCCGATCGCATTGCTAGGAGGAACAAGTGAACTACGCTAAAAAGCTCGCCGCCCGCATGCGCGAATATGGGCAGGTGTGCGTGGGCATTGATCCGCATCAGAACCTACTGGAGCGCTGGGGCCTCGAGAACTCAGCGAAAGGCGCACTCGAGTTTGGGCTTCGAACGGTTGAGGCCGCGGCGGAAAACGCTGCGGCAGTGAAACCGCAATCTGCTCTGTTCGAATGCTACGGCAGCGCGGGAATTGCAGCTCTGGAGAAGATCTTGCAAGCTGCCCGCGACGCCGGACTCGTGTCTATATTGGACGTAAAGCGTGGCGATATTGGTTCGACTATGGCCGCATATGCAAGGGCTTACCTTGCTAAAGGTGCGCCACTGGAAGCAGATGCAATTACCGTTAGCCCATATCTCGGATTTGGCTCTTTACGCCCTGCCGTAGACCTTGCAATTGAAAATGGCAAAGGCCTGTATGTACTGGGACTTACGTCTAATCCGGAGGGGCCAGAGGTTCAGCAAGCAACTACTGCAAATGGCTATTCTGTGGCCAAATATGTAGTCGAACACGCAGCTGAAGTAAACAATTCCGCCTGTGGCAATAGTCACATGGGACCCATCGGGATAGTTGCGGGCGCAACTATCGGTGATGTACTCAAGAAACTGAACATTAATTTATCTAATGCTAAGGTTTCAATCCTCTCACCTGGATTTGGAGCGCAGGGGGCCGGAAAGCAAGAATTGGCAAGTGTTTTCAAGGGAGTGCAGGAGAATGTGCTCGCTTCGGCCTCTCGCTCAATTTTAATGAACGGGCCCGACAAGGCCGACCTGGTGAAGGCTATACAAAGCTTCCGCACGCAACTTTTCGAATAGTCATGTATGGGATAGGTGCTGGGCGAGCTTTTGCGTTAGTCCAGCAATATCGTAAGATTTTGCGCGTCTGTACAACTAATTCAATTAGAGAGGTTTTTATGGCTCTGCCTCCACTAACAGCCGAACAGCGTGCTGCTGCTCTGGAAAAGGCTGCTGAAGCTCGTCGCGTCCGCGCTGAAGTTAAGGTAGCTCTGAAGAAGCATCAGACCACCTTGTCGAAGGTGCTCAAGGATGCCAAAGAGGATGAAGCACTCGGCAAGATGAAGGTTGTTACCCTTCTGGAGTCTCTGCCCCGCGTAGGCTCGACCACCGCCCAGAACATTATGGAGGAGATTGGGATCGCTCAGTCGCGACGTATTCGCGGTCTGGGAGTTCACCAGGCTCAGGAGCTGATTCGCCGCTTCGGCTAGCTCAGTACTTTCGTAAGGGGGGCGCAGACTTGGTCTGTGCCCCCTTACGGATTTAAGCGACTATTTGGGAGCGGCGCCCAAGTAAGGCATGATTGTATCTATGAGCGCGAAACTTACGGTACTTGCAGGTCCCACGGCGGTGGGTAAAGGGACAGTAGTGGCAAGGTTGAGGGAGCTTTACCCAAACCTTTATGTTTCTATCTCAGCTACTACTCGCAATCCTCGTCCTGGTGAAGAGGACGGCAAGGACTACTATTTTGTCAATCAACATCGCTTTGACCAGTTAGTGCGCGATGGGAAGATGCTTGAATGGGCGCAGGTGCACGGGGCGCACTGCTACGGAACTCCAGCCGAACCGGTAGATAACGCCTTGTCTGAGGGTAGGGCGGTGCTAGTCGAGATCGACTTGGCCGGTGCTCGGCAGATTCGGCAGAAGCGCCCCGATGCTCAGTTAGTCTTCCTGCTTCCACCTTCGTGGGAGGAGCTTGTGTCGCGATTGCGCGGACGAGGAACTGAAGATGAATTAGAGCAGACTAGAAGACTGCAGACCGCAAAAGTGGAGCTTGCAGCTGCTGACGAATTCGACGTTCAAATCGTAAATGATGAGGTAAATACCGCAGTTTCTAAGCTGGCCTCCGTTATGGGCCTGGCATAAAATAGGGCAGTTGAAGGAAAGGAATCAAATGTCCGGAATTGTCGCACATCCCGAAGGAATTACGAATCCTCCAATCGACGATCTGCTCGAGAGGGTAGATTCCAAGTATGCATTGGTTGTGTACGCAGCAAAGCGTGCCCGTCAGATCAACACTTACAACCAGCAGGTAGCGGACGGGATGATCTCTACCCCCGGGCCTCTAGTTGAGGTTTCTCCTGAGGACAAGCCGCTCGGTACCGCGCTCCGCGAGATCAATGAGGGCTTGCTGTCTATGGAGCAGGGAACCGACAAGGAATAGTCCATGGCAAATGCGCTTGTAGGAGTAACCGGAGGGATCGCGGCCTATAAGGCAGTCGGTGTTGTAAGAGCTCTTATCAAGGCCGGCTGGCATGTCCGTGTTATTCCTACTGCTGATGCTTTGCAGATGGTGGGAAAGGCCACCTGGGAAGCTCTTACCGGAGAGCCTGTGCGGACGGGCGTTTTTGAAGATGCTCAGCACGTTGACCATATTGAGGCTGCCAGGAAGGCAGATGTTGCCCTGGTCGTGCCTGCAACAGCCAACGTACTCGCAAAGATGGCTTGCGGTATAGCGGACGATCTACTGAGCACCACTTTGCTAGCACTAACGTGTCCGCTGGTAGTGGTTCCTGCTATGCACACGCAGATGTGGGAGCACCCTGCCACGCAGACTAACGTGGATACATTGCGGACACGTGGCGTTCGCGTCGTTACTCCCGCGCAAGGAGATCTATCCTCCGGCGACTCGGGCCGAGGACGTTTGCCGGATGAAGCCACAATCTTGTTCCACCTCAAAGCGGCGCTGCGGAAGCAGTCGCTGCGAGGATATAAGGCTGCCGTGTCTGCTGGTGGGACTCGCGAGCCGCTCGATCCTGTGCGGTGGATTGGAAATCGATCCTCCGGGCGCATGGGCGCTTCTATTGCTAGTGAGCTTGCTGCCGCCGGCGCTGAAGTAACCTTTGTCGGAGCAAACGTCGAAGACGCGATAGTCCCCGCTGGCACGCGAGTCGTGTCTGTCGCTAGCACAGCCGAGCTCGAGGAGGCAATGCTCGCGGCACAGGCTGAGTGTGACATTCTAGTGCAGTGCGCCGCGGTCGCTGATTTTACTCCGAAGACAGTATCCGCCGGGAAAATCAAGAAGACGCCAGCTGACACCATGGTGCTGGAACTGACTAAGAATCCAGATATTTTGGCTGAATTGGCGCAGAATAGGCGACCTGGCCAGCTGGTGGTTGGCTTTGCTGCAGAGACTGGTACTCCTACAGAGGTGGCACAGCTAGGAAAAGAGAAGGCCCGCCGCAAGGGGGCTGATCTGCTTGTTATCAATCAGGTCGGAGATACCGCCGGATTTGGCGACGTTGACACGACTATTACGCTCGTCGATGCCAAAGGTCAACAGCTTGGCAGTGCACAGGGTCCAAAAGATGTTGTTGCCCGCGCCGTTGTTGAGGAAATTAGTACTCTAGCTTCTAAGTGCTAGAAAGTCCCGCAAGTTGGGAGAGAAGATCTATGAACCGTCTGTTTACTTCTGAATCTGTTACCGAAGGCCACCCCGATAAGGTATGTGACCGGATTTCTGACGCGATTTTGGACGCTGTCTTAGAACAGGATCCCAATGCGCATCTGGCTGTCGAAACCTTGGCAACTACTGGCCAGGTTCACGTAGCAGGCGAGATTACCACTGACGCCTACGTCGAGATTCCGCAGATTGTGCGCGGAGAAGTTTCTTCCATTGGTTACACCTCTTCCGAGGTTGGTTTCGATGGCAACTCTTGCGGGGTGCTGACCTCAATTGATCAGCAAAGCCCGGATATTCAGGCGGGTGTAGAGAAGTCGTGGGAAGTTCGAGACGACCTGAGTGGCGATTACGACGCGTACGACGTGCAGGGCGCTGGTGACCAGGGCCTCATGTTTGGGTATGCGTGCGACGAGACACCTGATTTGATGCCGGCACCGATTTGGCTAGCCCATAAGCTGGCCAAGCGACTGGCTCAGGTTCGCAAAGAGAACATCGTCGAGGGGCTTCGTCCGGACGGGAAGACCCAGGTCACTGTTGCTTATGAGGGCGACACCCCTGTAGGGCTGGATACTGTAGTGGTTTCCAGCCAGCATTCGCCGGATCTCGCCCTTGCCAAGTTGCGTCCTGCAATTGTCGAGACAGTTATTGAGCCGACGTTGGCTGAGCTGGGATGGTCTATGCCCGATTCGGATTCCGTCTTTGTGAATCCCGCCGGCCTATTCACGGTAGGCGGCCCCATGGGCGATGCAGGCCTGACTGGCAGAAAGATTATCGTTGACACCTACGGGGGGTACGCACGGCACGGGGGAGGCGCCTTCTCTGGCAAGGACGCTTCCAAAGTAGACCGCTCCGCCGCATATGCACTCCGGTGGGTGGCAAAGAATGTTGTTGCGGCAAAGCTTGCCTCGCGCTGTGAAATTCAGGTTGCTTACGCAATCGGAAAAGCTCGTCCGGTAGGTTTGTGGGTAGATACTTTCGGTACTGCTACAGTTCCGGAAGAGGCACTGCAGAAGGCAGTGTCTACCGTATTCGATCTGCGGCCGGCGGCCATTATCGATGCTCTGTCGTTGAAAGAACCTGTATTCAAGGCCACCTCCTCCTACGGCCACTTCGGGCGTAGTGAGTTCAGCTGGGAGAAGACGAATAAGATCGAGGAACTGAAGGCTGCCCTATAGTTTCATCTGTCTGTGGCAGAAGCTTTAATTAAGACATGATCCAAGATGCGCTTCTGGCACTGCCGGACCCTACCCCGCGCACTGTAACAGTGCCCGGGGTAGAAAATCCTGTGGTGTCAGTTTTAGTGGATCTATCGGTGCCGCACCTCAACCGTCCTCTGGATTATGTGCTGGATGCGAAGACACGCAATGCGAAGGTCGGTGGCCTGGTCCGCGTCAATATGGCGGGGAGCCGGCACAATGGCTGGGTAATATCTCGTGGTAGCACCACAGAGCATCCAGGCAGGCTGGCACGTATTCGCTCGGTAGTTTCAACTCAACCACTACTGACAGACAGTATTTACGAGTTAGCGGTACGGCTGAGCCGCAAATACTGCGGTTCCATTGCCGGGATCCTAGCTGAGGCTATTCCTAAGCGACATGCGCGTACTGAAGGTAGCTTTGTGCCTAACGAAGCGGACTTTCCCGATCTGCAGATTCGTAGCGACGTTTTTGCCGGTACCGATAGTGGCAAGGCGCTGTGTTCTCGTCTGCAAGCTGGGCAGTCTCCTAGAGCATTGGTAATGGGGATGCCCCCGTCGGGCGAACAGGGCTGGGTTGGTCAATACATAGCGCTCGTTGCCTCGACGCTTGCCTCGAAGCGAACTGCCCTGGTGATACTTCCTACAGCCTCTCAGGTAAAGTACTTCTCCACAATGCTGGAGCAGGCCGGAATTGATCATCTACGAATGGGCTCCGGGCTCTCCGATGCACAACGCTATAGGGCTCACCTGGTCTGCCTAAGTGGAGGCACAAAGGTTGTTGTGGGGACCAGAAGCGCAATCTGGGCTCCACTTTCGGATCTTGGACTAATAGCAATTTGGGATGAGGCGTCCGATAGCTTGGAGGGCAGACGCAGTCCCTATCTGCATGCACGCACAATTGCCGTCGAACGTGCCGCACTTGCCCAATGCGGTCTAGTTCTTGGGGGATATGCTCGCTCTGTCGAGGCACACATGCTACTAGAGTCTGGCTGGTGTGCTTCCGTAACTCCTCTTAGGGAAGTGCTGCGGTCGCACACCTGTATCAACGAGGCGCCAACGGACCAGGAACTGGAGGCTTATGGCCCAAGCGGTCACATGCGCATTCCGCCTCCAGCACATAAATTGCTTGCTCGTGGACTCGAGCATGGGCCAGTGCTGATTCAGGCACCTCGGGAGGGCTACGTTCCGGTCACGGCTTGCGTCGATTGCGGTTCACTTGCAAGGTGCCAGGAGTGCTCTGGGCCGCTTTCGCTTTCTGGTGCCGGAATGTTGTCCTGTAACTGGTGCGGTAAGACGAATCCTAACTATCACTGTCCCGAGTGTGGATCGGCGCGAATCCGTTCTCGAAAAGTTGGGGCTCGTCGCGTTGGCGAAGAACTTGGCAGAGCATTTCCCGGAGTTACAGTTACTGTTTCTGGGGCGGCTAGGGCGGTTGTAGAAGAGATAGATGCCCAGCCTCGCCTTGTTGTTGCGACGCCGGGTGCTGAGCCAGTTGCCGAAAGGGGCTACTTTGCGGCTGTATTACTGGATGGGGCAGCCACGGCGGGGCGGCCAGAACTGTGGGCTCCCACTGAGGCTCTTAGACGCTGGTTTAATGCGGCCGCGTTAGTGCGTCCAGAGGGGAGGACTCTTCTTCTGGGAGCTGTAGATAGAGCACTGGCCGGAGCGTTTATTCGCTGGGATGGGCCCGGATGGGCCCGCAGAGAATATGAAGAGCGAAAAACTTTGGACTTACCGCCCGTGAACTGGATGGTTGCTGTTGATGGCGGTCAGGAGGCAGTTGAAGAGCTGCTCGCACAGCTGAAGGAATCTCCCCTCCAGCTAAAGTACGAGGTGCTTGGGCCGCTTCCTACAAGCAATGGGGTACGTGCATTGCTACGCAGTCATCTCGGCGAACATATGCAATTGATGACCGCGTTAAATGGCGTTCAGGCCAGTCGTAGTGCTGCTCGAAAGCAGAAAGTGCGCGTCCAAGTCTCGCCGGCAGATCTATGGTCGGTACACTAGCTTAGTGCGTTTAATTTTTGCTGGAACTCCTGATACTGCGCTGCCATTGCTAGAGGCAGTTGCCGCCCTAGAAGATCACGAAATCGTAGGTGTGCTCACCCGCCCGGATGCGCCTAGAGGACGGTCGAAGAAACTTCGTCCCTCTCAAATAGCGAAGAGGGCGGAAGAACTATCTATCCCCGTGTATAAACCGGCAACATTGAAAGATGAGGCTGCTCATCAATTGCTGGATTCATTGCATGCGGATCTGGCAGTGGTTGTTGCGTATGGGCAAATTATTCCGCCGCCAGCACTAGCACAGCTCCCCAAAGGCTGGATAAACGTGCATTATTCGCTGCTGCCCAAGTGGCGCGGGGCAGCGCCGGTGGAACGTGCTATCGAAGCGGAGGAGCGCGAAACGGGCGTAAGCATTTTCCAAATTGAAGAGGGCCTGGACACCGGCCCAATCTGGGACAAGCAAGAAGTCCCCATTTCCCCCTCTACTGATACCCCGCAACTGTTTGAAGCCTTGAATGTGAAAGCAGCCCAGATGATTGGGCACGTACTCGCTAAGATTGCCGATGGAAATGAGGCCCCTCTGCCACAAGAAGGAACGTCCTCTTATGCGAAGATGTTCAATAAGGCAGCTCAGCAAGTTGACTGGCAGCGCCCGGCTGAAGAGGTAAGCGCGAAGATCCGTGCCTTTACTCCAGGGGCATGGTCGACCCATCAGGGGACTCGTATGAAAATTGCCAGTCCAACTATCACAGCTAAGACCTTGCCGGCGGGGGCAATCCAGGCGACAAAAAAGCAGCTTTTCGTAGGCACCGGCACCGAGGCGCTCGAAATTGGGCAGGTTGCGCCAGCTGGTAAATCTTGGATGAGTGGGGCGGCTTGGGCTAGAGGAGCACACCTTGATGCTTCCTCAAAGATGGAGGAGAAATGAGCTATAGAGCTAAAGCTAAGAGGCTGGATCCAGCTCGTGAGGCTGCTTTTGAGGTCTTGTGTGCTGTAGATGAGCGCGATGCCTATGCCAATTTGCTATTGCCGAAGGTCTTGAGCCGCAAGCGGGTAAAGGGGCGCGATGCTGCATTTGCAACAGAGATTACCTACGGCACGTTGCGCGAGATGGCTCGTCTGGACGCGATTATTTCAAGTGCTAGCTCCAGGCTGGTTTCGAAGCTAGATTTACCGGTTCGGGCTCTTTTGCGCATCGGTGCCTATCAGCTCCTTTATATGCGTGTGCCCGCACATGCTGCAGTCGCCGAAACAGTAGACCAGGCGCGGGTACACACCTCTGATGGGCCAGCCAAGTTGGTAAATGCTGCGCTTCGCCGAGTCAGCGAGCGCGACAATGAAGAATGGGATAATCGCATAACGCAGGGCAAAAGTGAGCAGCAGGCTTTAGCGATCTGTTCATCCCACCCGGAGTGGATTGTGGGTGCCATAGCGGAAGCGGCTAAAGCTGCAGGCAGGGCAGATGCGCTAGCAGACATCTTGTATGCGGATAATGAATCTCCGTATGTTACTCTGTGCGCCCGTCCTGGACTGATCGATCGGGAAAGGCTGGCCGATATTGCCGAGGACGAGCTTAATACCAATGTTGCCTTCTCGGATATCTCACCGTGGGCAGTAATTCTGCAGCACGGTGATCCCGCGCTGCTTGAACCTATCCAGAGGGGATACGCGGCAGTGCAGGATGCGGGGTCGCAACTAGTAGCTGGCTTACTTGCCGAGGCTCCCCTCGGAGGGACAGACGACCGCTGGTTGGATATGTGCGCTGGCCCTGGGGGAAAGGCGGGTTTGCTAGGCGCGTTGGCGGCACAGCGAGGCGCACGTCTGCTGGCAAACGAGATTACCCCACACCGGGCAGAGTTGGTTCGGCAGAACGTTCAATCTCTCAATAACGTCCAGGTGCAGGTGGCAGACGCCCTCGACTTGGAAGGCGAGGGCTTCGACAGGATCTTGTTAGATGCCCCCTGCACCGGTCTCGGCTCGCTGCGCCGACGGCCAGAAGCCCGCTACCGCAAATCTAACTCCGATCTAGCGAAGTTGACCGGGCTGCAGAGGAAACTGCTGCGTAAGGGCCTTGAAATGCTCCGCGGCGGCGGGGTACTTTGTTACGCCACCTGCAGCCCCCACGTGTGGGAAACCCGACTGGTCATTGCAGAGGTGCTAGCGGACCGCAGCGACATTGAAATAATTGATGCTGCCCAGGTCGCAAAGGATATTTCGGGAGTAGAACTAGGTAACGGACCAATGCTGCAGCTATGGCCTGACAGAGATGAAACCGATGCCATGTTCGCCGCACTTTTGCGGAAGAAAGGTTAGCCTAGATACATGACTACGATTTCTCCCTCAATTCTCAATTGCGATATAGCCGACCTACGCGGCGAGCTGGCGAAGATCAAGAATGCTGATTATGCCCACGTTGACGTGATGGACAACCATTTCGTCCCAAATCTGACATGGGGATTGCCGGTGGTGGAATCGGTAGTAAAAACAGGTATTTTGCCCGTTGATGCCCACCTGATGATCGAAAATCCTGACGTGTGGGCGCCGCAATATGCCGAGGTCGGGTGTGCGTCGGTAACCTTCCATGCGGAGGCTGCGGCAGCGCCTCTTCGACTGGCAAAAGAGATCCACAAGCTAGGGGCAAAGGTGGGGCTTGCGCTAAATCCTGCCACTCCGTTCGAGCAGTTCCAGGACGTGTTGGGCTACTTTGACATGATCCTGTGTATGACGGTGGAACCCGGCTTTGGGGGGCAGTCGTTCATAAGCGAGGTGCTGCCAAAAATTCGCCGGGCCCGCAAGGCTATTTCGGCTGCGGGTGTGCAAGTATCAATCCAGGTCGATGGCGGGGTATCCCGGAAGACCATTGAGCAGGCTGCCGATGCAGGTGCTGACGTATTTGTTGCTGGTTCTGCTGTGTTCGGTGCTGAGGACGCTGACAAGGAGATTTCCGCGTTGCGCTCACTGGCCGAGGGGCACTGCCACTGAGCTTTAGCTCAATGCGTAGTTGCCTGCGGCCCAACCGCTAACAAATATCGCTGCGTCCTCTTCCAAGCTGCGGCCCATCGTGCGGAGCCTAACGGGCGAGTCCTGTAAGAGCTCGTAGGCACCGCTGGCGTCGACCTCGCGAATGTGGTGGCGGCCAGCACAGGCCTGAGCAACTTGCTTGGCTACCAGGGCATCGAATCCTTCTGGCATGTTGTCTAGAGTGGCGAAAGAGGGGAGCGGAAGGTCTACCCCCACCTGCGTAAGGTCGGCTAAGACAGTGTGGGTATGGTGAGAAAGCCCCAGATGGCGGTTGCGCTTGTCCGCTCCGGAGATGCGCAGCGCGGCAATCGGGCGGGCCCCCAGCACAGCAGCCGCAGTCAAGGTCCAGGCTACGTCTACTCCGGAAAAACCGAACTCGGTGTCGCCCCCCAAATTTCCCGGCCCTTGCGAGACAACTATCAGGTCTGCAGATAGGGCAGCGGCTGCCACCTGTAGCGCTGAAGGAATAGAAACGGCTTCGTAGGTGCCGCCCCAAGCCTGTCCAGCGGTGACTGTCCCACATAACCAATTTGCGCGCACAAGCTCCGCTACTTGCATGGACAAAGGAAGCGGGAGGGCGGCCCCGTCTGTCATCACGTACGCAATTCTTGCGTCCGCCTTCGCTGCCCGCGCTCCGGAGATAATGGCGGGCAGCTGTGAGTGGAGGTCTGCCGCCACTACTGGAACATTCTCAATGCGAGTGAGCTTGTCATGCGTTGGCGACCCTTGTTCGTCGGCTGCCGAAACCATCACCTGGGTAGGCATGTACCGTGCCTTTACCATGTGGCCGTTAGGCAAATAGTCTGATGGAAGAGCGGAGAGGTTGGTGACAACACTTGCCTGCCCACCGGTGCCTAGACGTTTGGCGAGGGCGGAGCATTCCAGACGCAGACGGTCGCCTACCTTTACCGGCCCTACAATGCGGTCATAGGCGAGTGCGTGTAACCGCTGCCCTTTTCCTATCAGGGTTGCATTTGTAGGCGCGGAGTCTACTTCCACTTCAAAGATGCCCGCGCCTTCCCATGTACGAACGATGTTTACAACCACGCCATCTCGATAGATCATAAAGCTCATTTTAGGCGGTAGTGTAAGTACGTGACAGATTTCAGAGTGAAGGGTACTGAACGGGTAGCGAATTTGCTCGTTACCTTAGTCAATGCGCCTACTAAAGGAATAACCAAGGCAGCACTTTTGGAGTCGGTTGCGGGGTATACCCCAGCAGATGAGCGCACTTTTGAACGTGACAAGAAGACCTTGGTGGATGCGGGGATTGCACTTAAAATCCGCCAGGACGAGGTTTTTACAAACGAGACCTACTATTCGGTGGATTTAGCGAGTTCGGATTTGAAATTGGATTCGCTGGAGGCAGCGGTAGTGCTGGCCGCCATCCGCATGTGGTCGGATGATGCCGGCTGGAACGTCTCTCAGGTTGAATCGAAGGTGCCCGATGCCGCTCCAATTGACGTGCCGCAGTGGCATGTTTCAGGTACTGAATCTCTTACAGGCTTTATGGAGGCGCTGGTAGCGGGCCGCTCGGTTAGCTTCAAATACCGCAAGGGGAGCGGTGAAACTGAAGTACGGCACGTCGATCCGTGGCGGTTGCGTGCGAAGGATGGCGCTTGGTACCTACTCGGCTATGACCACGATCGTGATCGCGTGCGTACGTTTCGAGTGTCTCGGGTTATTGGAGAACCGACGCCGGGAGCGGTCATCTCGCATCCTGCTTCTGACGCGGTAGTGGATGCTTTCGAGATAGCCCCACTGGTTGCTATTGCTCCCGGTAGTGAGCATGCTTTACGGATGCGAGGTACGCGCCGGCCTGCTGACGAGCGAACCCCGGAGGGGTGGCAGAACTACTTACTTGAAGAGGACGATTTCCTAGCTTGGCTGGGGGATCTGGTTGAGTGCGGCCCCAACGTTGTGGTGCTAGCTCCCAATCGGCTACGACAAGAGGTAATTGCCCATTTTAAGAAGATGGTGGATGATGCCTAGTATTTCCAGTTCGAAGCACATTGTGCGCTTTGTATCCATTTTGGCCTATCTGCAGGCACACCCGGGCACTACCTTGCGTGAGCTTGCTAAGGCATTTGACACTGACGTGCGAGGAATGCGCAGAACACTTACTACTCTGGTAGGAGTTGGCCGCGGCTCCAGAGCGTACTGGGAATCGATAGTCGTGGACATTCCCTCCGACCCGGATGACGAAGTAAATGTTGACGACGACCAAGGAATTACCCGTGCCCTTGCGCTTAGTGCCACTGAAGCGGCAACGATTCTTGCGGGGCTGACAGTACTAGCTGAAACTCCGATACCGGAATTTGCTGAAATCGCCCGCAGAGCTGCAGCGAAAATCTCTGCTGCTGGTCTTGGAAAGGCCGAGGTATCAACTTCCCGCACGCCCCCTAGGATTGGCCAATTAGGCGGAATGGTGCAGCAGGCTCTAAACCAGGGCAACAACGTGCATCTGCGGTATGTAGACCGTGCTGACAAAGTAACCGAAAGAACGGTAGAACCTTGGCAATTGGAGCACTCTTACGGGCAGTGGAAGCTTGACGGTTGGTGTCAACTGGCCAACGCACCCCGGAGTTTCCGGCTAGATCGAATACTCGACCTAGAAATACTGGACGAGCCAATCGCGACGGATCGGTCTGAGCGAGTCGAGAGGCCTCCATTGCTTGAAGTCACGATGGTGATAGATCGCGAGCTGGGATGGCTGTGCGATACGGTCCCATCCAGGGTGCTTGCCCGTCATGAAGACGGAGCAATTGAGCTATCTTTGGTGGTGCGGGACGTCGAGTGGTTTACCCGACTCTTGCTACGACTTGGCAGCGGCATCCGCGAGGTAGATCAGAAGCTATTTGCGCAGGCGGCTACCGATCGCGCAAGAAAAGCACTAGCTTTATACAGATAGGGCAGAATTTATGGTTATTGTATGGATCTTGCTGGTACTGGCTGCCATCATCGTGCCAATTTTGCTTACGCTCAGGCTGTGGGGCAAGTTCCGGCAGTTGCTGGCTGTTGTTCCGTCTTTATTTGAAGCGCTCGTGCCGATGCCGGAGCCATCCCGCCCTCCACGTCACTGCGCACCTGGCGCAGTCGCAACTAGCACCCAGATCCGTGACTGTCAGGTTGCCCGGATGCAGATTCGCCTGAAGAGGCGCGAGGCAAGAGCGCGCCGCAGCGAGCAGGCTCTGCACAGATGGCATAGCATTGGCCTGACGGATTAGGGATATGACAAAGCACAGGCGTAGACGAAAACGAACCGAGCAGACTCTGCCACCAGAGCCCTCTGCTGCGGAAAGGTACCTTGCCTTTAAGAAGCGGCAGGAAAGGAAGTCGACGCTGTTGGGTCGATTCGAGGGCGGGCTCAACTTTGAGCTGGACGATTTCCAGGTATCCGCCTGCGAGGCAGTCGAAGCTGGTAGGCCAGTACTTGTTGCTGCTCCTACCGGGGCGGGCAAGACTATTGTTGGCGAATTCGGCATTGAACGTGCGCTCTCATTAGGCAAGAGGGCCTTCTACACAACCCCAATCAAGGCATTGTCTAACCAGAAATTCGCCGACTTTTGTAGGAAGTGGGGACGAGATCGGGTAGGCCTCCTCACCGGAGACACGGTAGTAAACGGCGATGCTGACGTGGTAGTAATGACCACCGAAGTACTGCGCAATATGCTTTACCAGAGGCATCGCGCGCTGACAGGTCTCGGGGTAGTAGTGCTTGACGAAGTACACTACCTGGCTGATCGCTTCCGCGGTCCTGTCTGGGAAGAGGTAATCCTGCACACGCCTGAAGAGGTGCAGATCATCTCTATTTCTGCCACCGTCTCTAACGCTGAAGAATTTGGGAAGTGGCTAGAAGAGGCAAGAGGCGACTGCGCTGTAGTAGTTTCGGAGCAGCGACCAATTCCGCTGAAGCAACATATGCTGGTCGGCGATCGACTCTACGACTTATACAGGCGTGGCTCGAACCGTCCTAATTCTGCTTTGACAGATGCGGTTGCGCGTTCTTTGGAGCGTAGGCCGAGGGTGTTCCCGGAAGATAATATGTTGACGCTGGCGAAACATGATCTACTTCCAGCGATCTTTTTCATCTTCTCTAGAGCAGGTTGCGATAGGGCCGTCTCGTATTGTTTGCGGGCTAAGATCTCTATAACTACTCCCGACCAGCGTAGACGGCTGGCGCAAATTGTAGAGGACGTCGAGGACCGTATCCCTGCAGAGGATCATGCGGTGGTTGGACTGGACAAGTGGGCCAGAGCATTACTCAGTGGCTATGCTGCGCATCATGCTGGCTTGTTGCCAGCTCTGAAGGAGGCGGTCGAACTCGCCTTCTCGGAGGGCCTACTCGGAGCCGTGTTTGCTACCGAAACCCTTGCGCTCGGTATCAACATGCCAGCACGGTCGGTGGTAATAACCCAATTGAGAAAGTGGAATGGCTCGGACCATGTAATGCTTACTCCCGGGCAATACACGCAGTTGACCGGGCGGGCAGGAAGACGCGGAATTGACGTTGTAGGGCATGCGGTAGTTCCCTATCAGATCGGAGCAGAGCCTGCGATTGTTGCCTCTTTGGCTTCTAAACGTACGTATCCGCTAATTTCCGCTTTCCGCCCTACGTACTCGATGGCGGTCGGACTACTTGAACATATGGATCTAGAGGCCGCGAAGGCGACTATGGAAAGATCCTTTGCCCAGTTCCAGTCCGATCTAAAAGCCAGAAAAAATGCGCTCAAGGCACGTAGCTGGAAAGAACAGATGGATGCCGCCGAGGGCGACCTGCACTGCTCTAGGGGTGACTTCAAGGAATATGCTTTGGCTAGGCAGGAACTGTCGAGGGCGCAAAAATCTGCTGCTAAAGCTTTGAACCGGGCTCGCCATGCTAGAACTAGGCAGGTCATTCTTGAGCTTGATCGCGGAGACGTAGCACAGTTGAAGATTGGCAAACGCTTTCGGGCGGCGCTAATTCTAAGTGGTGCTAAACATCATGGCGTACCTACTTTGGTAGCTCTTACTGACGACGCCAAAATCAGGCATATTAGCGCCGACGATGTTCCTTCGGGAATAGCTAGAGTCGGCCACATGAAGATTCCCCCTTCGCTGACAGGTCGTAAGCCACGAGACCGGAAAGAACTAGCCTCGCGCCTTCGCCACGATGGGCGAGCAGGCAAGTTTAAGGCTCGCAGGGAGGCGGAGCCCGAGCTACAGAATTTTGATCGGCTAAAGCGCAAGATCCAGAATCATCCTTGCAACAGTTGTCCAAGGCGCGAGGAGCACTATTCCAAGTCTCGAGCCTGGGTGCGCGCCAAGACTGAATACGAACGTCTGCTGTCCAAGGTGAATGAACAAACGGGCGCACTAACCGATCGTTTCGCAGGAGTATGTGCTGTTCTCAGAGAGTTCGGTTACCTTTCCGAGTCTGAAGTAACCGAGCAGGGCAGAGTTCTGGCAGGAATCTACTCCGAGCACGATTTGCTGCTTGCTCAGTGTCTAAAAAACGACGTATTTGCTGGTCTGAGCGCTGCGAATCTGGCCGGTGCCGTCAGTGCCTGTATATATGAAACCCGGACTGAAGCAGTTACTCCTCTTACCCATCTGCCCGGGCAGCTGCGCGGTGCTCTGGCGAAGATTGAGGCCCAACAGGCCCGGATCGAACGAGCTGAACAAGCGAATTCTTTGCCGCCCTCGGAATGGTCTTCGGCCGGACTAGCCGGAGCCATTGCAGCATGGGCAAACGGAGCATCTCTAACTACTACTCTCGATAGCACTGACAAGATGCCGGCTGGCGACTTCGTCCGATGGGCAAAAATCCTGCTTGATGTTTTAGGCCAGCTCCGTCTCGTAGCCGATCCGGCCATTGCTCGCAAGGCACAGTCAGCAGCCGATCTAATTCGCCGTGGGGTAGTGGCATGGACCGAGTATTAAAGCCAAGACGAGGCTTCTTGACCTACGCCAAAGCACTTGTATTAGCAGTTGGCGGCGGTATTGGGATGTATTTGGCATTCCCTCCTACCGGAGCTTGGTTCCTGATGCCGCTCGCACTGGGGGCGCTGTATTGGTGTACTCGTGAACATGGAGCCACTGTTGCTGGACTATCCGGTTTAGCCTGGTCTTTAGCTTTTTTCTTGCCTCACATTGAGTGGATTTCTAAATCGGTAGGGTGGATAGGCCCTTGGGTCGCCCTTGCCACGATTGAATCAGTTTTCGTTGCGGTATGGGCAATCGGTAACTGCTGGCTTACTCGGTGGTTGAAGGCAGATATATCGAAGACGATAGTTGGAGCAATCACCTGGGCCGGCTTCGAACAACTTAGAGGGCACATGCCCTGGGGCGGATTCCCATGGGGATACGCAGCATTCGGACAAGTAGATTCTCCGCTAGCGAATCTAGCCCCGTACGGCGGGGAAGTAGCGGTGAGTGCTCTGACCTTCGCGATAGGCGCCCTCGCGTTCACAGCCATCTCTACTGGACTGTCCCTTCTTGCCCGTCTCGGCACCGTACTAGTTTGCATTGGCCTGATTATTTTTCCTGCTGCTGTGCCCATGCCCTCGGCTTCGCCAGAGGGAACACTCACAGTCGGCGCTGTGCAGGGCAATATTGCTCGACCAGTCGAAGCTACCTACGCCGAGGAAGGCAAAGTTACAGGCGCTCATCTGGCCCAGACCAAGGCTCTTGCCGAGCCGGTAGACCTAGTGCTGTGGGGCGAGCAGGCGGCAGATCGGGATCCCCGGTTAAATCGGACTACAGGACAGATGGTGGGGGAGGCAGTCCGGAGCGTTGGCGTACCTATCGTTGTTGGGGCTATCCGTTACCAGAATGGCCTGCGCTATAACGACCACTATGTGGCTTATCCCGATGGTTCCTTCAGTGCCCCCTACACCAAGCAGAGACCCGTTCCTTTTGGCGAATATATTCCGTTTCGGAATATACTGCGCAATTGGTTCTCGGATGTGGATCGCATCCAAACTGATATGGCGCCGGGAGCGGGACCAGCGATCCTGGATGTAAAAGGACTAAAGCCGGTGAGACTAGCCGAAGCTATTTGCTTTGAGGTGGCGATCGACCAGATAGTTCGCCAGGGGATAAACGCGGGAGGAACACTTCTGGCTGTCCCTACTAATAACTCCTCATTTGGATTTTCTGCAGAATCTACCCAACAGTTGCAAATGTCCCGGTTTCGGGCTTTGGAATACCATCGTGCTACCGCCCAAGTGTCAACAAACGGTGTGTCCGCGCTGATATTGCCAGACGGTACCGTTGCCCAGCAGTCGCAGCTTTTTACGGCGGATACCTTGATTGCGAAGTTGCCGCTTCACAGCGACATTACTCCTGCCGCAAAGATCGGGGGCAGGGTACAGCTGGCAGCAATGGTTCTGGCAGCTAGCCTTTGGGTTATCAGTGCAGCAGTCGTGTATACGCGAAAAAGTAGGAGAAATCGTGCCTAAGGAAGTAGTTATCGTCCCTACGTACAATGAGGCCGAGAATCTGCCCATTCTGTTGGAGCAGCTTTCGAAGCTGCCTCTTGACGTGCTGGTGGTAGACGATGACTCTCCGGATGGCACAGGAAGAATTGCGAAAGCTTTTGCCAATACGTTCGAGCGCATATTTCTGCTTTCGCGGCATACGAAAGAGGGACTAGCACCCGCTTACCGGGCTGGTTTCGACTGGGCTATTGAACGCGATTACGACTTGATAGCGCAGATGGATGCCGATGGTTCTCACCGTGTACAAGATCTTGAGCGAATTATTGCTCGGGCGCATCAGGCTGATCTGCCCGCACTCGTTATTGGTTCGCGATGGATCCGCGGTGGCAGGGTAGTGGGGTGGCCAAAATGGCGTGAACTGCTATCAAGAGCCGGAAATCTGTATATCAGGGCGATGCTTTCGCTGCCCGTTGCTGATGCCACAGCTGGCCTCAGAGTTTATTCTGCCGAGGCATTCGCGCTGCTCAAACCACAAACTAGCGGGTATGTCTTTCAGACTGAGCTTACTAGAGCCGTACACAAAGCCAATTTGCGCGTTGCTGAGGTGCCGATTGTCTTCCCGCAACGTCGCAGTGGTTACTCGAAGATGTCTTCCAGAATATTTTGGGAATCTCTTGTGCAGGTAACCAGGTGGGCCTTTGCAAAATAATTAATGGAGGGCGGTAAGCCCTCCATTAATTATGTAAGTTTTACTAGCGTCGCCTGTAGTGGACGCCTTCACGTAGTCTTCCTTCGTGCAACATCTTCAATTGCTCGTCTAGCAGAACCTGTAGCTCTTCAAGGCTGCGACGTTCAAGCAGCATGTCCCAGTGGGTACGCTGCGGCTTTGACGGCTTTTCGTCCTTTGGCTTGGATGCGCCCTGAAGAAGCGCCTGCTGGCCAGTCTTAGATTCCCACACAGCCGGCGGTTCGGCCTCAGACGAAAACGGGACAGTAAAAGTTTCACCGGTAAGAGGAACTACGTAGGTCGCCTCAATGCGGTCGGCGAAAACAACCCCATCTTCAGTCTCAAGAGATTTTGAACCAATGGAAGTACCACGGAGTGCGCGATCAGCCATGCATCGTCCTTTCTATCAATCTATGTAATTGTACAGGGCTTACATAAGAGAGGCGAACCAGCTCGCAAGTGCCGCTATAGGTAAATGCCGATAATGTACATTATGTACTTTTAGGGTTAACTGTGCTTCCTTATATACGGGTAACGCTTAGAACCCGCACCACCCCGTCCACTCGGAACTTGATCTCATAGCCTCCGAACGTAAAACCGTAGATGCGCTCTGGATCGCTATGATAAGCAGGCCGTGGGTCTTCGGCGAGCACTGCAGTCAATTTGTCCACGTAGGCGCTAGGCAGACTTGCAGTTATCTGCGGATCAATAATTACCTCGTACGTAGCTTTCGCCTTTTGTGTAAACCCGAATCGAGCATCTTCGTGCACATCCTCGCGCACATAAGGCTTCACATCAAAGATGGGCGTTCCGTCCAGCAAATCCGCACCGGCCACCACTAGTTCGCCAGCCTTTACGGCTTCAAGCCTTACAGAGGAAAGCCCAAGGCGATTTGGGCGAAATGGCGACCTGGTAGCGAACACGCCTATGCGTTCGTTACCTTCCAATCGCGGAGGGCGAACCATGGGCGCAAATCCGTCGCGCTCAGGCACTTCAGAGAACTGCCAAATAAGCCAAAGATGAGAAAACCCAGCGATCCCTCGCACCGCTTGCTCGGAGGCAAATTCTGGCTCAAATACGATCCGCGCGCGTAGCTGGCCAACCCTGCCCGCTTGTCTAGGAATGCCGAATTTTTGGGGAAATTCCGTTCGTGCATACGCAATTGGACGCAATGAAAAACCTGTCTTTCTATAAGTTGGCGCAATGGCGCTCATAAATTAGCTTGGTCCTTAGATTAGAGGCTATGATTCAGAGGAAAAGGGATTTTCTTAGCGAAGCAGAAATGTCGATATATAAGCAATTATTCTCCATTCCGGGAGCTGCACGTTTTTCCATGGCGGGCGCGTTGGCGCGCTTCCCCATGGCAATGACCAACCTGGCGGTCATCATGATGATTACCGCCATGTACAAAGACTACGCACTTGCCGGGCGACTTTCTGCTGTCGCTGCCGTGAGCTTCGCAATTATGGTCCCCCAGCTATCCAGGCTTGTGGACATTTACGGGCAGGCGAAGATCATGTTCCCGTCCGTTCTAATTTCGGCCGCTTCCTTCGGAGGGCTCGCTTTTACTGCCCACCATGCTGGCCCCAGGCCGTTGCTTTACCTACTTACTATTATGGGTGCCGGTTTTTCCGGCTCCATTGGTGCGCTCGTGCGTGCCCGCTGGGCTTACGTACTGAAGGAACCGGGAAAGCTGCAAAGCGCGTTTGCATTGGAGGCTACTCTAGACGAGGTAATCTTCATCGTTGGCCCGGTCCTAGCGACATTTATGGCTACCGAGATTCACGGAACGGCTGGCATCTATGGCACCGCGATTGTCTCTGTGATCGGTGCTTTTCTGCTCTTCCCGCAGCGGTCTACTGAACCAATTCCATCAGGCCGAAAGCCTGCCCCCACTACTCCATCGAAGCCACTGCTGAAGAACCGCACTCTGCTGATGCTGATGATTGTCTACATTGCCATGGGGGCAATTTTCGGGGCGCTGGATGTCTCGTGCGTTTCCTTTGCAAACGAGAATGGATGGCCGTCCGGTTCGGGGGTAATTCTTGCCGCTATGTCGGTTGGCTCGCTCATTGCAGGCTTGGTTTACGGCGCCCGCAGCTGGAAGCCATCTATTCTGAGGCTTTACCTATTTGGGGTCATCTTCCTAGGGGTGGGCTGTTCGGTCCTCCCCTTTGTGCCCGGGCTCTTCTGGTTTATGGTGACTGTTTTTATAACCGGTTCTGCCTTCTCACCTACCGCTACCAACGTCATGACCATGGTCTCGCAGGCAGTGCCTGGATCAAGACTGACGGAGTCAATGGCCTGGATGGTTACCGCTTCGAACGTCGGTGCTTCCATCGGTTCAGCTATCGGTGGCCAGGCAATCCAATCTGCTGGGGCCCACGGTGGTCTAATGACCGTGGCGTCTGCAGGGTGGATCATGGTCGTGCTGGCACTAATAACCGCACCATACCTGCGGAAGACCCGGAATAACGCGCTGCGAGTACTGTAGTAGTCCACTCTATACGGACGTAGGAATAAAATCACAGCAAAAATATTTGGGAAACTTATAAGCTGTTAGCCAAACTTGGGGTAAGAACGTTAGGAGCCCCAATGGCAACCGTAAAACACCCCGTCAATCAAGTTCCTGCGCCAGGCAAACTGGTAATGCTCGGCTTACAGCACGTATTAGCGTTCTATGCCGGCGCCGTAATTGTTCCCCTTCTAATTGCCCAGTCACTAAAACTGGACACTGCCACAACTATTCACCTGATTAACGCGGACCTGCTTACCTGCGGGTTGGCTACCATTATTCAGTCTGTTGGCATAGGTAAATGGGTTGGTGTCCGCCTTCCTATAATTCAGGGCGTCACTACCACTTCCGTGGCGCCAATCATCGCAGTCGGCTTGGGCGTGACCTCAGGTAAAGGCGGAGTTGCTTCACTACCAGCAATCTATGGAGCCATTATCGTCTCGGGCCTGTTCACCTTCTTCGCTGCTCCCCTATTTGCGAAGCTGCTGAAGTACTTCCCGCCGGTAGTAACTGGTTCAGTACTTTTGGTGATGGGTACTTCCCTACTTGCAGTATCGGCGAACGACTTCACGAACTATGCCGAAGGCACGCCGAAGATCCGCGATCTGGCATATGCCTTCGGGACGCTCGCAGTTATTGTCTTGGTACAGCGATTCCTCCATGGGTTCCTAGGCACCATCGCCGTGCTTATTGGGCTTGTCGGCGGCACCGCAGTAGCTCTCATACTCGGAGATGCAAATCTGGATAAGGTCGCTGGTGCCAATCTGTTCGGAATCACTACCCCCTTCTACTTCGGAATACCGCAATTCAATCTGTCGGCGATCATTTCTTTGATCATCGTCATGATCATTACCATGGTCGAGACTACCGGTGACGTGTTTGCCACAGGCGAGATCGTCAACAAGCGAATCCGGAAGATTCACATCACCCGCGCCCTGCGAGCTGATGGACTGTCTACGCTGCTCGGCGGCGTTATGAACTCTTTCCCCTATACCTGTTTCGCGCAGAACGTTGGGCTGGTTCGTATTACTCGAGTCAAGTCGCGATGGGTTGCTGCGGCAGCTGCGGGTTTCATGATTCTGCTTGGGCTTATTCCCAAGGCGGGTGCAGTTGTAGCTTCGATCCCCTCGCCCGTCCTGGGAGGAGCCTCGCTCGCGCTGTTTGCCAACGTCGCCTATGTCGGTCTGCAAACAATTGCGAAGACTGATCTTTCGGATAACCGCAATGCAGTCATAGTCACCACTGCCCTTGGGCTGGCTATGCTTGTCTCATTCAAGCCAGATATTGCGAATGCTTTCCCCGCATGGGCGCAGATCTTCCTCTCTTCCGGTATGACTATCGGCGCTATTGCAGCGATTGTACTCAACCTGCTGTTCTTCCACGTAGGCAAGCAGAAGAGCACTACTGTGGCCGAGGACGCGCAAGGACGAGGGGTTTCTATTGAAGAAATCAACCAGATGAGCAAGGACGACTTTGTTGCGACTTTGCGATCCCTGTTCAACAACAAGACTTGGCCGCTCGAGGAAGCCTGGCAGTCTCGCCCTTTCAAGAATGCCGTTGAACTGCGTGCGGCCATTCAAACTGCCGTACTCACGAGTGCAGAAGAACTGCGGGAAGATCTGATTCACGACTACCCGGACATGGCTCAGCTGATCTTGGCTTCTCCGGAAGAGGCTGCAATTATTGCTCGTGACCGTGGCTCACTCGGCCTCGAACGGTTGGATGATACTAAGAAGGCAAAGCTCGAATCTGTCAGTCAGGAATACCAACAGCGTTTCCACATGCCTTTCGTTGCCTGCCTTGGAACTGCGGATACGGTAGATTCAATTATTTCCGAGGGCGTCCGCCGGTTGGAGAACTCCCCCGAACAGGAGCACCGGGTGGCCCTAAGCCAGATTGTCGAAGTGGCCAATGATCGTTTCGACATACTGATGGCAAACGCCAATCCTATTCGCTCCGCTTGGGATCGAAAGTTCACCCAGGTAGAAGAGGACTAAAAGCAATATAAATGGATCCCGCAGGAATTAGCCTGCGGGATCCATTTATATTCAGTTTATGATTAGCCGGCGTGCTTTTGTGCTCTGCGTAGCGCCAGCTCGTCTACTACGTCAGCCCCCTGCGCTGCATCGGAAGGAAGCTCAGACAAAGTACCTTCGACCTCGCGCCAAACACGTCCCACTGCGATGCCGAATACTCCCTGTCCACCCTGGACAAGATCGATAACCTCATTAGCAGAAGTGCAAACGTACACAGATGCGCCGTCCGACATGAGCGTTATCTGGGCTAGGTCTTCGACTCCCCATTCCTTTAGTGCAGCGATTGCCTGGCGGATCTGCTGTAAAGAGACACCGGTGTCGAGCAGCCGCTTTACTACTTTCAACACCAAAATGTCTCGGAAAGAGTACAGTCGCTGTGAGCCAGATCCCTTGGCTCCCCGAACGGAAGGCTCGACTAGTTGAGTCCGTGCCCAGTAATCTAATTGGCGATAGGTAATTCCAGCTGCCTTGCAGGCCGTGGGACCACGGTAACCGGCATTGGGGTCAAGTTCTGGAAGGCCGTCGTTGAAGAGCAGCGGTTGCCGGCGTTCGGGGAATGCGACCATGGCCTGTAAGCTCCTTTTGCGAAGTTCGGGGATAACAAGCTCTAGATTAGTTGGCCAAAACCGGGTGGTCAACGAAACGCGCGCAAAGTCTGAACCTTAACTTGAAAGTTACCTTTAAGGCAGATTGGTCTTATAGGGCCCCGGAGCTATTAGCGCTACGTTTTACCAGTTCAGACATCAAATCGCTCATGTGAGTAGCTAATTCGCTGGCCTGCTCGGTGCGTTCGGCACCACTGGAGGTAACGACATGCTCTATCAGTTCCACGGCTCGCTCCACTGCTACGCGGACAGAACGCAAATTACGCGTGGAGATACCTGCTTCGTTAAGTACTTTCACGGCCTTGACAGTTTGCAAGGCGGACTTGTCAAAGCGACCAGATAGTTCTAAAGAGATAAGTCCAGCAGAGACCATCGCCTCTAGTGATTCAGGAGTAGCGCCGGTTAGTGAAGCGAGTTCGGCAACGGTAAGCGTGCCATCGGCCCTTGTAGGTGCGATGACTTCGCCCCCATCGGCAACTACCCTCGCCACCGGGGCAGGAGCAATGTCATAGCCCTGATCAAGCTTCTCCAGTTGCGTGACAATTACGCGGATTGGCTTGTACCGATCGCGCTGTTCAGTAAGGCAGTAACGGATACGAGCAATGTCTGCCTCGGAATATTTCCGATACCCAGAGCCGGAGCGGGTGGGGGAAACAATTCCCTGGTCCTCCAAAAAACGCACCTTGGATACGGACAGCGAGGGGAATTCTTTCTTGAGCCTAGCAACAACCTGGCCTATAGAGAAGCAGACCTTCCTGTCTACTCCCCTAGGCCAAGGTTCTATTTGATTAGGCTTTGTTAGCGGGGCAGCACTCACTTAGTAACACCAGACGGATGGAAGGTCATGCGGTATTTTCCAATCTGCACTTCGTCACCGGCGCTTAGCACCGCACTGTCGGTGCGTTCCCGATTGACATAGGTGCCATTCAGAGAACCGGCATCGCGAACGGTCCATGCTCCATCCTGGTGGGTGAAGATGGCATGTTTACGCGAGACGGTGACGTCATCTAGGAAAATATCGGATTTAGTGGATCTACCTGCAGTAGTGTCATTGTGGTCCAATAGGAAGCGAGCCCCAGAGTTGGGTCCTTTATGTACTACTAGCAATGCAGAACCTTCAGGAAGCGCATCAACTGCGGCCTGCGCGGCAGCCGATAGAGGGACTCGTTCAATAGCCTCTTCGGCAGGTTTAGAGCCGAAAATGGCAGTTGACTGAGGATCCTCGTCGCCAAATGGTAAATCCATCATGTCCTGCTTTCTAAGTACCAATATCTATTTACCGACTATGTTACTAAATGATAACGGCGCTAGGGCCGCTAACAAAACTACTCACTCCACTTGTTCTGAATGCGAACACGCCTGGTGGTCTCGTCCAGGTCTTCCGCAACAAGACGTGCGAGCGTGGCGGGCAGTTGCCTGTCCCACTGTTTCCACGCTTTCAATACCTCCGGCTCTTCACTTCCATCGGTATCGATGCGGTGCGGGGTGAGCGTATGGGCGACGCGCGTGGCAATCTGGATTACGCGAGAATCCCAGAGTTTTGCGGCTAGCTCCAGGTCAGCGACTGCCTGCTGCGGGTCTGTGTGCGGCACCGCGGCAATCTCGATGCCTTCCATCAGCGCATCGATCGTTGCATTCGCCGCCGATTCGTCCTCGACGATACGCTTCTTCGCGCCCTCAGGATCTAATACTGCCTGGACAGTAAGGAAACGCTGCCGGCTTCTGCCTGTATCTGCGGCAGCAAGCCGTTGCTTCGCTGTTTCAAGATCCGCCTGGCCAACCTTCGCTGCCAGCGCAAGAAGCCGCCACTGGTCGTCCTCGGTCAGGCCATACCCGGTGCCAACCTCGGCGACGATATCCTTCACGTGCCCAATTGCTGCTAACTCAGCAGCACATTTCGCCCAAGCAGTGCGTGCTTCAGGTACCTGGGTCACCCCCGCAATCTGCAACGCATTACGAGCAGCTTTGAGTGCCAGTTGACCTCGCTGTGCCGGAGCAGTGTATTCGCCAATTGCTGTTTCTACCTGTGACAACAAAGTATCGCGCACAGTGCCGGTCTCTAGTGGCGCCGCGCTTAGCACAGCAGCGGTAAATGCAGCTGGCGATAGTTGGCCATCGCGTACTTCCTGCCAGGCCGAAGCCCACAGAGCAGCGCGAGCGGACATGTCGTCGATCTCGCGCAATGCGTCGGTAAGAGCCTCTCGAACTGCCGGGCTAAGACCACACCGGGCGTAAGTGCGGTCGCCCTCGTTTAGCACTGTCCATGGCGCCTGGGCCTTCAGCCTCACCTCGGCGCCATCGAGTTCCACCTGCTCGCGGGCCAATCTTGTGCCGTCGGTATCGAAAAAGCCCACATCGAACACCTGAGGGCGATCATCTTTGCTTACGCGGGTCACTTTGCCATCTGCAATTTCCAAGAATGTCGGCCCAGTAGTAGTAAGCCACGACCTGACCCAATGATCCAGCTTGCGCCCACTGGCTTCTTCCAATGCCGCAGTTAGATCCGACATTTCCGTTGCTGAGAACGCGTGTTCGGCGAAGTATTTCCGTGCCCCCTCGACAAAGGCCTCCTCGCCAACGTAGGCAACCAGCTGGGCAAGGGCGGCAGCGCCCTTCGCATAGGAAATCCCGTCAAAATTCTGCTTTGCGGCATCGACGTCAGGAATCTCCGCCTGGATTGGGTGCGTAGTGGGCAACTGGTCAGCCTGCAAGGCCCAAGTTTTGCGAGCTACCGCAAAAGATGCCCATGCATCGGTAAATTCAGTAGCGCCGACAAGCGCGCAATAGCCCTCGTGATCGGCAAACGATTCCTTCAGCCACAGGCCATCCCACCACCGCGGTGTAACCAGATCCCCAAACCACATATGGGCCATCTCGTGCATAAGAGTGTTTGCCAGCTTCTCCCGCTCGGTGGCGCTAGCCCCACCGAGCCGCAAATACTTCTCGTTGAAAGTAACGCATCCAGGATTCTCCATAGCTCCCAGGTTGTATTCGGGAACAAACACCTGGTCATACTTACCCCACGGGTAGTCAAACTGATACCGATCGTGGTAGAAATCCAGGCCGGCCTTAGTCCACTGTGCCATGTCCTGAACGGGCAGTGCATCAGCCAACTCACCTCGGCAGAACACGCGGAGTGGAACCTCGATATCCTGTGCCCCGCCCTTCCAAGTGCCGAGCTCTACGCACGTGTATGGGCCTGCAATGACGGCGGTTAGATAGGAGGACAGTGGCGGAGTTTCTCTGTACTCGTGGCGAGTGCCGCCCTCGCATTCGGTAGCGCTAACCTCCGCTCCTCCGGTAAGGATGATCCAGTCCGAGGGGCCGTCGATAACGAAAGTCCACCTAGGCTTCATATCGGGTTGATCCACACATGGGTAAACAGCGCGGGCATCAGCCGGTTCATACTGCGTGTATAGGTAGGTAGCACCGGTAGCATCCTGGTATCTGTGCAGTCCTTGGCCGGTATGGGAATAGGTCATCTGCGCACGCACCTGAACCTCATGCGCTCCGCTAGATAAGTCCTCAATCCATAATTGATGTTCATCTTGACGCCACTTAGGCTCAGCGCCGTCTACCGTAACGGCAAGTACCTTGCCTTCCTGGACATCTAGAGCGAGCCAATCTTCCTTCAGATCAACTTGCAAAAGCGTAGAGACAGGGAAATGTCCATCAGTTTCCTTCGCCCTAGTTAGATCTAGGTGCACCCGCTGGTGGCTAACCTGACAAGTGGCGCTGCGTTTACCTGCTAGTTCGCGGGTAAGTTTGGACATTATCGCTCCTTCTTTCGCTTCTGCCCTGCGGATTTCTGTTCGGCTTTTATCTGCTTGCCTATAGATACATTAGCCTTTCCTGTGGGTTTGGCTGGCTTTGATTTTTCAGCTTGGGCTCGATTTCGGGCAAGAATCTCGGCGCCTGGAACGTGATCTGTGATGTATGCCAGCAAAGGCATTGCCAACACGGATATCGTGCCCGCTATTACCAAGGTCGAGGCGGTGGTTTGGCTCATTGCATCAGCTTGCGCGGCTACGTGCGTCACAGCCACTATAATAGGCAGCGACGTAGTCGAGTACAGCCCTACCGTTACCTTTTGTCGAATAGACAGTTCCTTCTCTAATTCAGAGGGCATCACGAAGGTTGATCCGAATACCGGCAGTCCGCGTACAGCCAGAAGGCAGATGAGGAAGGCTGCGGCGCCAAGAGGTGAGTCGAGCAAGGCGGCGGGATCAACCTCCATACCGGAGATAATGAAAAAGGTTGGGATGAAGAAGCCGTAGGCCAGGCCATCCAACTTCTGCTCGAGTTCGGCACGCCCGTTTGGGAGTGCTTGTCGCAAGACGAAGCCAGCCGCAAATGCGCCCAAGACAATGTCTAAGCCAAGAGTGGCAGCGAGCGCTACGAACCCAACCAGCAGCACCAGCATAATTCGCACGGTAGCCTGCGCCGTAGTTTCAGCACCCCACTTGATGCCCTCTATGATTCGCCCTCCGAATTTCTGAAAAGGCTTAGGGATCACTGCGAGCACCACGGACAGTCCTGCGAAGAGCAACAGCAGCACCAAAGAGACCCAGGTGGCGCGATAGCCAAGTAGCAGCGCCATGGCCACCACCGGGCCTAGCTCCCCCACAGCACCGTGAGCTAGCACCAACTTCCCTACCGGCCTAGCGGTTGCTCCGCGTTCCTTCAAAACGGGCAAGAGCGTGCCAATAGCTGTTGAAGTCATCGCGATGGCAATGGCTGCGCCCTCCACCGATAGCGGCGGTACCTTGTGTCGCACAACCACCACCACAAACGCCAGCAGGAGCGAGACGAGCCACACCAGCGAGGCCTTCGCGCCGCGGCCACCTTTCAGGTCTGCCGGATTGATCTCGAAGCCGGCAAGAAGGAATAGAAATGCTACCCCAAGCTCGCGGAGCAGCCCTAGCTCTGGGCCTACTTCAACTAGGTTGAGGACGAAGGGGCCAATAAGCATGCCCCCAACAAGTAAGAAGACGACCTCCGGGACAACGCCGCGGAAGAGAAGTTTAGAAATTATTGGGGCTAATAGGGCAACACTGACGACGAGGAAAAGTTGGGTTAGTACATTCATGTTTTACTCCTAGCCCTGGGAGTTCCTAAGCATACATGAGTGGAAAGATTAGGCCCACCGGCGTGGGCCCCATCCTCTGAGGTGTAAAGGAGGCTACATTGTGGTATGTGAACGAACGGCCCCCAGAGGAGTTTGTTGAGGCCCTCCTTAGCCTCAGGCAAGCTGGCAAAGAATCGAAGTGGCAGATTCAAGAGGTACCTGCCCCTTCCAGGCTGTCGCCTTATGCCGCCGCACTAGCACTGAGCGCCGAAACTGCACACGCGCGTTTCGTTGTGCTCTACGATCCGCAGGGCCAGCCGGGCTGGGACTCACACTTCCGGATCGTCATAATGGCTCGAAGCGAAATCGAATACGAATTCGCCTCCGACCCACTGCTCGCAGATGTCGTATGGGCCTGGCTAGGCGAGGCTCTAGATGCCGCCGGTGCTGGCAGGCACGCCATTACGGGCACTGTCACCCGGACAGAATCGCAGTCTTTTGGGGCGACGGAGTTACTAGGCGGACGCCTACACGTGGAGCTGCGGGCCTCCTGGAGCCCCAACACCGAAATTTTGGGACCGCACTTGCAGGCGTTAGATTACCTAATGATGTCCCTGACCGGTACCCAGTTGCACGAGGTCGTATGAACGAAGAAGCTGCCAAAAAACTAGTCGAACGCCACGCCGCCAAGCTGGATATTGATGGCAAAGGCGGCCTCCGCGCTGCAGGCGAGGGCGTAGATAAGGTGCAGCTGGTAAAAGCCCCTGCAGAGGGCATTCCCGAGGTCGTATCCGAGTACTGGCAGATCGAAGAAGTAGGGCGTGCTTTGGAAGCAGGACACGGCCCGGTAGCTTTCGACGCGGAGCGGGCTTCGGGATTCACCTACTCTCAACGCGCCTATTTGGTGCAGCTTCGCCGTGAGGGCGCCGGATCTTTTCTGGTGGATCCAGTTCGCTGCGGAGATCTGTCCCCCATCGATACAGCCTGCCAAAAATCCGAGTGGATCCTTCATGCAGCTGACCAGGACCTGCCGTGTCTTGCGCAGGTGGGGATGTTGCCGGATAAACTGTTCGACACCGAAGTGGCTGCCCAACTGCTGGGAATGGAACATATTGGGCTGGCAGCGGTATGCGAGTATGCCCTCGGCAAATCTCTGCTCAAGGATCACCAGGCTGACGACTGGTCGAAGCGGCCTCTTCCCAACGATTGGCTCCGATACGCCGCTCTAGACGTGGAACTACTCATTCCACTGCGCAATAAACTATCGCGTGCCCTCCAAATCGCAGGCAAGGCCCAGTGGGCTAAGCAAGAAATGGAAGCAATCAGGTTAGCGCCGCCTAAAGAAGCTCCCGCAGAACCATGGCGAAAGGTGCCCGGCGCGGGCAAGGTGCGCACCCCCAGGGGTCTAGAGGTACTCAAAAGACTGTGGGCTGAACGCGACGAAATAGCGCGTGAACTCAATATTGCGCCCACGAAGATTTTGCGCAATCAGGCTATGGTGGCCGCGAGCCAGGCGGAGGCAACCTCTAGACGGCAGCTGCTCGCCATTGGAGCATTCCGGGAACGAAAAGCCCGCACTCGCATTGCCAATTGGGCGCGTGCCGCGCGTGCCGCGGGACGTACCAAGGAATCCGACCTGCCGGAGCGCAAGAAACCAAATAAGCGCTCTCTACCCGGCCGCCGGCAGTGGGCAAAACTTCGTCCAGGATCGGCAGAAAGGCTCGAGATCATCCGGTTCTGCGTCCATTCGTTGGCGGACGAACTATCTATTTGGCAGGAAAAGTTGGTCGCTCCCGCTGCGCAAAAGCAATTAGCATGGCAGTATGCGCCAGGTGCTGAAGTAGAGCAGATCCTGCAAAGCGCAGGTGCCCGCCCGTGGCAAATAGCCACTGTGACGGATCTGCTAGCCGAGGCGCTAACTGAGCTTTAGTCCACGCATTGTGCGCTGGACCGTTTCAGCTATCTGAGCTGGTTCCAATCCCAACTCATTGATCACCTGGTCACGCGAGGCGTGTTCCAGATACTGCTTTGCAATACCAAAGTTCTTTGTTGGGGTGAAGCAGTCGTTTTGCTGCATCCATGAATTCAGCACAGCGGCGAACCCGCTCTGGGCTAATCCGTCCTCGATAGTCACCACCAGATCAGCAGCGCTTACCGCTTCCCCTACTCTGGAATCGAGCGGCATGGCCCACAGCGGATCAACCACCCGCACGTGCGCTCCCTCGGAAAGCAACCGAGCTACCTCAATGCCAGTCTGTGCAAATGCGCCTAGTGCCAGTATCAGGATTTCTACATCCCCACTGCCTGCTTCAGCGATGATTTCTGGAGCCCCGATGTGCGCAGCCCACTTGGTATCGGGCTCGCCATTCAAAACGCCTATAGCTTCAATATCCGATCCAATCGAACCCTTCGGGTAGCGGACCAGAGTTGGCCCTTCCTGCCAAGAAGTAGCTTCCCGCAGCGACTGGCGCACCCTGGTTTCATCCCTGGGGGCCGCCAGTTTCATGCCGGGAACAATGGCGGCGATCGACATGTCCCACATGCCGTTGTGTGAAGGACCATCCGATCCGGTAATGCCGGCGCGGTCCAACACGACTGTTACCGGTTCGTCATGGAGTCCGATATCCATAAGGAGCTGGTCGAATGCTCGATTTAGGAAAGTCGAGTAGAGGGCGACTACCGGGTGTTTGCCCCCGTAGGCCAACCCAGCTGACATGGTGAGCGCGTTCTGTTCGGCAATGCCCACGTCAATTACGCGATCCGGGAACTGCTTGTACATTGGCAGCAGCCCAACCGGTTGCATCATGGCGGCAACTACCCCAACGATGCGTTCGTCTTCGCGCGCTATTTTCACAATCTCATCGGCAAAGACTGCCGTCCATCCGAAGCGTGCGGGGGCTATCGGCAATCCCGTCTCGGGATGAATCTTTCCTACCGCGTGGAACCTATCGGCAATATCCTGCTCTGCAGGAGTGTAGCCACGGCCTTTCTCGGTAATCGTGTGCACGATGACCGGCGCGCCGTATTCTTTCGCTCTTGCAAAGGCGAACTCCAGCGCCGAGATATCGTGTCCGTTCACCGGTCCGGTGTATTTGATTCCTAGGTTCTCGAACATCATGTCGGGAACCAACACGTCTTTTACTCCAGCTTTCAATCCATGGAGGGCGTCGTAGGCAAGCTCACCAGGCATACCCTTGGACTTTAGATGGCGTTTGCCCCAGCTGAGCGCCTTTTCATAATGCGGGTTAGTGCGGATAGCATCCAGGTGGTGCGCAAGCCCACCAATCGTAGGAGCGTAAGAACGGCCGTTGTCATTGACAACCACTATTAGCTTGTCTCCTGCTTCTTCAGCAATCGTGTCAAGAGCTTCCCACGCCATGCCACCTGTTAGCGCGCCGTCACCGATGACTGCAACAACCCAATCGTCCTTGCGGTCCATCTTGCGCGCCCTCGATATCCCTTCCGCCCAAGACAGGGCGGTAGAGGCATGCGAATTCTCGACAACGTCGTGCGCCGATTCGGCCCTGGAAGGGTACCCAGACAGGCCACCCTTTTGGCGCAGGTTAGTAAAGTCTTGTCTGCCGGTAAGCAACTTGTGTACGTAAGCTTGGTGCCCGGTATCGAACACGATTAGATCGCGTGGGGATGTGAACTGCCGGTGGAGGGCGATAGTCAGCTCAACTACCCCCAAGTTTGGTCCTAGGTGGCCCCCGGTCTTTGACACAGACTGCACTAAGAAATGCCTAATCTCGCTGGCCAGTTCTTTGGCCTGCGCAGAGTTCAGCTTCTTCAAGTCTGCGGGGGACTGAATGTACTTTAGATGTTCGCTCACGTTTCCTCCGACTACCTAGACAATCCAGTCTAAACGCCGGTGCCTAGTGCGTAAAATGTAGCTCCATGCAATGGTAGATTTTTCTGTCAGGATTTTGGCAATATCAAGCCCGCAGCACAAAAATGTTAGCCATGGCTCTAAACTAGATACCATGAGCGAAAAAACCTTGAAAGTATCCCCTTACGGGACCTGGACGTCGGAGTTAACCACTGAAGTTTTAAACAGGCGCTCGTTCCGCCTTTCTCAGGTGCGCGTATCCGGAGACGACACCTACTGGGTAGAAACCCGTTCTGCTCAGGAGGGCCGTAATGTACTTCTGCGGCGGCGGATGGATGGGCGAACTGAAGAGGTTCTCCCGATGACTCCCGATTCCGAACTAGTGGATGTGCGTACCAAGGTTCATGACTACGGCGGGAAGGCATACACCGTCATCGATAATCTGATCGTGGTTTCTCACGGCGGTGATGGCTGCCTTTACAAATTCGACCTGGATAATCCTTCGGCGGGGCTCAGGCGCCTAACCCCGAAGGTGGCATACCGCTTTGCAGACATGACTGTGGACCCGGTTCGTGGGGTTGTCTTCGCTGTGCTCGAGGACCATACGGGCGCCCAGTCCGTGGCCAACAAGCTGGTTTCTGTGCCTCTGGACGGAAGCGCTGCTAGGGAATCTTCCAACATTAAGGTGCTGTGGAACGAGGACGATTTCGTCGCCTCCCCGGCGCTGTCGAATGCCGGAGAATTCCTTGCCTTCATTACTTGGAACCGTCCACAGATGAACTGGAATCAAGCTGCGCTCCACGTTGCGCCTCTTACTTTCGAGGGCGACTTTGCTGATCACATGGTGCTGTTGGATGATCCGGAAGTATCGGTGACGCAGCCTAGGTGGTCTTTGGATGACAACTTGATCCACGTCGACGATTCCTCCGGCTGGGCAAATTTGTATCGCACAGAGGGGTTCGTGGGTGCAAACACCGCTCAGGGAATTGCTAGCGGAGACTGGAAGAAGAACCTTCGGACGCGGGCGCTCCACCCCTCGCAGAAGGCCTTCTCGGCTCCTGAATGGCGTCTCGGCTTGCACTCCTATGACAACTTGGACCATGACCACTTGGTAGCTGGTTGGAGCGAAGATGGCCACTTCGCACTAGGTGCGATTCGGCTAGACAACGGGCAGCTGGAGACTTGGGAGACCGGGTGGGCTCCAGCCGGCAACGTGTGTTGCGATGACGGGCGCGTAGTGCTGCTGGCAGATTCAGAGCAAGAACCAGCTTCTATAGTGCAAATTCTGGACGCAAAGGCAACGGTTATTCGTCGCGCTATCGAATCTCCGCTTCCTAAGGAAGATATTTCTTCCCCGCAGTTCCTTACATGGAAGAACACGGATGGCTCAGTGTGCCATGGGTTCTTCTTTGTCCCCACCTCTGCCAGTTTCAAAGGCCCTAAGCGGGACAAACCCCCGCTGATTGTTACTGTTCATGACGGTCCCACTAGTGCTAATCGCGCCGGCCTAAACCTTGAGCGCCAGTACTGGACGAATCGCGGTTTCGCAGTGCTAGACGTGAATTTCCGTGGTTCTACAGGCTACGGCCGTGCCTACCGCGACTGTCTTCTTGGTAATTGGGGGATCTACGACGTCGACGATGTTATTAGTGGGGTTCGCATGCTTATAGAACAAGGCAAGGTAGATAAAGACAAGATTGCTATTAGAGGTTCTAGTACTGGTGCCACTACCGCGCTACTAGCGGCTGCGAAATCAGATTTGTTCACCGCAGTTTGCTCGCGCCACGGTATTTGTGACTTGGAAAATGTCCGCGACCATGCCCACAAGTTTGCTTCCGAATATCTTGGTGCCCTGCTTGGGGCTACAGAAGATGACGATCCAAAATGGAAGGATCGTTCCCCCATCACCTGGGCAGACCAGATCAGCGCCAGTACACTCTTCATCCACGGCACTGACGATCCCATCGTCCCTGTCGACCAAGTACGCCAAATGGCGCAGGCCCTGCAGGCAAATGGCACCACTGTAGAATCCGCTGAGTTTACTGGCGAAGGACACCGCTTGGCTAAAGCTTCCTCGATCGGCGGTTCTCTGCAAAGGGAACTTGACTTCTATCGCCAGGTCTGGGGACTCAAGAAGGCATGAGCCCCACCCCTAGCGAATCGAACAGAAGTTGGTTTACTAAACTTATCCGCGACCACCGCTTCGCCCTCGCCATTATGGCAGGCGTCGTCGGGCTGACCTGTGGGCTTGCTTCCGTGGTATTCCATTGGTGCATAGCCGGGTGGACCTATCTGATGACGGGCTATACCGACTACACCGAACATCCGGGAGCTTCCCACGGCTATCTTGGGGTGGGCACATGGTTTTTGCTGATTGTCCCCGTTCTTTCGGCGCTCCTGTACGGTCCCCTCATCCAGAAGTGGGCTCCCACAGCCAGAGGCCACGGAATCCCGGAGATAATGCTGGCAGTTCGCCGCAAAGGTGGTCGCATTCCCGGTCGCATCGCCATCGTAAAGATCATTGCCAGTGCCATGACGCTGGGCGGTGGCGGCTCAGTAGGCCGAGAAGGTCCAATTGCCCAGGTGGGAGCCGCTATCGGTTCCAAGCTTGCTACCCTGACGGGACTGCCTAGTCAGCGCATTATCTTGCTGGCAGGAGTGGGCGCCGGCGCCGGAATCGCTGCCACCTTTAACGCGCCCCTGGCAGGAGCAATGTTTGCTCTAGAAGTGATCCTAGTAAAGTTTTCTGCCGAGACCTTCGGCATGGCCGTGGTGGCATCTGTCTCCGCTTCAATAGTTTCACACTATTTCATCGGCAATACTCCCGTGGTCGCGCTTCCTCAAAATTTGTCTTGGGACAGTGACATTGCACTGGCCCCCGCAGCAGCGGTGGGGATTCTTGCAGGCCTGGCAGGGCTAGCATTTTCAAAGATTCTGTACGCACTTGAGGACGCGGTGAACTGGGTTTATCGCGGTCCCGAATGGGCTCGTCCGGCAATTGGATCCGTGCTGCTAGGACTGGCCCTACTGGTCTTCCCTTACATGTACGGTTCTGGTTACCCCATCCAAGTGAATGCGCTGACAGGCAAATATACTATTGGGATGCTTGCCGCCCTGCTCGTTGCACGCATACTCTTCACCTCTTACACCATTGCAATCGGCGGTTCTGGCGGAGTCTTTGCTCCTTCCCTGTTTGTCGGTGCAATAACCGGAGCCATCGTTGGCGAGCTGATCTCTCCGGACGATCCACTATTCATCGGGACCCTGGGCGTAATTGGAATGGCCGCAGCATTCGCAGGGGCGGCTCGAGCACCGATCACAGCGGTTCTAATTATTGTCGAGATGACCGGGCAGTACGACCTGATCCTGCCCGTGATGCTAGCCGTGGTGATTGCTGTGGGAATTTCGCGATTCCTAACCCGCGAAACGATCTACACAGCCAAGCTATTTAGGCGCGGCGACACTCTTGACGAGCCGGTCGACCACACCCTTGTCGGTAGGCACGCTGCCAAGGAGCTGATGGAACCGGTGCCCCTCACACTCGATTCCGCAGAATCAGTGAAGTCTGCCCTAACCCAGCTTCACCGCACCGGGGAATCAACGGCCCTGGTAACCGACAAGGAAGGCAATTTTGTCGGTTTGGCGACCCCACTAGCCCTCAGTGCTGCGCAGGGAGCCGATGAGGATGCGGTAATCGGCGAAGCCCAACTCGATACTTCTCACGTTCTGTCAGCAGATCTGCCCTCGGAAGTGCTGTCCGTGATGCTAAATTCCCGCATGAGCGCGGTACCCGTGATCGAGGACGGGAAAGCTATCGGGTGGATTTCCCAGCGTGCGCTAGTCAGCAGGATGTATCGCGAGCAAAGGCGAGCAATCGCAGCGGGCAAACAAAGCTCGTGGGGTTCCAGGTGGCTCGAAAAGCACCCCGGCGCTCGAAAATACTTCCGATAGGCATCCGCTCCCAAGCTGGGGTGAGCACTGTCCAACTTGGACAGTGCTACTTTTCGAAGACGCTCACCTGCTCGACATGGTGAGTGTACGGGAACAGGTCAAATGCCTGCGCTCTCGTCCAGGAATAGCCTTCTGCAAGGTAGTAGCTTGCATCTCGGGCCATTGCTGCGACGTCGCATGCAACATGCACAATCTTCTTCGCTCCCGCGGTTGCCATGGCATGGATCAGCTCGCGTCCCGCTCCCGCACGGGGCGGATCCAGCACGAAGGTATCTGCCTGCGAATTAGCCAAGGTCTTCGCATTTATGCGCGCTTGCACAACCTGCGCCTGCAAGCCCAACGCACGTAGATTCTTCTGGGCAGAAGTTACTGCGCTTCGTCCTCCTTCAAAGGTTTGCAGCGACTGCGCCCTATTGGCAAGGCCAACCGTAAATAGCCCGGAGCCGGAAAATAGCTCAATCACCCTCCCGGGATCTTCTCCTACTGCCTCCATAACCTCACTGAAAAGCAGGTGAGGCGCATTGACATGGGCCTGCCAAAAATCGGTGGCCATTGCCCGAAGAATTACTTCATCTTCCCCGCCGGGGTGCACAGGTCCACTCAGGGGATATTTCACCACCGGGGTTGCAGGCTCACCGTCCGGTCCCCAAACGTTCTTATTCGCAACAATCTTCGGAGCATCTGCGCTGGAGGCAACGACGCGTATACGATCACCGGGCACGAATTCCCACTGGTCTGTGCCGAACAGCCCAAGTGCGTTGATCTGCTCGTTTGCAAGGGGCATGGAATCAATTGGGACTAGTTCATGGCTGCCAGCCCTATACATACTGGCTTGCCCTTGTTCATTGACCTCAAACTCCACCCTTATGCGCTGGTGAAGTCCCTTAGAGGCACCCGGCTCTATCTGCATGTCTAGCTGCTTCAGAGCCGCTGCAGCATCACTGCCGCCTATTCTCCGAGTCTGATCGGCAATCACGGCTTTCTTCCATGCCATTCCCCCTTCGAGGGAGACATGCCCTAGCTCGACTCCGCCGATCCCCTCTTTCTCTGCCAGAGGCCAAATGTGGCTGATTCGCTCCGGAGAAGCAGACAGTACCTCCACTGTCTTTGCCCACGCTAGGTTCTTTTTAGACTTTAGAATCCGAGCTCTTACGCGCTCCCCGGGAATAGCACCGGAAACTAGAATGACTTTTCCATCTAGTCTCCCGATGCACTCGCCGCCATGGGCCGGGCTTTCAATCTTAAGTTCTACAATGTCGCCCATTAGGCTTCTTTCCTACTTTGTTCTGGGGGATTAATGGTGGAGTTGGCGCCCGGCTTAGCAACGTGGTCATAGGCACCAGTCAGCTGCCAAGGGACTGTCGCCATCACTACACCTGGGACAAATTGTAGGCGCACGCGCAGCCTTGTCGCCGAATGGTTATGAAGCGCAGACTCCCACCAGTGTGCTACTAGGTATTCCGGGATATAGACCACCACGAGGTCCCGCGGGGAAGACTTGCGAAGGTTTCGCACGTATTGGACCACGGGTCCGGTTATATCTCGGAAAGGAGAGGCAAGCACGGTTAGTGGCACCGGCACTGCTGAGGCCTTCCACTGTTCCTTCAATCCCCTTGTGCTATCCGGATCAATGTCGACGGTAAGCAATTCTAAGGTAGAGGGCGATGTCGCCCTCGCATAGGAGATGGCGCGCATTGCAGGTTGATGCAGGTTCGATACCAGGACCACTGCGTGTACGCGTGAGGGCAAGGCCAATGCCCCCTGGTAGTCGGGAACTTCAAGCTCCTCATTTGCCGTCCGGTAATGCTTCCGTATGCCCATCATGATGGCAAACACCAAAGCCATAAGAAGCAATGCCATCCATGCCCCGTGGATGAACTTAGTGGCCATGACAATGATTAGCACCGCACCAGAAATCAAGAAGCCAATAACGTTCACGACCCGGGAGCGCTTCATGGCAGTCCTGGCATCGGCATCTGTAGATACCGACAGCTCACGGCTCCAGTGCACGACCATGCCCAACTGGGAAGTAGTAAAGGCGATGAACACCCCAACGATGTACAGCTGGATCAGGCGAGTCACTTGGGCATCGAAGGAAAGAACCAAGACAATTGCCCCGGTTGCTAGGACCAAGATGCCGTTTGAATAGGACAGGCGATCGCCACGATTGTAGAGCTGCCGAGGTAGGAAGGAATCCCGCGCCAGTACCTGCGCCAGCTGCGGAAAACCATTGAAAGCGGTATTCGCAGCCAGAACCAGGATCAGACCAGTGACGATAGTAACCAGGTAGAACATCGGCTTGGCATTGGCAAAAATGGTAGCTGCTAGCTGCCCAATGACCGGATCCACGCTGATCCCTGTGCCCACAGGCTTGCCGTTAACGAGTAGATCGGTAGCTGGGTTTTCAACTGACCGTACACCGGTCTTACCTGCTAGCAGCAGAATTGACATGAGCATAGCCGCCGAAATGGTCCCAAGTAGCGCTAGCGTAGTGGCAGCATTTTTCGACTTTGGCTTCTTGAAGGCTGGAACACCATTGGCAATCGCTTCCACCCCCGTCAAGGCTGCACAACCTGACGAGAAAGCGCGGAGCATCAAAATGGCTCCCCCGATGCCAACTAGACCAGCGGAGTATTGAGCCTTGGGCGCAATCTCATACATCGCGGTAGGTGCATGTCCGATGGATCCTGTAGCCCACTGGAATATACCTGTACAGATCATCGCGCCGATCGCTACCAGGTACAGATAAGTAGGAATAGCAAATGCCTTGCCCGACTCGCGCATACCGCGCAAATTAAGCAACGCTAACACTGCGATAATAAGCGAACCAATGAGCGCCTCACTGCCGGCTAACACAGGAAAAGTGGCGGATAGGTACTGTGCACCGGACGAGATTGAGACCGCGACCGTCAATACGTAATCCACCAGTAGTGCAGACGCTACTACTAGCCCGGCAGTTCCGCCCAGATTCTTTGTAGCCACTTCGTAGTCGCCACCGCCGGATGGGTAGGCTTTCACGGTCTGGCGGTAACTAGCTACTACCACCACCAACAGAACGACCACCGCAAGTCCTACCGCTGGTGAAAGCGCAGTCACGCCGAGCCCGGCAAAGGAAAGTGTCAGTAAGATTTCATCCGGCGCATAGGCAACCGAGGAGAGCGCATCCGAGGCAAAAACTGGCAGCGCGATCCTCTTTGGCAACAGAGTATTGCCCAGTGCGTCCGAACGCATGGGCCTGCCTAAGAGGACTCTTTTTATCCCGTCTAAGTATTGGGTCACGCCGATAATCTACACTCTTCCCAACGCAAGTGAAACAGCGCGGCATTTTGCTTTTGTTTTTGCAATCCCCAGGGTAGGTTAGAGCCGTGCATTTTGTGATCATGGGATCCGGCCGTGTTGGTGCGGCAATGGCAATAGAGCTTGACCGGCAAGGCCACTCAGTTGCCGTAGTCGATCAGAACCCCGCCGCATTCCGAAAACTCAAGAAAGATTTCTCTGGCCAGAAGGTCAAGGGAGTGGGATTCGATAGAGACACGCTCCAGCGTGCAGGTATCGAAGACGCGTATGCCTTCGCGGCAGTATCTAACGGGGATAACTCCAACATTTTGTCTGCGCGGGTGGCTCGTGAAACCTTCGGGGTAAAGCGGGTTGTTGCCCGTATCTATGATCCTCGAAGAGCTGAGCTTTATCAGCGTTTAGGGATAGCCACCGTCGGGCCAGTGAAATGGACCTCAAGAGCAATGCTGCGCCGCATGCTCCCTGACAACTCTGAGGTGATTTTTGCCGACCAGACGAACGGCATGGAGATCTTGCGGGCTCGCCCCGCCAAGATGTGGCTCACCCGGCCCCTAGCGGAGCTCGAAAAAGCGTTGGGGGTACGAGTCGCATATGTTTCACGCCTGGGAAATGCCCTTTTAGCACGCCCGGATTATGTGGTGCAGGAAAACGATGAGCTTTTCATAGCAGTACAGCACTCCAATCTGACAGACGTGTCCCATCAGCTTGCCAACGGTCAAAGTGAGGAAAAATAAATGAGGATCGTCATTGCCGGGGCCGGTTCAGTCGGACGCTCGATCGCGGCGGAGCTCCTGTCCCACGGCCACCAGATCACACTTATGGACAAGTCCTCCGACAAGATGAGGGTAGCCTCTGTGGCCGAGGCCGACTGGATTTTGGCGGATGCCTGTTCTCCAGATGCGCTCTCGCAGGCGAAGGTAGACGAGTGCGATTTTATGGTTGCCGCTACTGGCGACGACAAGGCAAACCTGGTCATCTCGCTTCTTGCCAAGTCCGAGTTTGGAGTCCCCCACACCGTAGCTAGGGTAAACAATCCAAAAAATGAGTGGATGTTCGATAAGACTTGGGGCGTCGATGTGTCGGTGTCCACTCCTCGCATGATGACCGCTCTAGTAGAAGAGGCCGTTGCTGTTGGTTCGCTGGTCCGGATCTTCTGGTTCCACGAATCAACCACTTCAATGTATTCGGTCACCATCCCCAAGGACGCCCCAATTCAAGGGATGCGCTGCAAGGACGTAGCACTGCCTCCAGATGTAGTTTTGGCAGCTATCCTTCGCGATGAAAGGCCGTTCAATCCGACTGACGATGACACGGTTGAGGCAGGCGACGAGTTGCTGCTGCTATTCGGTGACCGCCAGGGCCCAGATGTGTTGGCCGAAGTCAGTGCGCTAGTGGCTTCTCCCGCTTCAGATAAGGAGCCAGAAGACGCCAACTGAGGTAGGCGACCAAAATATATGGTGGCAAGCCAAGGGCAAGCCTAGCGCTGCCTAAGGCTGCCACCTGGTCCGCAAGGTACAGAGGTGTCTCTACTGCCAAGCGAAGTCCAAATAGAACTACCCAAAGCCATGTTGCCCACGCCCCGGCCCGCCTGAGGCGCTGTGATGCCCCACTGACCTTTTCTCCGCGGTACAGGCAGACCAGCGCTGTACCAAGAGGGCGACGCACAAGTATAGAAATTAGGAATATCCCGCCATATATGGCGTTCAGCCATAATCCGAAGGCGAAGAAATCTGCGGGATTGCCGGTGAGTAGCGCCCACACTAGCCCTATCCCCACTCCAGCTAGGCCAACAAGTGCCTGCCTTATTGATTGCCGCTGTACTAAGCGAGCAATGAGGGCTATAGCACCACAGATGCCAGATCCAATTAGCGGGGCCTTCAAGGAGAAGGTCAGCACGTAGACAATGACGAATACCAATCCCGGAATAACCGATTCGAGGGTACCCCGCACTCCCCCAAGAGCTGCACCAACCGAAAAATCGCCCTCGTCCGTTACTCCAGGTAGTCTCGCACTCATTTTGCGCTCGCCAGTAACGAGTAGGCAGGATTTACGATACGCAGATGGTCGCGGTCTTCACTGACCATTCCTTCCAAAACCATGTGCGCTCCCGGCGCAATGCCAGGAATGTCATCTCGGCCCATCCAAACGAGTTCAATCGTGCCGGTGCCATCTGACAAGGTTGCCGAGAGGTCAATGGCTCCCGGCCGAGCGGGATAGGTGACGGATGTCAACACTCCACCAATACGCACTTCGTTTCGAGCCGAAACCGAGCGAATAGCCCGAGTTCCAAGAGCCTCGGAGATAGCCTTCTCGTCTTCAGCACCAATGTCTACACGAGACTTCCGGACCTGGTTAAACTTTCCCTTCAGCCAGGTAAACACGTTAGTCACTGTTCCGGTTCGTTCTGCTCGGCAATCTGCTCGACGAGTTCGGCCGGCAAAGTTAGCAAGAGCCGATCCCCGGGAGCCTTCGCTTCCGAGCCGCGGTCTATCACAATCCCATGCAAGACCGAGTCAAGGCTTCGCCTGGCAGCTTCATCAGTAGCCGCAGAGCCAAGATAGCAAACCCGCAAGAGCCACCGCGGTCCCTCGACGCCGACAGTCAAAGACGGAAGCTGTTCTTCCCCTTCGGGCGGAGTAGCGAGGACGGCATCGCCCTCGGGCAAAGACACTTTCTGCGCCTTCCACCCCATCTGCGCGAATCCTTCCAGCATGGCCGGAGCAGACGCAGCCCAGGCTCCGCCAGACCGTGGAGCGGCAAAAACACCCAGTTCAAATGCCGCATTATTAAGAATTACGCGTAGGCCAATCAGCTGATTCTGGTGCGGTAGCGGATTTATCTGCATGCCCTGCACATACGGCAGCTTGATGGGACCAAAATCAACAAGTGGCTCGTCGCCCTCAACCTGCGAAATGTCGAAGGGGCCAACTGTCTTTGCTAAAGGAGCCGCATCTGCCTCCTGAGCTACTGGCTCAGGCGACACCTCTGCTTGGCTGACCTTCTTTTTCCGTCGCGAAAAAAGACCCATTGCATTCTCTCTTCAGTGTTAGTCTGCGCAGTCTGTGCAGACTGGTTGTCCATCCTCTTCGTATGCTAGCTGCGAAGTGTGGTGGACCAAAAAGCAAATGGAGCAAGTGAATTCGTCGTCCTGACGCGGAACGACCCTGACGGACAGTTCTTCGCCGGAAAGGTCAGCACCGGGCAACTCGAAAGATTCGGCAGCTTCGTTTTCATCCTGCTCGACTTCGGAAGAACCGGCAGCATCGGCACGACGCGCCTTTAGCTCCTCGATGGAGTCTTCATTGTTGTCATCATCGCGCTTGCGAGGGCTGTCGTAATCAGTTGCCATGAAGGGTCCTTTCGGTCCTACGTAGTAAATTGGGTGCGCCGGGATATTAGCACCTATTTTTGCGCTAATCTACTCCACTTTTATCCAGGTGCTTTAGACTCGCCGAATTCTTTGGTAAAAATACCCTAATTGTGTGGCAATATCGACGGTATCGAAGCATCGGTAACACTCACTGAGTAGGACGGTTTTTGCGATGGTTGATTTGGAAGTTTTGGGCGCTACCCCCGATGGAACTGCGGTTATCCTGACCGACAGCGAAGGGGCTCGCTACAGCCTTCCCATCACCGAAGAACTACGAATCGCAGTCCGGCGCCCTCTCCGCGACCTTGCCTCCACTAGCGGAATTTCAGCTAATAAAAAGATTCGCCCGAAGGAGATCCAGACTTTGATGAGGGCGGGCGTATCAGCAGCTGAGATCGCCGCCAACCATGACATGGAGGTCGAATCCCTCGAGCGCTTTGAAAGCCCGATCCTTGCTGAGCGTGCTTACGCAGCTGAACAGGGGCGCAATGCTCGCATTTCCCGCGAGGCCACAGCTCCTACTCTCGGAGAACTAGTAGTGAATCGCCTGGCGGCACGCGGCATAGACCCGGAGCACACCACCTGGGACGCTACGCGCAATCCAGGCGAGCCCTGGCACGTAAACGTCACATTCGTGCAAGACGCTACTGAGCACATCGCCACGTGGAAATTGAACCAGGCAGGACGCTCGGTAGAGGCTATTGATCAAGAGGCTACCTGGCTAACCGAAACTACAACGCCTGCAGGGCCGCAGCGGGGCGCAATCCCCCTGCATCCCGCGCCTGAACCAGCCGAAACCGAAGAGGTCGAACAGGTGCAGGGAACGGAACAGTTACTTGACGAATTGAACGCCAGACGCGGGCAGCGCGTAGAGCCCGCTACCGGGGAAGAGCCCGAAGACGAGGAAGATCCCGATGCTCTCCCAGGGATGGAGCATATCGAGTCTGCCCCGAAGCCTGACCGCGCCGAGGAACGTCCTGCCAAAAAGAAAGGTAGGCGCGCTATGCCTAGTTGGGACGAAATCGTGTTTGGAGCGAAACCCTAAAACGCTCTCAATACTGGAATGCGCATCTCCTCACTAGTAAGGGACCCGTGCACCCCCACAAGCGATCTAGCACCTTCAGAGTGTACTCCTCTTACGTAGCATACCCAGCGCCCGCGCATCCATACCTGGACTGATCCGGCAACCCCGTCGCGGACGGGGCCTATCGGAGATTCTTCGGCAGTGGTAACCCAAGCCCGCTCCGCAAGCCTTTCCCGCCAGCGCTCGACCGTTAGGATGGGATCCTCGCAGTGCAAGTGCAGCGCGCGTGGCTCCCCCGCTACTGCGTACACGCCCTCTAGGAGGTCTGGATACGCATCGGCTTCAATAGCATGGTCTTCATCAGTATTAACCATGCCATGGTCGGCAGTAACTACCAGGCAGGCGCCCTCGGGCAAGCTCCGACTCAAATTAGAAACTGTAGAATCTATCTCTTCTAATTGCCCTAGCCATGACTCGGAGCCCACTCCTTTGCCGTGCCCCGCATGATCCAATTCGGACCAGTACATGTAGACCACGTCAGCTCCTGCACGGAGCGCACTCAAAGAGCGTTTGGCAGTTTCGGTCAAAGACCGAGCCGGCAGAAAATCACTGCCGCGCAGCGCTGCTTTGGTAAGGCCAGAACCGGCAAATTTGGGTTTACCTACGAAGACCGCCCTCTTTCCGGCTTGCGCCAGTCGTTCGAAAAAAGTGGGCTGATCCTGCCATTCTTGGGGATTTTTGCCGTGGGCGAAGGTGATCAGGTTTTCTCGCCAGTTCCGCCCTGCCACTTCGTATCCTGCCATGCGGGTTTGTCCGGGAGTCTTGCCAGTAGCGAAGGACGTAATAGCAGCTGCGGTAGTGGAAGGCACGCAGGTTTGACAGCGCTGCACAGAATCGAGCTGGCGCATATTTCGCACATGCCCCCGGTAGTGCTCAAGCTGAGAAAGGCCCATGCCATCGACCAGGAAGAAAAGTACTTGCTTGCAGCCAGGCAGTAGCCAAGTGTCGTTTCCCTCCAAAGATTCCACTGCTGCGCTAAACAAGTCGTAAATACGAAAACTAGGGTAACCCGTACCCCAAGCATTACCTTGGCGCGGAGTGGAAATGGTCATTTAGCGCTCCTTTCCGGCGTGGGCTACCAACTGGCGATGGTAATAGTTCCGATAATAAGCCCATGAAGTCTCTAGAGCACGAAGATACTGACACCATCGTCGATATTGATGTTTCCCAGGAGATGCAGACATCTTTTTTGGAATACGCCTACTCGGTGATCTACACCCGTGCTCTCCCTGATGCCCGTGACGGTCTCAAACCTGTTCAGCGACGCATCCTTTACACGATGTCCAACATGGGACTACTTCCCACCAAAGGTCATGTCAAGTCCTCGCGAGTGGTCGGCGAAGTCATGGGTAAACTCCACCCTCATGGCGATTCAGCAATCTACGATGCCATTGTTCGACTTGCCCAGGATTTTACGATGCGTCTACCGCTTGCCGACGGGCACGGCAACTTCGGTTCGCTAGACGACGGGCCGGCTGCCTCCCGTTATACCGAGGTGCGCATGGCGGAGGCTTCCTTGGACATGGTCTCCAACATCGCTGAAGACACCGTAGACATGGAGCCAAACTATGACTCCACCTTGACTCAGCCCAGTGTTCTTCCTGCGGGGTTCCCGAATCTACTGGTGAACGGGGCCTCTGGCATTGCCGTTGGTATGGCTACCAACATTGCCCCGCACAATCTCGGAGAGGTTACCGCCGGCGCGCGCTATCTGCTGGCAAATCCTGACGCTACTACAGAGGATCTGATGCGGTTTATTCCGGGTCCGGACCTTCCCTGTGGCGGAATCATAGTTGGCCTGGATGGCATTCGTGATGCCTACGAAACTGGCCGCGGCGTGTTTAAAACCCGAGCGAAGACATCCATCGAGCGAGTCAGCCCACGTAAGCATGGGATAGTCGTCACGGAACTGCCCTACCTGGTAGGTCCCGAACGCGTGATTGAAAAGATCAAGGAAGGCGTAAAGCGAGGCCGCATCAAGGGCCTCTCGAACGTGTCTGATCTGACCGACAGGAATCACGGGTTGCGGATCGTTATCGAGGTAAAGAATGGTTTCAATCCGGAGGCTGTTCTCTCTCAGCTCTTCCGGCATACTCCCATGGAGGATTCTTTCGGAATCAATGCCGTCGCTCTTGTCGACGGCCAACCGCAAACGCTCGGCCTCAAAAAGATGTTGCAGGTCTTCTTGGATCATCGCATGGAGGTAGTACTGCGTAGGTCCAAATATCGCCTTAACAAGGCCCAAGAGCGGCTGCACTTGGTAGAGGGCCTACTGATCGCGGTCTTGGATATTGATGACGTCATAGCCATCATTCGTGCCTCCGAGGACGTAGCTTCAGCTAGGGAGCGTCTGAAGACGGCATTCGACCTCGACGACGTGCAGGCAGATCACATCCTGGCGCTGCGTCTTCGTAAACTCACAAAGTTCTCCCGGCTAGAACTAGAGGGCGAACGCGATGAACTAATGCGCGACATCGCTACTTTGCAGGAAATCATTGAGAATGACCAGGTCCGTAAGGACTTGGTATCCAAGGAACTTGCTGAGGTCTCGGATCGGCTTTCTACACCGCGCCGAACCCTTCTGCTGGAAGACGCAGGGGCTGTGGTCCCCACGGCATCGGCGAAGGCCAACTTGGATCTGGAAGTTGCCGACGATCCCTGTCAGCTCCTGCTATCTACTACCGGCCGCTTGGCCCGTGTCAGTGGCGAAGAGTCCGTAAGTCGCACGGGATCCCGATCTCCTCACGACGCGTTGGCTGCCACTCTCGGTACAACTGTTAGGGCCGAAGTCGGGCTAGCCACCTCTAAAGGCAGGATGCTCCGGTTTAACGTTCTGGATACTCCATCTTTGCCGCGCACCCAGGATGCGCCTTCTCTCAATGCCGGCATGCCGGCGGAATCATTGGTGGATCTGCAAAAAGATGAGCGCGTCATCGGTTTGGCATCACTCGACCCAAACTCCACGATCATGGGTGCTATATCACGGAGCGGTCAGGTGAAACGGATACGGCCGGAATATCCTGTTAGCAAGGATGAATGGATCTACATGGGGCTAGAAGATTCAGACGAGGTGTTATGCCTGGTACCCGCCCCAGATGAGGCCGACGCTGTCCTAATTTCCTCTACGGGGCAACTGCTTCGTACCCCCGGCCAAAAGATCCGCCCTCAAGGCACATCCGGACATGGCGTGGCGGGAATGTCCGTGCAAGACGGCGCAGTAATCGCCGGTACTTTCACTGCCGAGCAAGACGCGTTGGTTATAACCGTTGCTGCCCTGAGTACTGCGCTACCTGGCACCGGTCAAACTTCAGCTAAGGTAACCCCCCTCTCAGAATTTCCCACCAAGGGGCGCGGTGGCCAGGGTGTGCGCGCACAGCGTTTCCTAAAGGATGAGGACTGTCTTGAAGTGGCAGGGGTTCTAGCTGATCCGAGGGCGGTAGATTCTGCCGGTTCGCCAGTTGAACTGCCGGATATCAATCCAAAGCGTGACGGTTCCGGATCTCCGCTTTTGAACCAGATAGCCTCAATCGGATAGGTGCACCGTGTATGCCCTAGTTCGGGCAACCGTGCGGAACCCCAGCGAATGGTATAGGTCTAGGGCTCCAGAATCGTTTTCGGAACTGATGCCAGCTCCAATTGCATCCAGCCCGTCTTCGGCACACTGCTGCATCACCGCTGTGAGCAGTCTGCCTCCCACATTGGTCTGGCGCCACGGCTCGGCTACAGCAAATATGTCTACGTAGCATTCCTTCAGCCCAAGTGCCTGCCAGTCTTGCTTGTAGAGCGAGCACATTACCAGACCAGCTATTTGCGCCCTATCAGTGGATTTGTCTAGGGCAATAAAGGAATGCTGCTCCGAAAAGTGAGGGCGTCCTTCTTCCCATTCCTGTTCGCTAAGAGGGCTGGAGCCCCATTTCTGTCCCGTAACGTCGTTTACCGCAAGACGCAATTCATCATCTAGATCTGCGCTCCAGGGCACAATTGAGATAAACGGATCGGCCTGCAGCGCGGGGAACGAGTCTAAGCTAGCCCGCAGTTCATAGTAGGTCTTAGTCCAGGTAAAACCTCTTGAGGCCAGCACATCTACGAGCTCTGCCATTCCCTCGTCGACATGCATAACAACGTCACCTTCGTTGCCGCCAAGGAGTTCTTTTCCTGCCTGCAGTTGCAAGTCAACTATGCGCCCGCCCAACTTTTGCCTGCGATAGTCAGGATCTACTCCCCCAATGCAGAGCACCCGCGGTGGTTGAGACGGGCGAAATAGAGCATGGCCGAAAGCCACCAATGTCGCTCCTGCAAAAGCCCCAAACGCGCGCCATCGCTGGTCCGCCGCGAAATCGGCCTCTATCTCGGCACGGCTAGTCCGGTACGGAGGGTTATCGACATGCTGGATCCGCTCAGTTAGCTTTGCTACCTGAGCCGAGTCCTTGCTGTTTAGTTCCCTCCAGGTGATGGTCATGTCACAACTCGATCGAATAGACTTTCCTAGCGCCCACTTTTTCGAACTTCAACTGAGTGAGCATGGGATCTAGTGCCCATTTCGAGGCTTCGTCCAGTTCTAAGGCTATTCTTTGCCCACCTTGACGCGCGGCCTTATCGCAGATGACCGACATGAGCTCTGCAAGAGCCGCCCCCCTCTTCGGCTTTCTAGCGGCAGTCACCTGGCACTGCACGTCTGCTTCTTCCTGGCCAAGACGCAAGCCCTCTTCCTTGGTAACGAGCACAACTGCCTTCAGTTCGCCGTCCTCGAGCAGAGCTAAAGACAGATCTGTATCCATCCTGTCGCTTACCTGCTCTGCCCAGCCACGCACTTGGTCAGCAGTAGCTCCAAGAGAGGTACGCTCCGAGACCACAAACTTCATTAGTTCAGATTTTTCCAGTGAGGATGCTGGCACAATCTGCCCAGTTGCATTGGCGAAATCGGCAGGCAGCTCCTGCAGTGACCTGGATAGGCACAGCAAGGTCGACTTGGCCGAAAATCCGCCAGCAATGTACATCCGGCGCCGGTCCTGCAACTTCTCGTCTACCACGTTCAAAATCGAAGCTGGAGCATCAGAGAGGTCTCCGAAAACCTGCACCAGCAGCTGCCTTGCCCGAGCATCCTGCCATGCCAACAAGGCCCGCCCGATACCGCGGCCGCGCCAGGTAGGAGAAGTTACTGCAAACAGCTCGGCACGAGCAGGTAACTGATCTTTGTTTATCAAGGTAACCGCAGCAAATGCTGCAATGTCTCCACGGGCATCTTGCCCCACGATGGCATCCTGATAATCGTTCGGCTCCACGAGGCGCTCTAGCCTAGCCGGCGGCGTAGGCCGTACAACCTGGTCGTGGTTTTCACAAAAGTATACGAACCTGGAAAGCGCCGGCAGATCGCTGGCCGAGGAAAAACGCCAGGACAGCCCTAGGTGCGGGCCTGGTATAGAAGCCCGAAACGGCGGATGCACTCGATTAACTAATGGTTGGGACACGTCTCTCATTGTAATAGGTCTTTAGTCTTTACCGGAAACTCATATTGTTTAGGCATCAATGCGTTCGCGGTCGAACTCGTGCGAGCCCGCCACTATGAAATCGCGTCTAGGGGCAACGGTAGAACCCATAAGAAGCTCGAATACCTCTTCGGCTTTCTCTACTGCCTCTTCATCATCTAGCGTTACTCGCCGCAACGTCCGATGCTCAGGTTCCATAGTGGTTTCAGCAAGCTGATCCGCATCCATCTCGCCGAGTCCCTTGTAGCGCTGAATTGGTTCCTTATAAGTGCGCCCACGTCTCTTCAATTCAGCCAACTTCCGGTGCAGTTCAGCTTCGGAATACGTGTAGATGAATTCGCGCGGTTTGCGCCCCTTTGCCGCCACCTCAATGCGGTGCAGCGGAGGAACCGCCGCATACACTCTTCCCTGTTCGATCAGCGGTCGCATGTACCTGAAGAACAATGTGAGCAGCAGAGTGCGAATATGCGCCCCATCAACATCAGCATCCGTCATCATGACGATCTTCGAATACCGAGCCGCGTCAATATCAAAGCTCCGCCCAGAGCCAGCGCCTACCACCTGAATAATGGCAGAGCACTCGGCATTCGACAGCATGTCCGAGGTGGAGGATTTTTGCACATTCAAAATCTTGCCACGAATGGGAAACAGGGCCTGAAATTCGCTATTGCGCGCTACTTTGGCAGTGCCAAGTGCGGAATCGCCCTCGACAATAAAAAGTTCAGAACGCTCTACATCGTTGCTTCGGCAATCCGCCAGTTTGGCAGGCAATGAAGAAGTTTCCAGAGCGTTCTTACGGCGCGAGATTTCCTTCGAGACCCGGGCACTCACGCGCGCCCGCATCTCGCCTACAACCTTCTCGAGAATCGTAAAGGTCTGAGATTTATCCTCGCGTTTAGAGGAAGTAAAACGAGCTTTTAGGCCCTCCGTAACGATCTTATTTACCGCCCGGCGTGCCTGCGGGGTACCCAGTACTTCTTTAGTCTGCCCTTCAAATTGGGGCTCGGGGAGCGAAACCGTGACCACCCCGGTCAGCCCAGCTAGAACGTCATCTTTTTCGACCTTGCCGTCCTTCGCACCGACTTTCAGCTTTCGAGCAGACTTTTCTATTTGGGCGCGAACCACCTTGAGGACAGCCTGTTCAAACCCCGCCACGTGGGTGCCGCCCTTGGGCGTGGCAATGATATTTACAAAACCGCGAATGTCCGTGTCGTAGCCGGTACCCCACCTAAGGGCGACCGAGACGTGACAGTTACGTTGCCGCTCAATCGGTGCCAGGTGCCCAGTCTCAGGACTAATCTCTTGGACAACTTCCTGGTAAGGAAAATCCCCTTCTATAGCCCAGGTGTCACAAACCGGGGTGTCCTTGGCATTGAATTCCACAAAGTCGCTAATCCCGCCAGAAAAGTGAAAGGACTCCACAACCGGTTCCTCGCCGCGCTCATCCCTACACTCGATCGTCACCGTAGGCACTAAGAAACAGGTCTGCCTGGCCCTGTTCAACAGCTTTTCCCAGTCAAAAGTTTCAGTCGGCGGAAAGATTTGGAAGTCATCCCAAAAGCGCACCCGGGTGCCAGTGACTCCCCTCTTGGTTTTTCCTACCACATCAAGATGTGATCCCTCAGTGAATGGGGTGAACGGCGAGTTTGGGGTGCGCCCTTTTGAATCATCAAATACGCCCGGTTCACCCCGACGGAAACACATCTGATAGGTCTTGCCACCGCGATCGACCTGAACGTCCAAACGTGCCGACAGGGCATTAACTACCGAGGCTCCAACCCCGTGCAAGCCACCTGCTGCGGCATAGTTACCCGAATCAAATTTTCCGCCTGCATGTAGTTTCGTGTATACAACCTCAACGCCTGATCGCCCGGTGCCCCGGACCTCGTCCACGGGAATACCGCGACCATTATCAAAAACGGAAACAGAGCGGTCTGGGTGCAAAGTGACAACAATCTTGTCGCAGTATCCTTCGACAGCCTCATCGACCGCGTTATCTACGATTTCCCATACGCAGTGCATCAAACCGCGCCTGTCCGTAGAGCCGATGTACATACCTGGACGTTTACGCACCGCGTCCAAGCCCTCCAACACGGTTAAGTGTTGGGCATTATATTCCTGTTTCTTCTGTTCAGACGCACTCACAGAAGTAGTCTATTAGCTTAGTGACGTCATGGCCGGTAGCGACTCGAGTCCCACAGTTACCTGTTGCGCCTCTGGCGTAAAAGCGCCACAAAGTTGGAATCTGCCCCAAGACACCGTTCACAATAGGGGTATGGAAACAACAATCGAAAGAACCGAACAGACACAGACTTTCACCGCTGCTGATCGCTGCGATGCCTGTGGTGCTGCAGCTCAGGTTCGAGCGAACCTTATTTCCGGAGAACTATTGTTCTGTGGCCACCACGCCCGCCAATTCCAAGAAAAGCTGGTGCAGCAGGCGGTCAGCCTAGACGATCCTCAAGGTCTGCTGAAATAAGTAACCTTTGACTTATTTGACTTAAAAGTTTTGGGGCCCGCATTTGCGGGCCCCAAAACTATTTCAGTTCTAATCCAGGTAGTCGCGCAGAACCTGGGAACGGGACGGATGGCGCAACTTGGACATGGTCTTCGATTCGATCTGGCGAATGCGCTCGCGGGTAACTCCGTACACCTTGCCGATCTCGTCAAGAGTCTTAGGCTGGCCGTCACCAAGCCCGAAACGCATCGATACTACGCCCGCTTCACGCTCGGACAGGGTATCCAACACTCTGTGTAACTGTTCTTGCAGCAGGGTGAACGAGACGGCATCCGCTGGCACTACGGCCTCAGAATCCTCAATTAGATCGCCGAACTCGCTGTCGCCGTCCTCGCCTAGCGGAGTATGCAAGGAAATAGGTTCGCGACCGTATTTTTGAACCTCAACGACCTTCTCTGGAGTCATGTCCAGTTCCTTAGCCAACTCCTCGGGGGTGGGTTCACGACCAAGATCCTGCAACATCTGCCGCTGCACACGCGCCAGCTTGTTGATTACTTCGACCATGTGCACGGGAATTCGAATAGTACGAGCCTGGTCAGCCATTGCCCTAGTGATAGCCTGCCGAATCCACCAAGTCGCGTAGGTAGAGAACTTGTAGCCCTTGGCATAGTCAAACTTTTCGACCGCGCGAATCAGGCCCAGGTTGCCTTCCTGAATCAGGTCGAGGAACAGCATGCCACGGCCTGTGTAACGCTTTGCCAGTGAAACAACCAGACGCAGGTTCGCCTCTAACAGGTGATTCTTTGCATGCTGGCCGTCGATGCTTATTGCTCGCAGATCACGCATCTCTTTTGAAGTCATGGTCTGCGCATCCTGCTTCATCTTGTAATCGGCATACAGTCCCGCTTCGATGCGGCGAGCCAAGTCGACTTCCTCTTCAGCATTCAGCAACGGCACCTTACCGATTTGCTTCAGGTAATCCTTAACTGGATCAGCCGTTGCGCCCGCTACCGTAACCTGCTGTGCCGGCTCGTCACCCTCATCCTTTTCGGAAAGAGTGAAGCCGCTCTTTTCGTTGCGCTTCTTGCGACCGCGGTGAGCCTTCACTGCTGCCTTCCCGTGATGGGCCTTGACAGGCCCGTAATTCGGCTGGCCGGCCTGGGTCTTCTTTCCCTCTGCAGCGGGCTCGGCAGTAGCTTTTGCGGTGGCCTTGGTCTTCTTCTTAGCCGCTGATTTCTTTGTTGCTAAACCCTTGTTAGAGCTGGTTTTGCTGGTAGCATTGGCTTTGGAAGCGGATGCCTTGGAAGCGGTGTTCTTAGAACGCGAAGTTGACACGAATGCCCTTTCGTAAGCCAGTTTCCGCTATGCGGATGAAATCTCTATCTCTTCGCCATACGGCGTGCTAACACAATTATAACAACGAAAATCTCTTTGTCTTTCTGGGATCCCTCTAGCCAGGTACGATAGGGTGTTTAGCGTGACTTTTAATAGCCAGAAATTAAGCGACCTGATAAGTGCAGAATTGGCTCAATGGAGGGCGAAGTGGCCTTCCACCACCGTTCTTAACGGTCTTGCCGACGGGCTTGTTCATTACACCAAGGGCGGAAAAAGATTGCGTGCCCGCGGAGTGCAGCTAGGCTTTTCGCTTGCAGACGGAGCCAGCCAGCTGGAAGATGCCTGCCTAACCGGCCAAGTTGCAGTAGAGCTGTATCAGGCCAGCGCACTAGCTCATGACGACATAGTTGATAACGCTGATTTGCGGCGGGGCGCCCCCTCCCTGCACCGTTTCTACGAGAGCTGGCACAAATCGCACAACTTTCGAGGCAACGAGCAGACATTCGGCCAGAACTGTGCCATTTTGGTAGGCGACCTGTTGCTCTCTCTTTCTCAGCAAGTAGCAAACAGGGCGGCAGATCTTGCTAATTCAAAGTCTGCGCGGGATACCTTCGCCCAGATGACTGCCGAGGTTGCTGTCGGACAGTTCCTCGACTGTGCGCTGGAGGATACCCCTGTTATGGACAATCCTGGCTACGCGCTCGAAGCTGCCCTTGACGTGGTGAAGCACAAGGCTGCCCGCTACTCGGTTGCCCTTCCTGTAATCTTCGGCGCGCAACTTGCCGGCGCCTCGGAAGCGCTAACCAACGGGCTCGAGAAGGTGCTAGAGCCTTGGGGCAGCGCCTTCCAGCTACGTGATGACCAGTTGGGGGTATTCGGCGATGATCAAATTATGGGAAAGGCGACAGGCGCAGACCTGATCGAAGGAAAGCGCACTGTACTCGTAGCTCTCACTCTAAAGCGGCTAGGAAAGAATGCCGAAGAATTTCTTGCTGCGCTGGGAACCGACCTATCCGAACGTGAAATCGACAAGATGCGACAGACTATATCCGCCTGTGGAGCCTACGACGACCACGAGCAGTTGATCGCCTCTTTGCTGCAGGATGGAGAGCAGCATCTTGCGCAGCTGGAATTGCCGGAAGCCGGCAAGGAATCGCTTCGCCAGTTCCGCAACCTACTTGTGAACCGGCAGGTCTAGAAAGCTAGCGAACGGGCGTAGGAATTAACTTGCTTCTTGCGCCCCTGCTTTAGCGCATCGATCGGGCGACCGACAAAAGTGTCATCGCCTTCCAGTAGCCAGGTTGTAGCCTGCACTAGATCCATTCCAGCATCCTGCAAGACTGTAAGTGTCCCGCTAAGCCCGTCCACCAGAGTCCACGATCCGTCCTGGAAGGACAGGAAGTCTTCTGGAATACACAGCACACCATTTTCGCTGCGTAGTGCCCCTACTCTCCCCTCGCGCACCGCCGAGCGCAGCCTAGAGTAAGGCACGGACAACATTTCGGAGACATCGGGCAGGGGAAGTAGTTTTTTGCTCATGCGCTTAAGACTACATTGCCCTCTGGGGCGTGTGTAAAGTTCGCCAGCGCGGTTTATACACGTAGAATGCAACCATGGAAGGACCTCGGGGGATCAAGCGCGCCGATTCGAAGAGAGCGCTGCATCTTCCATTTAAGGCCAACAAATCTAAAGGGGACACAAAGCCCCTTGCAGATGCGGAAAGTTCTGCCCCTTCAGCCCCGGCGGGCGATCCTCTAGTCGGCAAGATCGTGGACGGTAGGTACATGGTCTTGGACAAGATTTCCTCCGGCGGTATGGCAACTGTCTACAGAGCCCGCGACGAACGACTTGATAGGCCGGTAGCACTAAAAGTGATGCACCCGCACCTGTCCGGTTCTCCCGATCTAGTCGCTAGATTTAGACGCGAGGCAAGAGCTACTGCCCGGATCAATCACCCCTCGGTCGTATCTGTGTTTGACCAGGGAATAGTAAATGGTGCTGGCTATCTGGTAATGGAACTTGTCGACGGCACTAACCTGCGTGAGCGGCTTCGCGAGGAAGGCTCTCTTAGCCTAGGCGAAACGCTCTCCATTATCGACTCCGTCCTAGAGGCACTCGCTCCTGCCCACCGGTCAGGCCTTATTCATCGGGACGTGAAACCTGAAAACGTCCTTCTAACTAAAGATGGCAATGTTAAGGTTGCCGATTTCGGTCTGGCTCGTGCCGTATCAGATGCAACCATGGCCACCACCGGTTCCGTCCTCGGAACGGTCGCTTACATTCCTCCGGAACTAGTCACTTCCGGCGAGGCGGATGCTCGCTCTGATATCTACTCGGTTGGCATCATGGCCTATGAATTACTCACAGGTAAGCCACCTTATGTTTCGTCAAGCGCTATCGCGGTGGCTTGGTCGCACGTGCACGAGGACATTCCGCGCCTTTCCGACACAATTGAGTGGATCCCATCCGAGGTGGATGATCTGCTTTGCGCTCTTGCTGCCCGGGAACCGGCAGATCGCCCTCAAGATGGGGCTGCCGGAGCACACTACGTGCGTGAAGTGATTGATGCCTTAGATCCAGAAACGCTGGCAAAGAAGTACACTGTCCTCCCACAGCAAACCAAGGAAAAGAACAAAACAGAAGTTGCCCCGCGTTCTTCATCCACCGCAGCAATTGATTACGGTTCTGGCACTTCTGCGCTGCCGATTGGAGCAATTGATTCCCCCGCAACAATCCGCAAGTCAAAGAACTGGGCGGTAATCCTCGGGGCCATAGTGATCGTGCTGAGCCTAATTTTGGGCACCATCTGGTACTTCATCTATGGCCCTGGCAGACGCGTTGATGTTCCTAACGTGGTTGGGCTCCAGGATTCCACTGCAGAAAAGCTGCTTGTAGACACCAACCTGGATCCGAATAAGAAGGCAGAATTCTCGGACACGGTCCCAAGCGGCATTGTCATTTCTACGAAACCGTCAGCCAAACAAAAGGTGAAACCCGGTACCAAGATCGCTTTGGTTGTATCCAAAGGTGTGCAGATGGTGCCCCTGCCGGATGTAGTCGGAAAGTCCAAAGACGAGGCGATAGAGGCACTCAAGGCGGCTCCACTAACGATCGGAAAGATTTCCGAAGAATACTCGGGCACCGTTGCCAAGGACAAGGTAATATCTACCTCCCCTGCGCCTCCGGCCACACTTCGCCACCATACGAAGGTCTCCCTGGTCATTTCAAAGGGGCGCGAGCCCATAAAGATTCCTGATCTTTCAGGTAAAAGCGCTGAGGAAGCGGCCAAGGAGACTTCCCAACTTGGTCTTCGCGCAACCGTTACAGAGCAGCACTCCAATGACATCGCCGCAGGCAAGGTGCTCAGCCAGGATCCAAAGGCTGGCACTGACGCCTACCGGGGCGACCCAATCTCCTACGTGCTCTCGCTCGGGCCAGAAAAGAAAGAAGTTCCCAACCTTCGTGGCATGAAGATGTCAGAGGCAAAGGCCCAATTGGAAAAGCTAGGCTTCAAGGTTGAGGTGCGGGCCAAGCTCCTTGGCATTGACCCACACCGCGTATATGACCAAAGCCCGAAGGGCGGCAAGATGGCCAAGGTAGGCTCTACAATTACGCTGATCCACGTGTAGATCAGGAATTTAGCAGAGAAGCTACCTGGAAAGCCATCTCGAGGGATTGCTGATGATTCAGCCGCGGATCTACCAAAGTTTCGTATCTAGAACCCAGATCGGCCTCACCGACTGGCTCAGATCCACCGATTACTTCGGTAACGTCATCGCCGGTTAGCTCGACATGAATCCCACCCGGAATGGTGCCGAGGGCGCGGTGTACTTCGAAGAATCCCTTCACCTCGTCCAAGATTGTGTCAAAGCGCCGAGTCTTGTATCCACCATAGGTAATGGTGTTGCCGTGCATGGGGTCAGTTAGCCACGTATATGGACGTCCATCCGCCTTCACTGCCTCAACTAGTTTCGGAAGCTTCTCGCGGATATTCTCAGCGCCCATTCGCGTTATTAGCGACATGCGCCCAGGCTCGCCCTCTGGATTGAGCTTGTCGGTCAGGGCGAAGATGTCCTCCGGCTTTGCGTTCGGACCTATTTTGACGCCTATAGGATTCTTTACCTTGCTAAGAAGCTCGACGTGAGCTCCCTTCGGGTCACGAGTCCGCTCCCCAATCCACAACATGTGTGCCGACGTGTTGTAAAGATCGTCGGTACGGGAGTCGGTTCTGGTTAGCGCTGCTTCATATTCAAGTAGCAATGCCTCGTGAGCGCTATAAAAGTCAACATATTGCAATGCGTCAAAATCAACCCCGCAGGCTTTCATGAATTTAAGGGCGTGGTCGATCTCGGCCGCCAATTGCTCAAATTTCTTGTACGCGGGATTGGAAGTAAAACCGCGGTTCCATGCATGCACTTCCCGCAGATCTGCATAGCCACCCTGCGTGAATGCCCTAATCAGGTTAAACGTGGTACCGGAATGCGTGTAAGCTCCCAGCAGCCTGGCCGGATCCGGGGTGCGTGCTTCTTTCGTAAACTCGTGCGAGTTGACAGAGTCGCCGCGGTAAGACGGCAATGTAACCCCGTCGCGTTCCTCAAAGTCGCTACTACGCGGTTTTGCGTACTGACCGGCCATCCTGCCTACTTTGATGACGGGGATACCTCCCGCGTATGTGAGCACGATTGCCATCTGCAGGATTGTCTGCATCTTCAGGCGGACGTGGTCAGCGGTAGATTCAGCGAATGTCTCGGCGCAATCTCCGCCCATCAATACAAACGCTTCACCTGCGCCTGCCTGCCCCATCTGGGTCTTTAGCTTATCTACCTCGCCAGCAAAAACTAGTGGGGGCCGAAGCTCCAAATCTGCCAATACTGCTCGTAGGGCTTCTTCATCCGGATAGGCCGGTTGCTGCAGGGCAGGAAAAGCCCTCCAGGACTGTTTAGGATCTTCGGTAAGCATGCAACACATGATAGAGCGCAAACGCCCGCCTTATCGGAGTGTTCCGACAGACGGGCGCACGTGAGTAAAACTACTTTGCTAGTTTCTTGCCTCGGGGCTGGCCAATCTGCTCTAGCAGATCCACGTACCAGTCAACGTCCACATTGAAGGGCTTGCCGCCCTTGATGCGGGCGAAGTCGATGACTGACAGCTTGTCGTCATTGTCTTCATCATGACCGATAACGCCAGGTTTGCCTTCCTTAGCGCACTCCACTGCCAAGTCGCACATGGACTTGATTAGATCCAGGTCTTCCTTATTTGCAGCAGCCGAGCGAGAGAAGTAACCAGACTTCTGCACCATCACCTTTTCAGCGCCAATCCGCTTTGCAAACTGCTTGGCGAACCAATTGCCCGGATTGATAGTGTCCAGCTTTACGTGCCCGAAGGCGTCTCGCTGTACCTCTTCGCCGGCCTCTTCCAATTCGCGGACGATGTCATCTACACCAGCACCCTCCGACAGGAAAATGTTCACGTTTCCGAGCTCGTCCATGATGCCCTTCAGACGTTTCGACTCCGCATCAATGTCGATCGATTCCTCTGGGACGTAAACAGCATGAATGTCCCAGCGTTCCTTAGACAGGCCAATCGATGGCACCCAGTTGCGCTGATCCAAGCGCTCGCGGTAAACCTTGGCGGTCTGGGCAGTCAGGTAACCACAGTTACGGCCCATGACCTCATGAACAATGAGCATACGCGGGCTGACTCGATGTTCGCCGATGATATTAGCGGCGAAAGTTGCCCCCTGCTCAGCTGCAGTCCAAGCACCGAGCGACTGTCGGATCGGATATACGTCGTTATCGATAGTCTTCGGCAGCCCGACAACTGTCAGCTCATAATCGTGCTCGTGCAGATACTCCGCAAGATCAGCAGCAGTGGTGTTAGTGTCGTCGCCACCAATGGTGTGCAGTACGTCAACGCCATCATCCTTAAGCTTTTCGGCGGCATACCCAAGCGGCTCTACGCCCTCGGGAATAAGCCCTCGCTTTAGGAGGTCTTCCTTGTTAGTGAGCTTCACACGCGAGTTACCAATAGGCGATCCGCCAAACTCAGTCAGATGCAAGGCGTTCTTACGAGCCTCATCGTCGACCACAATGTAGTTCCCAGTTAGCAAGCCGTGGTAGCCATTCTGGTAAGCAATGATTTCAACATCTGGATTTTGCTTAGTGTAGTTATCGATCAGGTACCCAACGGCAGCTGACAGACAGGGAGCGAAACCACCGGCAGTTAGCAGGGCTACGCGACGCATAGTCATCAATTCCTTCCAAGAAATTTAATCTGTGTCACGGTCTATTGTAAAGGTTTTACGTTACTGGGCGCACACCGCCCATTTTTACTACTTCTGCTTTCCACCAGGCACGGGACCGGCAAATTTACCCTCTTCAGAGAGCTTGCGCTTTACATCAGCTGCGTACTTGTCCACATATTCTTGCCCGGAAAGACTCATTAGCGAATACATAATCTCGTCTGTGATTGCACGCAACACGAAGCGGTCGTTTTCTAGCCCCCGGTACCGGCTAAAGTCCAACGCCGGACCGACTTTGATGCCAACCCTGTGAGGGCGAGGAATCACAGTACCAATAGGCTGGGCCACGTTGGTGCCAATCATTGCTACCGGCACTACCGGAGCTCCCGATTCCAGTGCCATTCGGGCAACCCCTGTTTTACCGCGGTAAAGCCGCCCATCGGGGCTACGGGTACCCTCTGGGTAGATACCGAACAGGCCGCCCTCGTCTAGTCGGCGAAGCCCGGTACGCAAAGCAGCCTGCGACTTCTTGCCACCTGTTCGATCTACAGGAATAGTGCCAACGGCCCGCATGAAGCGAGCCACAAGCTTGCCTTTGACGCCTTTCCCGGTGAAGTAGTCGGCCTTTCCCATAAACACAACTTCCCGTTCAATCATCAAAGGCAGAAAGAACGAATCAATTACGGCCAGGTGATTGGAGGCCAAAATGGCGGGCCCCTCAGAGGGAATGTTCTCGGCGCCCTCTATCCAAGGTTTATAGACAATCTTTAGTATCGGGCCTAAAATCGCCTTCAGCAGTCGATAAAACACGTCTTTCCCTTCAAGTTCGCATCTGCCAGCTTTCACCTGTGGGTGGCAAGCGCTAGTCTTCATCGTATGACGGGAAAGCAAAACTTGGGGCACGGCGGGCCGGAAGACATGTCAAAAAAGGAATTAAATCGACGCTTCCGCGACATTGTGGAACAAATAGATATTTCCGATGCCCCCGGCATGGGAGTACAGATGGGCAAGAAAGCGCCCTCTCCTGGGGCAATGGCAATGCGCGGACCTCGTGATTACAGCCTCGAGGAAGAGCGTTTTACACCTCCAAGGCCCCAGGGGAAAATTAGCCTCTCTCTGCCTGTAATCATCTTCATCGCCATGTGGGCTATGGTTATTATCACAGCCACAATATTCTTCTTTATGGGAAGGACCATGCCTGCTTTCTTAGGTGGTGTCCTCATAGTTATTGCGCTCGCTACGCCGATCCCGCTTACTATTGCGCTGCGCTCCAGGCGAAGGTAATGACAGCCAGGCTATCGACAGAACTAGCGAAACTGCGCTCCCTAGATTCCACCAGTGGAGTTCAGTCCTCTTTTGAACAGATGGGCACCCCGCTCCAACAGGTTACGTTCGTAGTAGTTGACCTGGAGACTACAGGCATGGGCGCTGGTGCGGCAATCACAGAAATTGGGGCGGTGAAAGTGCGGGGCGGCGAAGTTCTGGGCGAGTTTTCGACGCTAGTAAACCCAGAGCAATACATTCCCCCCAAGATCACCGCTCTCACCGGTATCACAAATGCTGCTGTCAGCAGGGCACCAGTCATAGCATCGGTGTTTCCCACCTTCTTAGAATTCGCCTACTTCTCGGACCAGACTGTCCTAGTTGCACACAACGCTGCCTTTGACGTCGGGTTTCTAAAGAGGGCGGCATCTCGCCTCGCCTACCCCTGGCCTTCTCCGACAGTGCTGGACACCCTCGCTTTAGCCAGGTTGGTACTGCCCCGCCCACAGGTGCGCAATCATAAGTTAGGCACCTTGGCCGGGCTATTTTCGACCTCTACAATTCCTGATCACCGGGCACTGTCAGATGCCCGAGCAACCGTTGACGTGCTGTACGGACTGCTTGAAAAGGCCGCTCCTCTAGGCCTTACACATCTAGAAGATGTCCGTACTATTTCAAAGCCCGTCCCTTTGAAACGCAGGCGCAAGGTAGCGCTGGTACAGAATATTCCCGCCTGCCCAGGGGTGTACTACTTTCGTTCGCAGATAGGCGATGTCCTTTACGTCGGTTCTTCTAAGAACCTGCATTCTAGGACCCGCTCATATTTCACTGCAGGGGAAAACCGTGGTCGAATTCGTGAAATGCTGGATATAGCCGCCTCAGTCACCTATACGCGGACGCCTTCGGAACATCAGGCACGAATCCTGGAACTACAAGAGATCGCCAGACTTTCGCCTCCATACAACCGGGCCTCACGCAATCAGATGCGGCATTGGTGGGTCGAGCTCACAGTGGAAGAAGTGCCCAGGCTCAAAGTCACCCGTGTTCCTAAAGGGAAGCGAATGGGACCCTTCTCGTCCAGAAAGCGAGCGCAAGCAGCGTCTTTGATACTCTCTAGAGCGTCGCGACTACGGCAGTGCACCTCCCCTTTGCGGCGAGTAGCCCATCCCTATGCCAAGGATTGCTACCTGGCTGAGACTGCCGGTTGCACAGCACCCTGCCACGGATTCTCAAAGAAAGATGAAGAGGCAATCGTTGATGCGGCCAATCTCTTGGAGGGGCATCTTTCGACACTCGTTAGCTCTTTCATAGAAACTATCGGAGATTTTTCAGCCGCCGAGCAATATGAGGATGCCGCTATGGTCCGCGACGACCTAAAATCGCTTCTGGATGGTGCTTTTGCAAATCTTTGGACGAAATCGGTGCGCCGCTCCCCTAAGATCATTGCCGCTCGTAGGAGGCCGCAAGGAGGCTGGGAAATCTTAGGGTTTTCGCACGGAAGCCTGATAGCGAAAGCATTAAGCGCACCCAGCACTTCTCCCCTACCCGTCCTCGACTCGCTAACAAACATGTGGCCTGCAAAGGAAGATGAAGCGAAAACTTCGTTTTCCCGTGAGGAGCTATTGGCAAACTCTAAGTGGATTCTGCGGGAGGGAACCAGAATAATTTCTTGGCAAGGAAAAGACTCCGACCCCGCCTCCTGGGATGTTGACGGGGTCGGAAAATACTTAGGTTTGTACAAAAAACTTAAGCTGGCTACTTCGTAAGTTCAATCCACTTTTCCAAAAGCTCAGCCGGCTTGCCAGATTCCAACGTCTGCCTAGCAATTTGCAGGCCTGCCTTCAATCTATCGACCAGATCACCCTGGCTGACCTGTTCATTCAGACCATAAGCAACGATTCCACCTGCGGCATTCAGTAACACCGCGTCTTGGATCGGACCTTCCTGGCCGTCCATGATCTGATGGAAGACCTTGGCGTTGTGGGCAGGATCGCCGCCGCGTAGGTCTTCTAAACTAGCCTGTTGGAGTCCCAGCTGCGTCGTAGCGTCAACCTCGGAATATTCGACCTTGCCGTCTCGGATATCCCAGATCTGGTTTGGCTCAATTGCGGAAAGCTCATCCAGGCCCCGGTTGATGCCACGGAAGACCAGTCCACGCATTCCCCTGGCTGCAAATACGCCTGCTACAAGCGGGGCATTCTTTTCGCTCGCTACTCCCACCGCGCATGCCTCTGGTGCTGCCGGATTAGTAAGGGGGCCCAGTACGTTGAAAGCCGTTGGAATACCAAGCATCTTTCGGACAGGGGCAGCGAAACGCATGGACGGGTGGAATAGGTTGGCGAAGCAGAACGTAATTCCGATCTTCTTGAATACCTCAGCCACTTGCTTCGGGTTCAGGTTCAGATTGACACCCAGCGCTTCGATCACATCAGCAGCGCCACATGAAGAGGTCGACGCTCGGTTTCCGTGCTTTACCAGCGGTACTCCGGCTGCGGCGATGACCAGGGATGCCATAGTTGAGATATTTACGGTATGTGCCTGGTCGCCACCGGTGCCGACAATGTCTAAAACGTTAGTTGGCACATCGAGTGCCACTGCATGGGATTGCATCGAGTCAGCCAAGCCACGGATTTCCTCTACCGTGGCTCCCTTGGCGGCTAGCGCCGTTAGGAAACCCGCAAGTCGGGCGTCTCCGGCTTCGCCGGTCATTACCTGGTCCATTACCGAGTTTGCTTGTTCGTAAGTTAGGTCCTTACCGGCGACCGTTGTTGCCAGAATCTCTGGCCACTTCAATTCGTTCATTGTTTCTGTCTTAGTACTTCTGCTACTGCTTCTTGCATCTGTTTTGGATCAATAGGTAGGGGCACGCATGCCGCAGCTTTGGAAAAGTTAGCTAACCACTGGTCCTGGGGACGGGCGATTGTAAAAATAAACGCCGGGATGTGGTCTTCGTCAATCGTGTCTGCAATTGTCTTTGCCAGCACCAATCCAGAGGTTTTGGCTGTTTCACCGTCTAGTACGGCTACGGGGAATACTTTTTCTTCTACAGCCTCAAGAGCGGCTACGGGGGTAGCTACCTCATGCCAACGTACCGGGGGAAGGCCTTTGCCTGGCCTGTGTCCAACTGCCGTAATGATGGTTTCACGGGTTTCTTTGTCATCAGAGTAAACCAGCAGCTCCACCGGATTCTGTTCGCTAGCCATTTTCTTCCTCTCGCATACGACTGTGACGGACTGTGCCCGTAAAGAACATCTTAGTAGGAAACTTGCTGACCCTGCTTAACTGTCTAATGTTTAGTGACTGTGCGAGAAAAATATCCTGTTCACAGATAAGGTTGAATGTACCGGGCCTTTTGGCCCACCGGTTCATTCCGGAACTTCACAACGAATAGGAGGCAAGAATGGCCGAATACACTCTGCCCGATCTTCCCTATGACTATGCAGCCCTAGAGCCGCATATCTCTGGCAAGATCATGGAACTACACCACCACAAGCACCACGCCACTTATGTGAAGGGTGCTAATACCGCGCTAGAGAAGCTGGCTGACGCTCGCGACAAGGAAGATTTGGCCGCGATCAATCAGTTCGAAAAGGACCTGGCGTTCAATCTTGGCGGACACACCAACCACTCCATCTTCTGGACTAATCTCTCTCCGGATGGTGGGGATAAGCCCGAGGGCGAGCTAGCTGCTGCCATCGACGAGTTCTTTGGTTCGTTCGAAAAATTCAAGGCACAGTTCACTGCCGCAGCCACTGGCATCCAGGGCTCCGGATGGGCAATCCTGGCGTGGGACACCATCGGCCAGCGCCTAGTCACCTTCCAGCTATACGATCAGCAGGGCAACGTTCCCGTTGCAACCGTTCCACTATTGATGCTGGACATGTGGGAGCACGCCTTCTACCTTGACTACCAGAATGTCAAGGGAGACTACGTGAAGGCCTTCTGGAATATCGTCAACTGGCAGAACGTGGCACAGCGCTTCGAATCGGCTAAGACGAAATTTGATTGCCTGGTCAACCTGTAAGGTGTAGACCTACCGCATAAAGTTTTGGGAGGCACTTAGTGCCTCCCAAAACTTTATCTATCTAGCGACGTCACTTTGTAGCCAATTTACCAGTTAGGTCCAGGATCACGACGCGCGCATCCTGGGTAGCTCCCCCGGCTCCTTTGGCAGCAGGCATTTGCACTAGAACCCTTGAGCCAATTTTCTGGCCTAGGAATAGCTTCATCATGTTCGGATTGGTACCGATCGACTGCTGAGTATTTTGGATACCCCCCATTTCCCATGAGGATTGTGGGGAATCCTTGGGGCCATCCTTGCCAACAAGTTGGGCAGTGATGTGGTAGCCGACAATATCGTCAGCCTGGATCGGTTCTCCCTTGCCCTCATTCAGAACCGTGACCTGGAATTCAGTGGGTGCCTTAAACTCTTTGCTGATCTTGAGTTCCGGCTTTGTTCCTGGTTTGCCAGCTACAGACAGTCCCTTCCCCAGTTCCGGGTTTAAAGGCTTGGCACTAGCTAGTGCTGAAGTGTCAGTCATATTCGCCGAGTCTTTGATGTCTACGACAAATACCAGTGTAGATCCGGCAGGAATTGGACCATTTTCTTTGTCGCCATACCCTTTATCAGGCGGGATCACCAGCTGTACGCGGTCCCCCACGTGTTTTCCTGCTAGTCCTTCTTTCCACCCGGGTATCACCTGGTCCAGCCCAAAGGATGCAGGCCCTCTGTTGTTCTCCCAAGTAGAATCGAAGACCTTGCCGTTCCACAGCTGGCCGGTGTAAGAGGCAAGCACTGTATCTTTCTTGCCCACCTCATGCCCATCGCCCTTATGCAGTACACGGGTCTTCAACTCTTTAGGAGGCTGCCCTGTTCCCTTAGCAATTGACGGTTTCTGGCCAGCTTTCCCGGTGACAGCCGGAAAGCCCTTTTCAGCTTGAGAGCCGTCACCGGAAGAACAGGAGGTAAGGACTATAGCAATGATCGAAAAAACGGCGAGGATCGCCAGTAGCCGGTTGATTCCGGCAACGGTTCTGTTGCGCATATTTCCTAGTCTTTGTTGAGTTAGTGGAAGGACTGCCCGCACGCGCAGGAATTTGCCGCGTTCGGGTTGTCGATGGTAAACCCTTGGCGTTCGATAGTGTCTGCGAAGTCGATAGTGGCTCCAGCCAAATATGGAACCGACATCTTGTCCACGACTACCTCAACGCCGTCGAAGTTCCTGACTGCGTCTCCGTCGAGGAGACGCTCATCGAAAAATAGCTGGTAGATCAGCCCTGAACAGCCGCCCGGCTGAACGGCGACGCGAAGACGGAGGTCATCGCGGCCTTCCTGTTCTAGTAGAGAACGGACCTTCTGGGCAGCAGCCTCAGTTAGAGTTACCTCATGAGTGGGAGCCTCAGTTGCGCTCTGAGTCATACTTTCCTCCACGTTAGACATGTGCGGATGCACTCTTACCCCAATACCCTATGGCTTTTAGCCCAAAGTGTCGCTATGGATGTGACCAGGTACGCGCTAAGCGTAGGCCAACCTCACTAGCACTGAGCTCAGGGTGGCTAAAGATTGCATTTATTCCAAAGTGGGCGACCTCTGGCCTAGACAAAGAACATTTCTGCGGGACCATTACAGTTGGGATAGCTGCCTCTTGGCCGGCTTGCCCCACGTAGGCACTAAGTGAGGAAGCCAATACTTGTGAATGAATTTCGTCCTCGAATACTACTGCCAGGTCGCAACCATTTAGGACCGTGGGAATATCCTGCAGATTTGCGAGCCAAGAGGTGGCTCGCGCTAGCTTAGCTCCCATCAGGCGAAGCACCTCAGCGGCTCCTGCCCCGCTTCCCGATCCTTCTGCTGTGCCAACCGCCGAGATCAGGACGGCCTGTTGCAAGCTATGTTCCTCCAGTGAGCGAAGGAAGGCTGCGCCCTCCTTTACTCGCTTTTGCAGGCGGAGTGCCTCGGAGCGGTGCTCCCCGCGGAAATCACTTGCGGTACCGGACAGGCCCAGCAGTGGCCTACCATCCTCAGTAAGTACGGTTACAGGTACCGGGAGTCGTTCATACCCCGCTTTAGCGAGCTCTTCAAAAGCAGCTCTCCCTAGATCAACAGCGCACGCCGGACCCAAAGCCACGTATAGCTGCTCCGGAGTTAACTCCAGAGCGTGAACTAACGCAAGGCCTATCCCCTTCGAACCCGGACCAGACCGAAAAGCCTCCTCGTGACCGGCAGAACGAGGATTAGCTACACCGGCGCAGTCAATGTAGATCTTTCTTCCGCTTCGCAGACTCGGTACGGAGACGAGGTTACCCATACAGTCCTCGACAGCAAATGCTGGGCCTTCTTCCCATCCCAGTGCCTGCAGTCCCAAAGCAATCTGTGTCCCTCTTGGTCCCCCGACGAAAGGGACTACCTCGTCGCCAGGGGCAGCCTGCTTCCACCCAAAGACGGCGTCCGCGCAAACTTTACGCGGATCGCCGCCTTCGATGTTAGAAGAAAATACTGCTACTTTCACTTGGCTGTTTTTACAAGCAACAGTGCCTCGGCCAAGACAGCATTGTGCAGATCACCCAGGTGGACGGACTCGTCCTCGGAGTGAGCGTGGGATTCAGGATCCTCAACACCGGTTACCAGCACGTCAGCTTCCGGGAAAACAGAAGCAAAATCGGCGATAAACGGAATGGAACCACCCTGGCCGATGTTCACGGACTCAGTCTGCCAAGCTTCATCCAAAGCCCAGTGTAAGTCCTTAATTGCCTGCGAATCCGCAGCCTTGTACGACGGCCCCATCTCGTTGTTAGTAATTTCGATGTGCGCACCAAAAGGTACATGTTCACGCAGGTGCTTTTCGAGCGCCTCATTTGCGGTCTTTGAATCTACTCCCGGAGCAGTTCTCATAGAGATCCGGAAGGTCGTCGTGGGAGCCAAAGTATTGGAGGCAGTTTCTAGAGGGCGTACATCCCACCCGATAATGGAAATTGCAGGCTTCGTCCACAAACGGGCAGCCAGATCTCCTGTTCCAGCAAGTTCAACACCGTCCAGAAGACCGGCGTCAGCACGGAAATCCTCTTCTTCATATGTAACGTCAGCCTTGTCCGAACCGCCAAGACCCTGAACGGCTACATCACCATTCTCATCGAACAACGACGCAATCAGTATCGAAGCCACCGTAACAGCATCTAACAGTGGTCCACCGAACTGACCGGAGTGCGACGCATGCTTTGCAACCGAAATAGTTACATCCGACTGAACTACCCCACGCAGAGTCGAGGTCACCGCCGGCGTGCCCACCTTCCAGTTACCAGAATCGGCGACAATGATCCGGTCCGCCGCTAGCCTATCCTTGTACTTCTCGAGGAAATTGCGGAACGATCCGGAACCTACCTCTTCTTCGCCCTCCACATACACGGTCACGTTCACAGGCAGATCCCCGCCTAGTGTGCGAAGAGCGCCAAGATGAGCGATGATGCCAGCGCCGTCATCAGCCGAACCGCGTCCGTATAGGCGGTCCCCCTTCTGAACCGCCTGGAATGGATCTGTAGACCACCTATCGATCTCGCCTACCGGCTGCACGTCGTGATGAGCGTACAGCAGCACAGTCGGGGCCTCAGAATCAACCTGCTTGTGCGCCAGCACTGCTGGTCTGCCCTGGGTGCCGTCATCGTAATTTGCGTAGCAGATCTCGGCATCCAGTCCCGCAGCCTCAAGCTGTTCCTTCACGAATGTGGCGCTCCGTAAAATCTGATCCTGATTCTCCAGGTCAGAGCTCACCGAAGGGATGGAAATAATGGTTTTAAGTGTCTCCACGAGCTCCGGGAAAAGCTTGTCAACGCGGGCTCGTGCTTCAGATGTTTCGATCATAGAACAAGCTTAGCGCGAGAATGCTTTTTGGTTCTAAGGCGTCCTCCTATAGTCTTCACTATGTGAGTGAGCCAATTAATAACAACGACCAGGAGCACGGTTCCACAAAGAATCGAGAAGCTCGGCAAAAGAGTAAGCCGACCCCTAAGCGGCGCGACGCACAAAAGCGAAATGAGCGCCCTCTGGTGGTGGGTAACAGGAAGCTAACTAAAGAGGAAAAGGCAGAGCGCAAGAAAAAGCGTAACGAAGTCCTAAATAAGCAGCGGTTGGCCATGGACGGAAAGGCACCCGAGCGCTACCTTCCCGAGCGAGACCAGGGTCCCCTGCGAAAGGCGACCCGCGACATGATCGATACCCGGTGGACACTATCTGAGTTCCTAGTGCCGATCATGTTCGTTGCATTTATTGCCACCTTCTTCCTGCCCCGGGGCGGGAAGCTGGCTTTCATTCCACTGGGAATTATTTACGCTATCTTCTTCAGCGCCATGCTCGAAATGTTCATAACCAACAGGCAGATCAAATCGAAATTGGCAGAGTTGTTCCCGGGCAGGCCGATTCCAGCGGGACAGGGCATGTATGTTGCGTCAAGGATGATGCAACTGCGCCCTTGGCGCCAACCGAAACCCGGTATAAAACGCGGCGAATCAATTCGCTAGAAAAATCCCCGGCTTAGGCCGGGGCTTTTCTTCATCTACTGGCCAAGCGCTCTATTGATGCGCCCTGGCCAGGCAGGACCGCCATAGATTAGAGCGGTGAAGCCTTCCAGAAAATCCGCACCAGCGGCAAGCATCTGCTCGGCATCGGCAACTGACGATATACCGCCGCAACCAATAATGGTGAACTCAGTCCCCAATCCTTCTCGGAGACGAGCTACAACTTCCAGTGCTCGCTGCCTCACTAGAGGACCCGACAGGCCCCCCTCGCCCAAATCATGGTTGATAGTGGTGTTTGTAGCCACTACCCCGGCAAGCGATTGTTCCCGCACCAGTTGCGCGACCGCATCTACATCCTCGTCAACCAAATCGGGAGCTATCTTCACAAAAATCGGAATATCTCTAGGATCAGTTTGCTTTGCCCCTTCTCGGGTTGCAGCAAGGATTGGCCCAAGTGATTCCACTGCCTGCAACGACCGTAGCCCTGGAGTGTTAGGAGAGGACACGTTTACCACCAAAAAATCTGCATAAGGGGCCAGTTTGGAAGCACAGTAACGATAGTCCTCTGGTGCCTGCTCTAACGGAGTCCACTTGTTCTTGCCAATATTGGCTCCGACCACACAGGCTCTGCCCTCGGGGGTGGAGCGCAATTTAGCCAGGCGTTTTGCTGCAGCCACAGCCCCTTGATTATTGAACCCCATCCTATTTCTGATGGCCCTAGACTCTAGCACTCGCCAGAGCCTAGGCGCATCATTTCCAGGCTGCGGTTTCGGAGTAATTGTTCCAATTTCAACGAATCCGAACCCTACCGCACACATGCCCAACACCGCTTCGGCATCTTTGTCCATGCCCGCAGCAAGTCCCAGAACTCCGGGAATCGGCCTAGGCAAAAAGCTCTTGGAAGCTGCTTTTCGCCCTCTGCCGAAAACTGACAGAAGCGCTCGGGTTGGACCGAATGTGCCAGCGTATTTCAGGGCAGTTATGGTCAGATCGTGGATTTTCTCGGGATTTGTCCGCTTCAGGACAGTGTCATATAGGAGTTCGTATAGCACCCCTATAGCTTATTAGGCTAGTCCCACCAAAGCCACCACCCACCCAACCCATTATGTCCACATACTGGCGCTATCTCGTCTGGCGGAGATACCTCCTCGTCACCAAAAAGCTCCTCCTTCAGCCATTCCCAAGGTGAGACGTGGGGTTTTACGGGTGGATCCGAGGGACTAAGATTCCACGTTAATGCCTCAATTGTTACCCGCTCATCGGGTCGTTCCGGACCTATCATGTACCCGTCTAGACGGACCTGGTCAGGATGGGCGCCAGCGGCAGTAACCATCTGTAGGAAGGTTGGCGAAAAGTTCTGACGATCCGCAAATTGGCTCTTGGGCACTGCTAACGCTAGCTCAAACGCTGTGTCAGCCTCCATGTCAAAAAACGGTAAGTAGTCGTCGGAACCAACACAGAAGGGACGCACCCTAGCTCCAGAAAGGATCAGCTCTTTTACTCTTCCCTGTGTCCACCCGCGTTCTCCGTAGAGTCGCGATTCCTCATTAATGATTGGTGAAGTCATTGTTGCCTTTCCGGTGAGCGCCTCTTCAGGCTGCCATTTCAGTTCCACCGGTACCAGTCGAATATGCCACGCCTGTGGAGTACGGGAATAGGAGTATTTGTGGATAAGTGGCACACTTGTAGCGTGCTAATTCCGGTTGACAACATAGAAGACCCGCGGCTGAACGACTATACGAACATGACGGACGTGGCGTTGCGCAGAAAGATCGAACCCGAACGTGGCCTCTTCATGGCCGAGTCGAAAAACGTTATTGAACGAGCAGTTGAAACCGGGCACAAGCCGCGTTCATTCCTAATGGCCCGAAAATGGCTGGAGTCGATGGCACCCGTAATTACAGCCGCAACCGGTGCTGCAGATGGCGGAGATATACCAGTTTTCTTAGCTGATGAAGATACCTCTAGGAGGCTGACTGGATTCCGCCTACACCGAGGTGCACTCGCGGCTATGCAGAGGCCTAAGCTCCAGTCTTTGACACAGACATTGCGCTGTGCCCACCGCGTCGCGATTCTCGAAAACCTCGTAGACCACACAAATGTCGGTGCCGCGTTCCGATCCGCTGCGGCACTTAACGTGGACGCCATCTTGGTGACTCCCTCCTGCGCAGATCCCTACTACCGCAGGAGCGTTCGAGTCTCAATGGGAACCGTTTTCCAGGTTCCTTGGACCAGGTGGGCATCGTTTCCAGATGTATCTGAGCTCAAGAAACTAGGCTTTCATCTGATCGCTATGGCGTTGAGTGATAATGCCGTGTCTCTAGATACCTTAGAAAACAGTGAGCTCGTCAGAAATCCCACTTCAAGACTAGCGATCATGCTGGGAACAGAGGGCACCGGGCTGACGCAAAAGGCTATAGATGCCGCGGACACAGTCTGCAAAATACCTATGGGTCATGATGTAGACTCGCTCAATGTCGCAGCGGCCGCCGCGGTCAGCATGTGGGCGCTGCGTCGCAGGTTGTAATAAAACGGTCAATCCAACGACAGGTATCCTCAGGACCAGTCACACTTACGCATTTAATACCCGTGGAAATCACCGGGTAATCATTTCCGCCTTCATCAAGCCGGTCCCCTACGAAAACCATCTCCTCTTTAGGAATACCCGTATGCTCAATGAGCTTATTCATTCCGTATGCTTTGTCGACTCCTTTTAGCGTGATGTCAACGCTGGTGGATCCTCCCGAACGAACTTCTAACTCACTAAGTATCGGGGCCAAAGCTGCTGCTAATTTTGCCTTCTTCTCTCCAGTCGGGTCCCACGCCCGCTTTTCTGCAATTGGCGCATTCTGCCCAAGAGCGGAGAAAGTGATCTGGGAACCTCTATCTTCAATTCGAGGCCCCCAGGTGCGGCCCTCCCACAGGCCGAGTCTCTTGGCATTGTCCTCAATGGAAGCAACAGCTTTATCCCTGGCGTCCTCCGAAAGATCAAAAGCATAAATGAGCTCCCATTCACCGTTGTAGCGGTAGTAGCGGGTCCCACACGTAGGCAATAGATGCAACTTCCTAAGGTCGCATCCCGAACCCAGGTTAGAGATCAACTGGCTATCAAATTGTTCAAAACGACCGCCAGAAATGACCGCAACCTCTACACGCTCTAATAGTCGCTCTAATACCTCAGCCATCTTGGGGGACAAAGGTGACTTGGAAGGAGCCAAAGTATCATCCAGATCGAATGCAACTAGGCGCATGTATCCTACTTTCTGATTGCCAGTGCGCCTTCTGAGCGCGGGAGCATTTGTTGGAAGTAAAGCCACCCTCGAAATTACCACGGCTAGCTCAATGCTTCTAACGTTTCGCCTTTCACTCAACTAACCACACTTTTAAAGGAGCGTGGCGCCCCACCTAAGTGGAGCGCCACACCAGATTAGTTGAAGTTCTACTTCTTGCTGGTACGACGAAGAGCTAACGTCGATCCCAAAGCGAGAAGTCCAACCGAAAGAATTCCCAACGCGTCACCGGCTACACCCGTAGCGCTCAACGACTGACGAGTCTTATGGACAACCTGCGTACGGTTTTCTACCTTGTCTTTCCTGGAGGCACCTTCTTTGTCTTTCCTGGAGGCACCTTCTTTGGCGGTGTCTTCCTTCCCGCCCTTGCCAGGCACGGCAGGTTCCGCTGGCGTGGCAGGTTTAGTTGGTTCAGCCTTGGGGGAGGGAACCTCTACCGAGAAGGTAACTTCACCCGAGGCGTCGTCATTTGCCCTCTCATCGTTATTTCTACCGTTGGCGGTGATCTTCAAAGAAGCATCTTTGGCGAAATCCTTCGCTTGATACTGATCGGATTCAACCCAGTAATCGCCATCAAACGCACCGTCAGCGCTCTTAGAGAATGCGAACTTGGTCCCGGAAACAGAAGCGTTTATCTCGGTAGCTGGGCCGGTCACATGTACACGAATCTTGAAGTCCTTATCGATCTTGGCACCGGCAAGTGGAGCCCAATGGGTCCCGTCTGTGGAGTACTCAACCTCATTGATAGTTGGGGCCGGCTGGTCGTCCAGTACAGCAGACAGTGCGCTAATAAACCCGTTGCCACGGTATTCCTTCTCTGCAGGAGTCTGTCCCACTTCAGAGAGCGTGACGGCTCCTCTATTTCGAGCAGACACACGCGCGAGTTCTTCTGCAGGAGTCTCTAGACGGTTGTAGGCCTTCTTAGCGTGCTTCTTCAAGAGCCCTGCCGCCTCGTCGGCAGTTAGGGTTGGGTTCACTGCCCGCAATAGAGCAGCTACACCTGCCGTATGTGGCGAAGCCATCGAGGTTCCGGAGAAGGTATCGTATTCTTTCCCACCGGAGGCCGCCTTAGAAACCGTGGAGTAAATGTCTACGCCGGGGGCAGCCACATCAACATTTGTCGCACCATAGTTCGAGAAATAAGCCCTGCGTAGCTTGGCGGTTTTCGGATCAACCTTCGACAGATCTGCCTTCCGCTTGCCCGGTTCAGGCTCCAAACCAACTGCCGAAACGGTGACGACTCCGGGCAACATGGCCGGGATATCCAAACCGCCTTCAACATTTCGATTCTCAATGATGTTCTCGTCACCATTATCGTTTGGCGAGCCGTTATCGACTTTCACATTGTCTAGATCTGCATTGGAGTTACCCGCAGCAGCAATATTTAGTACTCCCTGTGTCTGCGAGAACTTCACCGCCCTAGTTACCGCTTCAAGGCCTGCCGCCTGATTTCCTTCGGAAGGAACCCAGTATTCCCACGGGTCAACGTAGTAGGAGTTATTTGTTACGTCGAATCCCTGATGGCCGGCCCACATAAAGCCACACGAGGCATATTCGGGATAGATAGAGCCATCGCGGTTCACGACCTTGACCGCAGCTAGACGAGCCTTAGGTGCTACGCCCTCGACCCCTACTCCGTTTGTCGCTGCCCCAATGGTGCCAGCAACGTGGGTACCGTGGTCTGATCCGGGAGTATCATCAGGCTGCCATGCCTCGTAACTGGTATCGGCGACACCATTCGTGCTGCAACCGACGGACTTAGAGGCATCGATCTGATCCTTCAGGTCCTTGTGGCCGCCTTCAATGCCCGAGTCGATGACCCCGACTGTAACAGGGGCTAGTTTTACATCTACCTTCGCAGCTTCATCCGCGCCAGTCGCCGCTATACCCCACGCTTTAGGAGTATCCGGATCAGACTGAAAATTTCGTTCTGCAACGAATTGGCTTTCCGACTCGGCTGCGTAGGAAGCCGCTCGATCACCAGTTGCGCCATTTGGCTTCGGAACCACTACCTCCTTGCCAGAAACCTCCTTCGTTCGAGTAGGTCCTACGGAGTGCAGGCCTATTCCGGCAGCAGTAAGCTCTTTCGCATACTTCGCTGCAAAATCCTTTGCCGATGCCTGCACAAAGAAAGTATTGATTTCTGGATACTGAGCCAGAACCTTACCTAGCCCATTTGCTCGGTTAACTGCTTCATCTAGTTGTGCGCGTGACGCATCGCGGTTCAGGTTGACCGCATAATTCATAACCCTGTCGGTTTTCTGATCAGCAGCAATAACAGGCTGGTCCGCAGCAAAAGTCGGAGTCGCCGCCCCGATTCCAAGAAGGGACACCGACATAACCGCCATAGTACCGGTCATCATCCGGAGTGCCCTGTGGGAGCTCATTCTGCTCATGTGTGGTCCAATCAAATAGGGGACAAAAAATCGGAATACATCCGCACAAAAAGTAACGATATTTACATGCCGTTTACTTTTCCATTAGTTTACACATACCCATAGCAGGCAAATCCCTTAATGCGCCCTACATTCGGGTAAACCATTCATATGATTACCCAAAATCTTTGCCGCATCCATCGTAGAGAATTCGCATATTTGCACCACTTTCCCTCCATCGGAAGTAAACATGCGCCCTAGAATCCAGTAGCCTATTTCTGATTAGAAAATCATTCTTGTATATCTCAAGGTTTGGAATACATACAAAAAGGCCCCGGACCGTAAGTCCGGGGCCTTCTATCTAAGACTAGTTGTTAGTCAGCTTCTCGCGGAGCGCAGCAAGCGCCTCGTCGGAAGCTAGAGTACCGCCGTTGTCCGCCGGCGCTGCGTCATCAGCGCTGGAGGAATAAGAAGCGGTTTCCTCGATCGGAGCCTCAGCGGCAGCTTCGCGATCGGCTTCGAGAGCCTTAGCGACCTGAGCCTTGTGAGCCTCCCAGCGGGACTGTGCCGCGGCGTACTCATTCTCCCAGGCTTCGCGCTGAGCCTCGTAGCCCTCAAGCCACTCGTTAGTCTCAGGATCGAAGCCCTCGGGGTACTTGTAGTTACCCTCTTCGTCGTATTCGGCAGCCATACCGTACAGCGACGGATCGAAATCTTCAGAGTTCGGATCCACACCCTCGTTGGCCTGCTTCAGCGACAGCGAGATGCGACGACGGTCTAGATCAATGTCAATTACCTTGACGAAGATCTCCTCGCCAACCTTGACGACCTGATCGGGTAGGTCAACATGGCGCACCGCCAGCTCGGAAATGTGCACAAGACCCTCGATGCCATCTTCGACGCGGACAAACGCACCGAAGGGAACAAGCTTGGTGACCTTGCCCGGAACGACCTGGCCAATGGCGTGGGTGCGGGCAAATGCCTGCCACGGATCTTCCTGAGTAGCCTTCAGGGACAGGGACACGCGTTCGCGATCCATGTCGACATCCAGCACCTCGACGGTTACAGGCTGGCCAACCTCGACGACCTCGGACGGGTGATCGATGTGCTTCCAAGACAGCTCCGACACGTGGACCAGGCCGTCTACGCCGCCCAGATCGACGAACGCACCGAAGTTGACGATAGAGGAGACGACGCCGTTGCGAATCTGGCCCTTCTGCAAAGTCTGCAGGAAGGAAGAGCGAACCTCAGACTGGGTCTGCTCAAGCCATGCGCGGCGAGACAGGACGACATTGTTGCGGTTCTTGTCTAGTTCAATGATCTTAGCCTCGATCTCGCGACCTACGTAAGGCTGCAGGTCACGCACACGACGCATCTCTACCAAAGAGGCCGGGAGGAAGCCGCGCAGACCGATGTCTACAATCAGGCCGCCCTTGACAACCTCGATGACAGTACCAGTGACGACGCCATCTTCCTGCTTGATCTTCTCGATGGAGCCCCAAGCGCGCTCGTACTGGGCGCGCTTCTTGGATAGAAGCAGGCGGCCTTCCTTGTCTTCCTTCTGAAGAACAAGGGCCTCAATCTGGTCCCCTACTGCAACAACGTCATCGGGATCAACGTCATGCTTGATTGATAGTTCGCGCGTAAGAATTACGCCTTCAGTCTTGTAACCGATATCGAGGAGAACCTCGTCTCGGTCGACCTTTACAACAGTGCCTTCGACGATGTCGCCATCGTTGAAGTACTTGATCGTCTCGTCGATTGCGGCGAGTAGGTCTTCTTCAGACCCGATGTCGTTTACCGCGACCTGCTCGATCTGCGGCTTGCTAGGGGTAGTCATATGGTTTATAGACTCCGAAATGGACAGATTGACAATATGGACATGGTGCTAAAACACACCGCTGTTCAGATTAGCATGAATGCCCGCCATTTCGTCAATTGAAGCCGTTAGTGAGCTGCATCTCGCCAGGTTGGCCCTCTCCCTTCCGAGACTTCAAGAGCAACGTCAAGCTTGATAGGTTCAGCCATCGCCTGCCTGATCAATTCCGCTACCTTCTCTCCTTCACCAGGGAAAACTTCTACCACTAGTTCGTCATGTACCTGTAGCAGTACCCTCGAGCGAAGAGATTGCTGTTCCAAGGCTTCATGTACCTTTAACATGGCCAGCTTGATAATGTCTGCTGCCGATCCCTGAATGGGAGCGTTTAAGGCCGCCCGCTCTGCCATTTCCCGCCGCTGCCTGTTACTCGAAGTTAAATCCGGCAGATACCGGCGGCGACCAAGAATGGTTTGCGTGTACCCATCCTTGCGGGCAGCACGAACCAACGACTCTAGGTATTCGTGTATGCCACCAAAACGTTCGAAATACCTATCCCTTAGTGCGGACGCCGCGGGCACGTCGATTCCCAATTGTCTGGATAGGCCATATGCAGATAGTCCGTACGCGAGACCATAGGAAGTTGCCTTAACTTGGGAGCGCTGGGCCGGAGTTACGTCCTCAGCAGCAGTTCCGAAAACCATCGCCGCCATGGTGCGGTGGATATCCTCGCCCTCCGCAAAAGCTTCCAACAGTGCCGCATCACCTGACATATGCGCCATTAGTCGCATCTCAATCTGCGAGTAATCCGCAGTCAAGAGTGACTCATATCCGGTTCCCGGAATAAACGCGCCTCTGATAGCCATCCCCATAGGCGTACGGGCAGGAACATTCTGCAAGTTAGGCTCTGTCGACGACAGGCGACCGGTAGCAGCGACTGTTTGCTGGAACGTCGTGTGAATGCGCCCATCTTCCTGGACCGCTTTCCGCAGCCCCTCCACGGTCTGACGAAGCTTTATGCGATCGCGATGCGCAAGAAGCGCCTCTAAGAATGGGTGATGAGTCTTCGCAAATAGTTCTGCCAAAGCTTCTGCGTTAGTGGTGTAGCCCGTCTTTGTCTTACGAGTCTTAGGCATGTCTAATTCGTCGAATAAGACAACCTGCAATTGCTTAGGACTGGAAAGATTAACTTTATGACCAATCGCCGCGAAGGCATCTTCCGCCAACTGGTCTACCTCAGCACTAAGCGAATCGTATTGAGTTGCGAGCTCATCAAGATCCATCGCGATGCCGACATCTTCCATCTGCCCCAACAGGCGCTGAATCGGCAACTCCAGATTGTTCATCAGATCAACAGCATCTCGGGAACGCAACTGATCGTTTAGGGGCGCGTAGAGGTCGCCGATTGTCCGTGCTTCCTCGGCTAGGGCATCGTCGATTTCGCCAGGAATCTGAAGCAGTCCCTCCTGCCTTGGAGCAGCTTCTATTTCACGCTTCAGGTACAAACTAGCTAGAAGCGCGGTCTCATATGAACGAGCGTCCGGCTTGCAAAGATACGCCGCAAGCTGCACATCCGAGCTGAGGGGACCAAGCTTGATGCCACTCCCCTTCAGCGCGTGTGCCAGCCCCTTACCATCAGAGGCAACGAGAGGCTCAGTCGGGTGTTTGAACCAATCCCTCAGAACGGCAAATTCAGCCTCTGATAGATCAGCAATATCGACCTGGACAGCCTTCTCTCCTTGGCAGAGCGCAAGCTTATCTACCTCGCCTCTACCGGGTTGACGAGTTCCCGTCACGGCGATGCCAACAGGAATGCCAGGGGACAAATTTGTAAGCCACTTCTTAATCCCCCCTTGCAAGTCAGAAGAAAGGACTATCTCCAATTCACTAAGCGGCTTCGCCTCTTCAACCTCAGCGCCCTCGCCTATTGCATCAAGGACTTTCAAGCGCAATCTGTTGAACTCTAGCGTGTCGAAAAGACGAGTAATCTCTTTCGCATCGGCGGGCGCCATTTTCAGATCTGAAATACCTACCCCAAGATCCAGATCATCAACGAGCCGGTTCAGCTGCCTATTTCGCCTGACATCGGCAACGTGCTCACGCAACGCTTGCCCACGTTTCCCTCCAATCTTGTCAGCATTTTCCAAAACGCCCTCAAGACCGTCATATTTATTGATCCACCCCGCAGCCGTCTTCGGACCTACCCCAGGTACTCCTGGAAGATGGTCTGCACTTTCGCCCACCAACGCGGCAAGGTGTGGGTAGCGCTCAGGCGGTAGCCCGTATTTTTCCTCCACAGCTGCGGGAGTCATTCGCCTAAGATCCGACATCGATTTGCCCGGATAGAGCACAGTTACCTGATCAGTGATCAGCTGGAAGGCATCTCTATCTCCTGAAGAGATAAGTACCTCTAGTCCGTCTTCGCGCCCCATCCGCGCGAATGTCGCAATTATGTCGTCAGCCTCGTAGTCTTCCTTCTCAAACCAACGGATCCCAATTGCCTCTAGGACCTCTTTTATCAGGGGAATCTGATTCTTGAACTCAGCCGGCGTCTCAGCTCTGCCGGCCTTGTAATCCTCATAAACCCGCGTCCGGAACGACCTCCTGGATACGTCAAAAGCTACGGCGACGTAATCGGGCTGCTCCTCCTGCAGCATTCTCACTAGCATCGAAGTAAAACCGTAAATCGCGTTAGTGTACTGGCCCGTCGCAGTCTGGAAATTCTCTGCGGGGAGGGCGAAAAAGGCGCGAAAGGCCACCGAATGACCATCTAGAAGAAGTAGGCGTTGCTTGCTCACATATGAAAGCCTATTAGCTATGAAGGAATTAGACGAACCCAACTGGGACGGAACGCTCATGGAGCGGATGGGAATAAAAGCTGTTAGCTACAGCGCCGAGCGTGCCGAAGTAGAGATGGATATAGCCGGAAACACACAGCCGATGGGGATCTTGCATGGTGGAGCTAATGCAGTCCTAGTCGAAACCGCCGCCTCTTTGGCAGCTGCCTATGCCGCTCCCAAGGGAATGGCAGCGGTCGGCTCAGAGCTATCGGTATCGCATCTTCGCCCCGCAACCACAAATAAGGTGAAAGCGGTAGCGAGCGCTCTTCGCATTGGTAGAAGCCAGGCAGTTTATGCCGTAAAGATCTATGACGAAGATGACCAACTGACAGCCTGCGGGCGTATGACCGGACATTTTATCCCGATAGATGAAAAGTGAGAGGCTAAGCGGCGGAGGCTGCACGCATATTCAGACCGCTTAGCCCCAAGCTCCTTTTCATCCAGTCAGCACTGGGTAGGTCCGGGCGCTACCCGCCTACACCGATTGCTTCGCTGCAGCCTTCGAATTACGCCACTTATTCCACGAATAACTGCACTTTGGGCCAATTTCTGAAACTACCATAGCTATGATCATCAGCGCTCCTCCCAGAGCAAGACGGAAGGTGAACCTTTCACCCCCGAAAGCTATGGCGAATGCAGCCGCAAAGAACGGTTCCGTAGTCAGAATCAAGGCTGTAGCCGTGGCGCTGATATGTGACTGCGCCCAGGTTTGAGTGACGATTGCCAGCACCGCGGCAAAAATGACCATATACAGCATTTGGCACCATTGCTTGCCTCCGCTGGGAAGCACAATGCCACCGCCAGAGGCGCAAATTGTGCAGAAGATGCCGAGGGTTATTAGCTGTATCGTGCCTAGCTCAACCTGGTTCCCCTTGGGTGCCCAGTACCCCATCAAAGCAATGTGCAACGCGTAGAACAGAGCTCCAATAAAGGTGATCCCTTCCCCTGTACCGGCGGACAGGCCTTGTAAGCTAAGCACTCCCAAAGCAACGGTTGCAAGAAAGACAGCCAGCCAGGTAATCGGTGGTATGCGAGTGCGGAAGAGTGCGAAAAGAACCACGGGCGTTAGCACTACGTAAGTTGCAGAGATAAAGCCTGATACAGAGGCATGGGTATAGCCCAATCCGATAGTCTGACAAACCTGTGCAAGGCCGTAAATCAAGCCTAGAATCATTCCCCTTCGCCAAACTCGCCAGTTCACCCTTAGGAGCGAGCCGATTCTAAAAATCGCTATTATGGCTCCTGCCAGGAAAAATCGCACACCTAGGAAATCTAACGGCGGAATAATACTTACCAGGTCCTTAATGATGAAAAAAGTAGACCCCCATACCGCTGATACGACAACCAGTGCAGCTGCTGCCACGAGACTTAGCCTTTTAGATTCTGAATGCATCTTGGCAATTTACCTATTTTAGAAAGCAGTTACTTATGCAGTAAGTGTCGAATATAGAAACTAAGATAAATCGATGCCTGTCGCCCTCAATATGACACTACGCCTTCCGGCAAGCTGTCCCACATAGACAAATTCACCGGCCGTCACAGGAAAAAGATGACGAGAGATTAATAGGTTGCAAAGATTCGGCAGACACAGTCGGGCTCACACCGCCCACCTAAGTACAAATCCTCTTCGCACGCTCGCGGCCGGCCTCGATATGCCAGAGAACTCAGCACCCCGCTAACTATCCGCGGACACCATGGCGATAGCTCACCAACCAAAAGGAGAAAATCAAGACTCGTCAACTACATTGACTTGCCGTGAGCCGTTCTCGAATCCATAATTTCTCCCTCAAGAACACATCCCACATGCTGAGAACCTACGTCAACGTAAAATCAGGAGCTTACTCACAAACCGGACGCGGGTTGGCAAATATAGCTAGCAATACGCTACTCAATCATTGCACCCGAGGAGCCAATTGGTCCTTGTTGGTAGCTCAGGTGGGATTCGAACCCACAACATGCCGATTTTGAGTCGACCGCCTCTGCCAGTTGGGCCACTGAGCCATGGAAGAAAACTTCCTTGGAACATATTAGAGTATAAGGGTGACTGAATCTAAATTGAAATCGGAATCCAGCAAATCCAACGGCCGTAAGGTCTTGGTAGTTGAGGACGAAGCGCTCATCCGACTGGACATTGTCGAAACATTGGTGGACGCCGGCTACGAGGTTGTAGGCGAGGCCGCAGACGGTGAAGAAGCAGTTCAGAAGGCACTTGAGCTAGAGCCTGACCTATGTGTCATGGACGTCAAGATGCCTAAGATGGACGGCATAACAGCTGCAGAGAAGATCATGACAGAACTTAGCTGCGCAGTGGTAATGCTCACAGCTTTTTCTCAGACAGAACTAGTTGAAAGAGCTCGCGACGCTGGAGCTATGGCTTACGTCGTGAAGCCGTTCACGCCAGCCGAGCTATTACCTGCCGTTGAAATCGCCTTCTCTAGACACGCTGAGCTTATCTCCCTAGAAGAAGAGATAGCGGACATGACGGAGCGTTTCGAGACCCGGAAGGCCGTCGACCGCGCCAAGGGCCTACTAATGGACCGCATGGGAATGACAGAGCCAGAATCCTTTAGATGGATCCAAAAGACCTCAATGGACCGTCGCTTGTCGATGCGTGAAGTCGCAGACGCGGTTATTGACCAAGTCGGAGAATAATAAAAATAGGCGTGGGGCAGGCTACATAAGCCCCACGCCTTTTATTCTCTGCGGCTGCCCAACAAAAGCGCTCCCTCCCACCCCCTCTTCCACACCTGCTACATTACAGCGCAATTTTTCATTTTTAACCCCCTAAGCATGTTTTAAGTAATAGTAGACTTAGTACGACCTAGGACTAAATAAGGCAACTGCGCGTACCGTTTTATTCGGCCTGAATATTTCATTCATTTAAGCATTTTATTCTTTGTTGCATTTTTAGTAGTCGCATCTGGAAAATCCCCTTTAGCTGTGGTAATCCTGTAGCTGCTGATTTTCACAAGTGGAATATTTCGGAATTACATAGACTCACTATGGCGATTCCGAGACGTTCTTCTAACCTATCTCAATACAGAAAGACTACCCCATGAAAAATAGTCGCTGTTTGTTAATGTCTACTGCGACGATGGCCTTAATTTCTTTGATGTCATTGACCGGCTGCTCAGTCTCTTCATCACCTTCCTCTTCTTCGGATCAGGGGGCCTCTGCAGCGCAGGCACAGACCGATTCCAGCTCTGATGCCTCTACCCCGTCTGCGCCTTATGACAAAGGCAAGACCAACAAAGAGTCAACTAAGGACGCTCAGAAGACAGATAAGAAGGGCTCTGCCGCAGCTGCTTCCGACTCGTCCTCTTCTAAGAAGAAGAAATCTTGCTGCGATGGGAAGAAGGACAAGAAAGAGGCCGTGAAATCAGCCTCATCCGCTAACAAAACCGGTAAGAAGAAATCCTGCTGCGAAGGCAAGGGCCATGCGTCTGCTGCCGCAAAGAAGGCAGGAGCATCCACAGCCGGAAAGAAGAGGTCTTGCTGCGAAGGCAAGCGCCACGCATCTTCTTCCGGAAAGAATAGCGGTGCGGCCACTTCGGGACGGCACACTGCTTCGACCGCATCCGGTAAGAAGAAATCCTGCTGCGAAGGCAAGAAGGCTCCATCACGTGCAGCAAGCAAGGCGCATGCTGGAGCTAGCAATGGCCGCGTAGGTGGGTCCCCGGTACATCATGCCGCGGCCGCACGGCCCGCACGTCACGGTGGAGCCCCAGCAGCCACCACGCATCATGCTGCGGCTCCGCACCACAGCTCCGCTCAGCCGGGACACTCTGGTCACTCAGTCCCCGCAGCCCATACCGCGAAGCACGCCGGTACGCCTGGCCATCAGACGGCAGCAGAGGCACTGCGCAAGATCGAAGCGCAGATTGCTAAGAATAATAAGACAATCAAGTACATCGAGTCCATCAACATGGTAGATTGCCCCCACCACGGGCCGATCTACCGCAAGGCCAAGGCAGACAACGCCAGGCTCGCTGCCAAGAAAGCCAAGTTGCAAAAGCTGATCAAGGCAGCAGATGCAAAGCTTGCCGCAGCACACAAGCCTCAGAAGGTTGTAAAAAAGCCTTCTGCAGCCAAGCCCGCACCGGCGGATAAGAAGGAAGAGCCCAAGAAGGCCGAACCGGCTAGGCCCGCCCCGTCTCCTGTCGACGCCCGATCTAAGCTGGATAAGCTAGTCGATACTCGCAATGAGATCAAGAACCAGCTAGACGCAGCTAATGCAGCTCTTGCAGCGTCGCAGCAGAAGCAGGCCGATGCGCAAGCTAAGCTAGACGGTGTGAAGGAACAGATCGCCAAGAATGAAAAGACGATCAAGTACATCGAGTCCATCAACATGGTAGATTGCCCCCACCACGGACCGATCTACCGCAAGGCCAAGGCAGACAACGCCAAACTTGAGGCCGACGCCAAGCAGCTCGAGGCAGAAGTAGCTACCGCTAAGCAGAATGCAGATGCAGCTTCTGCGGATGTTGCAGAGCTTCAGAAGAAGCTTGATAAGGCGAACAGCGACGTTGAGAATGAGCGCGCACTGATTGATATGTACGGGGACTCCTCCTATGGTCACGAGAACGACGGTTCTTGCTGCGGCTAGTAAGTAGTCATCTATATTGAGGGATGCGGGTGCGAAAGCACCTGCATCTCTTGCTTAATAAACGCATTAGTTTGAAGAATATGCCAACAAATGCCAGGTGGACTGGCCTCCATTCGCCTCTACCGACACCGGGGCATTCATTGAGCGCTCCAAAGGACTGACCCTATCTGTTCTGGTCCTAACGTATACAGAAGCGCGTACCCCCAACAATCTAGAAGCTACGGCAGCCTCTAGGCCTCTTAGAAGGTGACCTCGCTCCTTCAACCGCGCCCCCCGACAGCCTTGTGGCCCCCTATAAAACTGTGGATTTGCATAGAAAAAGGACCAACCTATCAGGCTGGTCCTTTTTCTGTATACCGCTAATCCTCAGAGATGGTGTGGACGCGGATGGAATTAGTAGATCCAGGGGTTCCTGGTGGCATGCCAGCAACGATCACAATATCGTCGCCAGGATCTGCCAAATGCGATTCCTTCAGTAGCTGATCGACCTGGCGCACCATATCGTCAGTGTGGCGAACTTCAGGCGTGCGATAGGTCTGCAATCCCCACGACACTGCTAGCTGTGCCCGAGTAGATTCGAGAGGCGTGAAGGCTAGCATAGGGATGGGGCTGCGCAGCCGGGATAGGCGGCGTGCTGTGTCACCGGATTGGGTGAACGTAACCATGAACTTCACGTCCATCAACTCTCCGATATCAGCAGCTGCCTTCGTAATCACGCCCCCGCGGGTGTGAGGGTAAGAACCTAGAGGAGCAATACGCTCCCCACCGTGTTCTTCCACGTTCTCGATAATTCTTGCCATAGTCCGAACAGCCTCGATTGGGTACGCACCAATCGAAGTCTCGCCGGATAGCATAACCGCATCAGCACCGTCGAGGATGGCATTTGCGCAGTCAGAGGCTTCTGCACGAGTAGGACGCGGATTGTGGATCATCGAGTCAAATACCTGAGTGGCAACAATAACCGGTTTGGCGTTCCTACGTGCCAATTCGATCGCTCGTTTCTGGACAAGCGGTACAGCTTCCAGAGGCATCTCGACCCCCAAGTCACCTCGAGCAACCATAATGCCATCAAACGCATTTACGATCTCGATTAGGTTCTCGACTGCCTGAGGCTTTTCGATCTTCGCAATTACAGGCACATGGACGTTCTCCTCGTCCATAATCTGGTGCACGTCCTTGATGTCATCAGCGCTACGCACGAACGATAGTGCGATGATATCGGCACCAATTCGCAGGCCCCAACGCAGGTCCTCACGATCTTTTTCAGAAAGTGCGGGGACCGATACGGCAACGCCCGGAAGATTCAGTCCCTTGTGGTCCGAGACGTGGCCTGGAACATCGACCGAGGTAACAACGTCAGTTTCAGTTACATCAGTTACGCGAACCGAGACGTTTCCGTCGTCGATTAGTAGGACATCGCCAGGGCGGCAATCGCCGGGAAGCCCTTTAAAGGTGGTGCCGACCTCAGTGGCCGTGCCCTCGACGTCTCGAGTGGTAATGGTAAAGGTGTCGCCCTTGTGTAGTAATTCCTTACCGTTCTTGAAGGTGCCAAGGCGGATTTTCGGCCCCTGTAGGTCAACAAGAACAGCTACCGACCTGCCAGATGACTTCGCAGCAGCTCGGACGCTAGAAATGACTTTTTCGTGCTCTTCAGCAGTACCATGCGACCGATTGATGCGGGCAACGTCCATGCCAGCGTCTACCAGCGCTTGAACCTCTTCCGGCGAATCGGTAGCCGGACCAAGTGTGCAAACAATTTTCGCTCTTCGCATGTTCTAAGGTTATCGGTTTTCGAGCTTGTCTGTCTGATTTATCTGCAGACGCTGCTCAACCGTATCCCTATCCTCCTCTATTTGGGTAGAACGTGTCATATCCTTCGCGTGCGCAATTGCGCCAGCATTTTGAGGAGCGGCGCTTACTTCAGGTTGGACTGTAGTAGCCGCCGCTTTACGCCCCAAAATTATATACGCAACAATGCCGGCCATTGCTATTGCTGCGGTAGTCCACACATTCAAGCGCAAGCCAAGGATTATGTGCGCTTTGTCAATTCTGAGCATCTCCACCCAGACACGCCCTAGGGCATAAAACACAACATACAGGGCAAAAACTTGCCCACCAGCAAACTTCTTCTTTCGGTCCAGCCAGAAAAGTAATGCCGCCGCGCCAAGGTTCCACAACATTTCATATAAGAACGTTGGGTGGAATGTGGTTCCCGGAGCGTACCCCGCTGGCAGGTGAACGGGATCTATTTGCAGGCCCCATGGCAAAGTTGTAGGCCCGCCGAACAGTTCCTGATTAAAATAGTTACCCAACCTGCCTATGGCCTGGGCAAGTAGAATCCCTGGAGCAATAGAATCGGCAAACGGGCCAAGAGCCACTCCCCTTTTGCGAAGGTAAAGTGCTCCCGCAAGTGTTCCTGCTCCTACACCACCCCAGATACCTAGGCCGCCATTCCAAATTTTCAATGCATCTAAGGGATTCGCGCCCTCGGAAAAGTAGAGCTGCCAGTCAGTAATAACGTGATATGCCCTAGCACCTATGATCCCAAAAATGACTGCCCACAGGGCAGTATCCAGTACAAGCTCATCGTTCCCACCACGTTTCTTGTACCGCACTCGTCCAACCAAAATAGCTACTACAACACCGGTAAGAATTGCGAGGGCGTAAGCGCGAATTGGCAGCGGGCCCAGATGCCATACGCCCTGAGACGGTGAAGGAATTGCTGCCCTCAAGCGCGCGCCCCCTTTACGCCCGCCACAAGGTCGTTAGCTAGTGCCTCAAGATCTTTCAATCCCTGTTCTTTAGGCTTATCCATGAGTGTCTTGATTAGAGCTGAACCTACAATCACGCCGTTTGCATATTGGCCAATCTTGCGAGCCTGTGCGCCATTTGATACTCCGAACCCGACATTTACAAGTTCCGCACCAGCTTTCCGGCATCTATCGACCAGTCCCCGAGCAGAGGCGTCAATATCGGTACGTGCACCAGTCACCCCCATCGTCGAGGCAGCATATACCCACCCCGTTGAGGACTGGGCTATCTTTTTCAACCTGTGCTCTGGCGAGGACGGAGCAGCGAGGAACGTCGTTTCCAAACCGTGCGCAGCAGCTACCTTCTCCCAGTCTGCGGCCTCCTCTGGGGGCAGATCAGGCAGAATCATGCCACATCCGCCTGCATCCGCAAGAGCAGCAGCATAATTCGACAGCCCCATGTGGTAGACCAAGTTGTAATAGGTCATGACCATGACAGCTACTGACTCCTCAGCCAACGCCCTACATGCGGTAAACGTATCTGCAGTTACCGTTCCCGACGCAAGCGCTGCACCCGCCGCCTTTTGGATAGTTGGTCCGTCCATAGACGGATCGGAATAAGGCTGGCCTAACTCGATGACATCAAAACCTGCACGAGCAAGTACTTTTCCTGCCTCAATAGACGTCTCCAGGTCTGGGTATCCAGTAGTTAAATACCCTATTATCGCAGCGTCTGAGCGCTCGTTAGCCTGCCTAATCGCTTCTGATGCTTTCTTCATTTCGCTGCCTTTGCCGCCGTTCCAGATCCGTCAGATTCAATCGGGTTTCCAAGATCGAACCAACTCATGGCTGTCTCTACGTCTTTGTCGCCTCTACCCGAGAGGTTCACAATTATTACAGGAGGCTCCCCGCCTTCCTGTTCTTCTTGTACCTTTCCCCATCGAATAGCGCCTGCTAGCGCATGAGCCGATTCAATAGCGGGAATGATACCCTCAGTGCGACACAGCAATGCGAACGCATCCATTGCTTCTTTGTCCGTGATCGCATAGCAAGTCTCACGTCCCTGATGCGCCAGGTAGGCATGCTCGGGGCCAATGCCCGGGTAGTCTAAGCCAGCCGAAATAGAGTGCGACTCTATGACCTGACCGTCCTCGTTCTGCAGCAAGTCCGCCCTCGAGCCCTGGAAAACCCCAATGGTGCCGCCGTTGATCGAGGCGGCATGCCGCCCGGTCTCAACCCCGTCTCCCCCGGCTTCACAGCCGATAAGTTCCACATCTTTGTCGTCCAGGAACGCGGTGAACATACCAATCGCATTAGATCCTCCTCCTAGACAAGCACAAACCGCATCTGGAAGACGCCCAATTTGTTGCTGGATCTGTTCACGCGCCTCATCACCGATGATCCGTTGCAGATCGCGGACGATCGTTGGGAATGGATGAGGCCCTGCAGCAGTCCCAAAGAGATACAGAGTGCTACCTACGTTGGTTACCCAGTCCCTGAAAGCCTCGTTGATAGCATCCTTCAGGGTGCACGATCCTGCTGTCACAGAAACGACCTGTGCACCTAACAATTCCATACGGGCAACGTTTAGTGCCTGTCGCCTAGTGTCTTCAGCTCCCATATATATGGTGCAGTCGAGCCCCATTAGGGCTGCAGCGGTAGCGGTAGCAACACCGTGTTGCCCTGCCCCGGTCTCGGCGATAATACGGCTCTTGCCCATACGCTTGGCAAGCAGCGCCTGCCCAAGTACGTTGTTGATCTTATGAGCCCCGGTATGATTCAGATCTTCTCGTTTCAAGAAAACCCTGACGCGTCCACAGTGCTCCGCAAACCTAGGTGCCTCGGTCAATAAGGAGGGCCTACCAGTATAATTCTTAGCTAGCTCGCCTAACTCAGCGATAAAAGCTGGATCCTCACGAAATTTGTACCAAGCAGTCTGGACTTCTTCCAACAAACCCATCAGTGGCTCAGCTACGTACTGACCACCAAAATCGCCAAAGTACGGGCCGTCTACGAACGGCCCCTGCAGCACCTTCGCCATTTTAGAAATCCTTTCCTACTCTTCTATTTCTAGACTTAGCCAGCGCTGGGTGTGCGCCGGCTGCAACCATCTCGGCTACAGCGGTTCGTGGACTGGAACTCTTCACCAATGCCTCACCAATTAGCACCGCATCAGCTCCCTCCGCAGCATAATCGCGTACATCGGAAGGGCTGGACACACCGGATTCGGCCACCGCAACAACCCGCTCAGGGATGATGTCCACAATCTGCGCAAAATTGTCCATATTCACCTCTAGCGTGGTTAGGTCGCGGGCATTCACGCCGACCACTTTTGCCCCAGCGTCGAGGGCGCGTAGGGCCTCAAGCCGAGAATGAGCCTCAACCAAAGCTGTCATTCCCAGCGAATGTACCCTTTCAACCAGCGACACGAGCGCATTTTGTTCGAGCGCCGCAACGATGAGCAATACTAAATCGGCGCCGTAGGCTCTGGCTTCATGAATCTGATAAGGGGTAACAATGAAGTCTTTCCTTAGGACAGGAATATCGACGGCCGAACGCACCGCTGAAAAGTCTGCCAACGACCCATTGAATTTGTACCGCTGAGTTAGGCATGAGATGACTGAGGCTCCACCGGCCTCGTACTGGCTAGCTAATGCGCCTGGATCAGCAATGTTGGCAATGGGGCCCTTCGAGGGCGAAGATCGCTTTACCTCTGCAATTACTGATACTGCCCCATCCCCTCGCAGAGCTGCAAGCCCATCTAAGGCCTCTGGCTGCTTCAAGCAACGCTGCTTGAGCTGATCTAAGCTGACGTGGGCTTCCCGCTCTTTGGCGTCAGCTACTGCCGCTGCAACTAAGTCATCAAGTACGTTCACAGTTGGAGTCCTTCCGTCTTAGCTAATGGTACCCAGGTTTTCGGTTATGCCCTATCCGTGTCCAAAGACCGTGCCCCTTGGGCTAGCCGGACTGCCTGAAGAACCGCAGCTGCCTTATTACGAGTTTCGATATATTCGGTATGTGGATCGGAATCGGCGACTATGCCAGCTCCGGACTGTACTGAAGCGGTTCCGTCGAAAATAACCGCTGTCCGAATCGCAATCGCTAAATCGGCGTCTCCATCAAGATCCAATCTGCCAACTACACCGCCGAACACGTTTCTTTGGGCAGGTTCAAATTCACTAATGATTTGCAGTGCTCGCGGCTTAGGTGCACCAGATAAGGTGCCCGCGGGGAAAGTGGCGGTAAAGGCATCAAGCGCGCCCATCTGCGGCAGCAGCTTAGCGCTAACCGTGGAGCAAATATGCATAATGTGCGAAAACTTCTTGATAGACATGAAGTCGTCGACGGTTAGCGTTGCCGGGTCACATACTTTCGATAGGTCATTTCTCGATAAATCGACAAGCATCGTATGTTCGGCGCGCTCTTTCGCGTCTGCCAGCAGAGACTGTTCCATCTGTAGATCTTCCGCCGGCGTCTTCCCTCTAGGACGCGATCCCGCAATCGGGAAGGTCGTCAGGATGCCCTCTTCGAGTCGCATCAATGTCTCGGGCGAGGATCCTACTACTGCAAAGCTGCCCTTGGGACCCGGCATGTTGAGCAAGTACATGTACGGGGACGGGTTTATCTGACGGAGCATTCTGTACACGAGGAGTGGATCAGCATCCGTATCCATGTCGATTCTCTGGGACAACACCACTTGGAAGATATTCCCTGCGCGAATATGTTCCTTGGCGCGCACCACCATTTCCTCGAATGCCTTTTCCCCCACCCGCTGGCGGATTTCACCTTTCTCTGTACCAACCTGCCAGTTCTGCGGTTTCAGCGGCTCGCATATTTGCTCCTGCATCTGCTCTATGGCCTGAAGAGAGCGCTCATAGGCATCTTTGGCACCACTTTGCTCGCCATTGAAATTGATCGCGTTAGAGACAAGCCATACGGAGCCATCGTAGTGGTCAACCGCGCAGACCTCTCCGACAAGGGCCAAAGTCGCGTCTGGGATGGGAAATTCCGAGGGCGTTTCAGCCTTTCCAGCAGGTTCCCATTCAGTAAGTGTGTTCCATCCCAGTGACCCCACGAAAGCTCCGGTCAAGGGGGGTAAGCCAGGAATCTTCTCTGTTTTCAGAACGGAAAGAGCCTGCCGCAAGGTTGCTAGTAGAGGTCCCGTCGTAGGGATCCCCTCCGGCACCTCACCATGCCACCTCGCCTGCCCATCGATGGCACTCAGTATCGCGCGGGAACGCACGCCAATGAATGACCACCTGTTCCATGACCCATCGAATTCGGCTGATTCTAGAAGAAAGGTGCCTGGCCCTCCACACCCAAGTTTCCGATAAAGGCCAATCGCGCTAAACTCGTCAGCCATTATTTTTCGCACAACAGGAACTACACGCCTATTCTTCGCCAGCTCCAAAAATTCGTCTTCGCTGGGCCAAGTTTCAAACTGCATAGTGTCCCCTTTGTGCTTGAAGCAGTCCTATAAAAGCCAAGATGGTAAACACCTATTAAACAGGGTATTTACTTTTCCCGCTCGTCCCGTCTTACTTTCTGGCCTCTTTCTGTCTTGCTCTTGCCTGATCTGGTTGGGCTAGAAGATCCATGACCACTATCAGGGTATCCGTTCCACTCGCCTGGTCAGCTGGGATGACTAGCAATAAACGCGACCCCAATGTTTGGTCCGCCACCAGTTCTCTCACACCTGGAAAAGTCTTCGCTATATCCACCAGTTGTGGCCCGTTCTGCCAGGTGTAGGCGGTTTGCTTTTTATCCGACCAATTCCAGACCCCATATTGGACGACTACCTTATCGGTTGAGGAAATCTGGTTTCCCTCGCCCTTAACCAGTACTCCCAAATAGGGGCTGTCTGGGCTCTTATCCACACGGGAAACGAGCTGTGGTAAAGAGTTCTCAATTGCTATTTTTGCTGGCGCCCCAGGTGGATCAAGTTTTTCGCCTATAATTGCGGTGGGAAGAATATCTAGCACCGCAATTTCCATCGTATCTTTGCCCGAGCGTTTCGCAGGTCTAGAAACAACTACTCGTGACCCCTCTGTTCGTCCTATTACCAGAGGAGCCATTTCTCTCGTTAAGTCGTCAGTTGTAGCGCTCGCCTGAATAAGCTGCGGTCGTGAATCCGGTGACAAGATCTCGCCAGTTTCTCCAGAAAACACGGTGAGGTTTAGTAGTACAGGTTGGCCCGGTTTTACGACCTGGCCACTGCCACGGATCGTCGTCCTCACCTTCTGTTTTCCCTCTGGATACGGGATGGGAAACTCTGCAACCGGAGCAGCCCCAAGCCTGCCTTCGACTTTTAGGGTACGAGGCTTAGCATCTCCACCCGGCAACACAAACACTGCGAGGACGATAGCGACAATGGTGACTGCAGCTACAGCAAATGCCGGCCACATTCGCAGCAATCTTTTCTGCCACGACAAACTGGCTCTTCTTCTTCCGGTCGCAACCGATGAGTGCGCTCCCACTTGCTACCCTTCTATATCGCAAATTAGTTGGTCAACGCGGTCATCCTGAGTTTTGAGTGGATCACCCAGTCCAATTGTGCCGTGTGAACCGTCATCCAGGCGAAGATGCGACCAGTCGGCTGAAAGATCTCGCCGCATCGCTTTCGCTGCTCCAATTGCGGCTCCGCGCAAACAAGCTCGGGTAGTTTTCGGAGGAGCCACCTTCGCTGCCTGCACTTTTTCTTCAGTCACAACCTGACTAAGCAATCCTTTTCGCACCATTACCTGCCCGATTCCAGCATCAGTTATGTCATGGTATGCCAAATCTAATCTGGCAATGACTGGTGAAGACAACGGTAATTTGTGGCGAGTGCTGGCCCGCTCAAGGAGTGCTTTCTTGGCTACCCAATCTATGTGGGTGCGCAGAGGTTCCAAATCTGACTTTGCAAGGCAGGTCAGCACCTTGTCCCATAACGTCAGAATATCCCTAGCTTCTGGGGTATCAGACTGATCCGCCGCAGCCGCATAGTCAAGGAAGGAACGCTGCACATCGAGGGCGTTCATTGCCTTACCGGTACTCATTTCAAACTTTTCAGTTGCCGTTAGGTCATGGTTTATCTGTCTGATTGCGCGCATGGGATCAGAGATCTCGAGAGCATCAATCTTCACCCCTTGATCAATCGCATTTAGGAGCAAGTGAGTCATGCCTACTTTTAGCCAAGTAGTTGTCTGACACACATTCGAGTCTCCAACAATGACATGCATGCGTCGATATAGGTCAGAATCGGCAAGAGGCTCATCACGGGTATTAATTATTGGTCTAGACCTGGTAGAAGCAGATGACACAGCATCCCACATGATGTCTGATCTCTGCGAAAACGCGTATTGCCCCTCGGCACTCAACCAGCCTGCCCCGGTAAGAATCTGTCTGGTTACAAAAAACGCAACTAACGAATCGGCCATCGCTCGAAAATCGGCGCGCCTGTGCAACATATAGTTTTCGTGGCACCCACACGAGTTGCCCTCAGAATCCAGATTGTTCTTGAACAGGTGGATTCGACCAGGGATACCTTCGCTAGCAAATTTCTTATTCGCTGCCGCGGCCAAATCGGACAGCATACTAGTGCCCGCTTGATCCTGAGCGACCAGATCGGCCAACCGATCACACTCAGCAGTGGCATACTCAGGATGCGCACCTACATCTAGGTAGAGTCTTCCTCCATTTTCCAAGAACAGATTGGTGGATCTGCCCTTCTCCATTAAAGGAGCGAAGAGTTCTCTTGCAGCGTGTTCAGCGTCAAGAGGTGGTCTGCCGCCCTCAGTGGAAGCACAAGTAATGCCATACTCGGTTTCTATACCGATAACTCTGCGAGTCACTGTCCGCCCTTTTGCACAAACCCCTGGACGAAGGACTGGGCATCAGTAGCCAGTACGGAGTCGATTTCGTCTAGCAGATCATCGATCCCCTGGTCATTTTGCTGTGCGGAGACATGAATCTGTCCGCCCTCTTCTGCGTTTTCGTCTTTGCCACCGTAAATCTGTTCTTGCATCGAAACTATTTTTCCTTCCTCATTTTGGCAATGAATCCCTCAGCTTCACCCCGGCGAGCAGCTTCTACTGCTTCTTCGTTGTCTCGCTCATCTGGTTCGGGTAGCCGCATGCGCAGTAGCTGTTTTCCACCGGGATCTATTACAAGACTGCCCCAAGATCCTTTTATAACTTGCACTAGGCCGCGCACAGCATGGCCCCGCAACCTAGCTCGTCCCTCGCTCGGCGGCTTAATGGCAGCTTCTTCAATCTGCGACTCAGTGAATAGGTGGTCAACTCTCTTGCTCATCTTGTGGGCAAGAGACATTCCCGGCCTCAAATCGGACCACTGCAAATCCATCGCCGCTAAGACGGGATCATCCCAGTCAGTGTTTCTGCGCTTGCGCATTGCCTCCATTAGGTTGTATTTGGCCACCCATTCGACTCGTCTGCCAGCAAGTTTTCGGTCAGAGCGAAGATCTTCAAGGGTCTCAACCCAGAGGTCGTGTATTTGCTTATTTTCGCCCTCCAGCAGTCCGCGCTTAGAGAGTGCCTCCCCTATTAGTTCGGCAAGAGTTAGCTGGTGTTCAACCGGGGTCAACTCCGCACCAGACCGAACTGGGATTCGCATGTCCAAACCCAAGTTATGCGAAATTGCAGCAGCATACGGAACCGGGTCGCCGCTGATCCCTATTGCTTCAAGCTCTAGGCCGCCTCCCCCGCTTTCAAGATAGCTCAAGACTAGAGAGGTAGTTCCTAGCTTCAACAAGATGGAGTAGTCCAGCATGTTGGCATCTCCTACAATTACGTGCAGGCGACGCCACTTATCAGCGCTAGCATGTGGCTCGTCACGAGTATTAATAAGCGGCCGATTAAAAGTAGTTTCCAAGCCAACATCGTTCTCTATGTAGTCTGCCCTCTGAGAGATCTGGAAACCAGGCTTGCTAGAGCGTTGCCCAATCCCCACTCTTCCAGCACCGCAAATGATCTGGCGCGTCAAGAAATGCGGTAGCAGCACCTCAATTACGTCTTCGAACGGGACTTCTCGTTTCAGACAGTAGTTCTCATGGGAGCCATAGGAGGCACCTTTACCATCTACGTTGTTCTTGTAAAGAGCAAGGTTCTGTCCGTCTCGTTCAGCCTGGAGTATGGCCTTGCGAGCTACCGCTTCCCCTGCTCGGTCATACAGAACCGCCTCCCTTACAGTGGTAGTTTCTGGGGAGGAATATTCGGGATGGGCATGGTCAACATACATTCTTCCGCCATTTCCCATCGCGAGGGCGGGCGCCCTCACTAACTTCCTCTCGGCCTCTGAAGGCCGTGCCAGGTATTCAAAATCTCCGCTGGGAGCTGGCCGAAGCGGATCGTCAGTTAGTTGAGAGGGGTGGGCACTAGCTCTATCTAGCCGCATTCCTCTCATGTCATTTAGAGGATCTTCTCCGGCATAGTCCCAATCAACGCCAACTCGCGAAGCCTCACGGTAAGCATTTACGGCCGCAGCTGAAAGAGCGATGGCGCCAGCATGCGGATCCGTTGGATCACTTACCCCATATTCGGTCTCTGTTCCGATTAGCCTCATTGGCCCTCCCACGGAATTATCTTAGTGACCTTTGCACCGAACATACCCATCCATTCTTCGGCTAGTGCAGCTCCTCCCATCTCACGGGCAGAAGATACTTGCTCTTGGACGGCTGCTCGAATGTGAGCGGCGGTCATTGCCTGCCCTTTACCGGCCAACGCGTCTTTAATTGCCAACCGTTTGGCTGCTTCGACAACGGCAGCGATGGTTGCTCCCGTTACGGTATCCGCCAAATAAATCTGTTTACGAGGTGCAGACGAGGTCTCCACGGCAAATATTTCTGTACGCTCAGACTTGTCGTAGAGCAGTTCCATAGCGAGCTCTCGCAACTTAGCGACGGGCTCTTGCGATGGCAGCGAGTCGGGAAGATGGATCCGCAAAATCTCGCTGGCACCCTGCTCGCTGGGTCGATCAATCCGAATATGGACGTCCAATCTACCAGGGCGTAGAACTGCCGGATCAATCATGTCTTCCCGGTTCGAGGCCCCGATAATAATGACATTATCGAGCGATTCCATCCCATCCATCTCGGCGAGCAGCTGGGGCACGATCATAGTTTCTACGTCAGAAGAGATACCGCTACCTCTGGTTCTGAATAGTGCCTCCATTTCGTCAAAGAAGATCACCACAACTCGACCGGAGTCCGCAAGAGAGCGAGCCCTGGCAAACAATGCTCTGATCTGCCGTTCAGTTTCACCTACAAACTTGTTCAGCAATTCTGGACCTTTGACCGACAAGAAGCAGGCTGGCTCCTTAGCACTGCCAAGTGAATTAGCCACGGCTTTCGCGATCAGAGTTTTACCGCATCCCGGAGGACCGTACAGCAAAATTCCTCTGGGTGCCCTAAGCCCGAAAGACGTGTACAGCTGGGGATGCTTGAAAGGCAGTTCGACGGCATCTCTCACCCGCTCAATTTGATCGTCTAATCCCCCAATATCGGCGTAGGTAACGTCTGGAATTGAAGGAGTTAGCAGCTGCTCTACGTCCTCTCGAATCAACTTCTCGAACACTGTACCTGCGTTCGCGTCGACGAGCACGGAGTCTCCTGAGGTAATTCCTCCATGCCGCAAACGGCCTGCCAAGACCAGAGTTTTTTCTCCCCCAGTGCTTGTGGCAACCACAACTCGAGAGCTTGGCAAGGTTTCGCGAACCGTAGCCACTTCGCCCTCGGCTGGATAGCCAAGCGACCCCAGCACGATAAGATCCTCGCTCAATCGGACTCTCATCCCCACGCTCAGCTCCGTTGGGTCTACTGTGGGCGCATATCCGACACGCAGTTGCTTTGCTCCTAAACGCACTTCCAACTCATCAGATTCTATTGCCACCAACGTCGCAATCTGAGCCGGGGGCTTCGTTATCTGCTCCAGCTGGCTACGCATCATTGCGAGCTGCCCCCTGGCAGCATGTAGCGCTTTGGAAAGACGACCGTTCTTTTCGGTTAGCGAAACGATCTGCCTATGCGTATCACTTTCAGCCTCACTCATGCGGATCCTCCAATCCCGCCAGCTCTGCTCGGCGCATTAGGTCTCGCGTTACCTTCCGGACTTTCTTATCTGCAATGGTGCGTTCCCCAAGATCCTTAGCTTCCCAGGTGTCAACGTGGTCCCACTGGCCCCCCTGTCCTTTCGCAGCTGGTGCTGGCCGTAGTCCCCGACGTGGTGGCTTCTGTCCTTGCGCCAACGTGCGAGCGGTAATTAGGAAACCGGTGTGTCCCACCATGGAATGCTCCGGACGTACTGACAGCCCTTCGACATGCCATTGCCTCTCCGTCGTTTCCCAAGCGTGCACCGCAACCCACTTCTGCTGATTCTTCATCGCTTCTATGGTGCGTGACATCTGTGTAACAGTAGCTATGTAAATACAAAGAACTCCGCCAAAAACCAGCGCATCGTAAGCGGCAGGTAAGCACTCCCACGGTGCCAGCATGTCCAATACGACCCGGTCCCAACAGTGACTTCCCAAAGTGGGGGCAACCTGTTCAAAATCTCCTACTTGAACGTCCCACGCCGGATGACGGTAACCAAACCACATATCCGCATTAGCTTTCGCGATGGTGGCAAAATCCTGACGACGTTCGATAGAGGTTAGCTTGCCGTCAGCCCCAATGGCGCTCAACAGTGACATTGACAGCCCGCCCGAACCTACACCGGCCTCTAGCACGCGGGCACCCGGAAAGATGTCAGCGTATTGCACAATCTGAGCGCAATCTTTCGGATAAATGATGGTAGCCCCACGCGGCATAGAAAGAACGTAGTCCTTCAATAGAGGGCGAAGGGCCAGAAATTCGGTTCCCTCTCGTGCCGTAACTACTGTGCCTTCAGGCTTTCCGATTAGGGCAGAATGCGGGAAGGAGCCCCGAGAGGAATTGAAGAAACCCTTCTCACTAAGTTGAATCGTGTGCAGCCGACCCTTCGGATCGGTCAGCTGGACAAGTTCCCCAACCTTAAATTGTGCACGGGCTCTGTGCTGCACCTTCTTTGACTCCATTGCCCCATCGTATCTGTGGTCGGTAAACCTTTCGAATTAGGAACGCCCAATATTGTTTTTTATAGGGGCTAAGGCGGCCCGAACGCCATATGACATACAGCTGCGCTAATTTATGACCATGAGTTCTTTTGCCCTATCTCCTTCGCGCGCATTGGATTTCGTATCTTGTCCTCTGAAGTTCCGCTATCGAGCAATCGACAAGCTGCCTGATCCACCTTCTGAAGCAGCTTTGCGTGGCACCCTGGTACACGCAGTGCTCGAGCAGATGTATAAGCAGGCTCCAGAGGGGCGTACCCAGGAGCATGCGTTTTCTTTACTGGGACCGGAATGGGAAAAACTGTCTCAGGAGGAGTATGCAAGGCAAGTGGTGCCTACCGAGGCAGCTGAACAAGAACTGCTAGAAGTATCCAGAAGCCTGTTACAAAGCTACTTCCGCATTGAAAATCCACAATTGCTGGCGCCAGCAGCCATGGAGCAGTTCATCCGCACAAAAATTGGCAATCTTAACGTCTGCGGATTCATAGACCGTGTCGATTTATCGCCCACTGGGCAGGTGCGGATTGTAGACTACAAAACCGGCAAATCGCCCTCTGTTCGCTTCCAAGACGACAAGATCTTCCAGATGCTTTTCTACGCCATGATGTGGCAATCAGATCGAGGGGCACTGCCTGCTAGGTTGCAGCTAATCTTCCTAAAAGATGGCAAGGTACTTACCATCGATCCCACCCCTCAGCAGGTCGAGCAGATGCAAGAACGCGTCCTTGGAATCTGGAACCAGATAGAAACAGCTGCAAGACAACATGCATTTCGGCCTCGTAGATCACCGCTGTGTAGATGGTGTGCTTTTAAAGATTATTGCCCCGCCTTCGGAGGAACGGAGCCACCTCAGCCCGAGGACGCAACCGCGCACCTACTCAGCGCTGCTGATTAAAGCTCGTGCTGCGTCCAGATCAAGACTGCTTAGCGAATCTAGATATGTGATCCCCTCGTAGTCGTCGATCTTCGCGACTCCTTTGACAGCCACGACCTTCGCGCCCGAGGCAATTCCAGCCTGCAAACCCGAATTAGAGTCCTCAACAACGATGCACTTCTTAATATCAATCCCTAGTTTTTTTGCAGCCGTCAAATACGGTTCCGGGTCCGGCTTACAAGACTGCACCTCATCGCCTGCCACCGTGGCAACAATCGTCTTGTCCGGCGCATCCTTGGCAACTGCCTCTACCAAAACAGCCGGGCTAGACGAAACGATACAGATTGGCACTCCAGCGGCAGCGAACTCCCGGAGTCTCTCGCGAACTCCTGCGATCCATGGAGCACCTGAGCGTTCGTAGTGTCGTTCCATGTTCGAAATTATCTGATTGGATACTTCCTCGGCAGAAGCCTCAATCCCCGTCTGATCGATCATTATCTGGGAGGCCACACGGATTGCTTTTCCAACTAGCTGCTGTCCGTCGCGGTCTTGCCACACCTTTCCATAGGCATTCATAGTTTCCCGTTCCGAGGCTATCCAGTAGGGTTCCGAATCAACTATCGTGCCGTCCATGTCTAAGAGCAGACCTGCAATTTCAGTGGTGTTCGCCTTCTGTGTCATGGCCCTATGGTATCGATCTCGCGTAAGCTTGCAGATATGGACTATCGGTTTGTAGGTAAATCCGGGCTGCGCGTTTCCACCCTTGGACTCGGAACACTGAATTGGGGCCGAGACACCGACGCCGCCGATGCTGCCAGCTGCTATGACCTTTTCCGGGAAGCCGGGGGAAACTTTTTCGATACCTCACCCGGATACGGCGCCGGGCTTGCTGAAAAAACATTAGCCCCGTTAATAGCTGGGGAACGGGACGAGGTAGTAGTTGCTACAAAGGTCGGAGTAAATGCTGGGAGAGTTGATGCCTCTCGCGGATCTATTTTCTCTTCGTTGCGCGCTTCGCTGAAACGTCTTGAGACCGATTATGTTGACCTGTTGCTCGTACAATCTTGGGATGATTGTGTACCAATTAGCGAGACTCTAAGTGCACTCGCAACTATCCAGCAGACAGGGCTGGCTAGATATGTCGGTTGGTGCAATCTACGTGCCTGGCAGTTCGCCTACCTTGCCGCCCGTAGCCCAATTCCACTTGTGTGTCTACAGAATGAGTATTCACTTCTCAATCGCGATATAGAGGACGCAGCCATCGATGCGCTCGATTTCTCAGGCGCCTCCCTACTGGCTTGGGCACCGCTGGGAAGAGGAGTATTAACTGGCAAGTATGCTACCTCTACCCCTCCCGATTCGCGGGCTGCTGCAAAACATCTTGCTGGTTATGTCGCTCCTTACTTAGATGAGGCTTCACGCCGCAAAGTTGATGCCGTTATCACTGCAGCAAATGGACTAGAGAGGTCGCCAGCCGAAGTCGCTCTAGCCTGGGTACGCGACCGCCCGCAGGTATCATCTGCGATTGTGGGGGCACGAACCCCCGCTCAGCTACAGATAGATCTGCGGGCGGACACTTTGACGCTGCCAAGACAAATAGAAGAAGCCCTGGCAGACGCCACTAGTCATCTATAGAAAACTCTTCGAACTCGTTTTCATCGTCGTCGAAGTAGTCCTCTTCGTCCTCTTCGTCATCGTCGAGCTCATCATCTAAGCCGTCATCATCTTCATCGTCGTCTTCTTCATCATCAACGATGTCCAATGGCAGCTCTGCCTCGTAGGCAGTGAAGAGCGCGTTGTCGTAACGGAAAAACGCATCTTCAAGAGCGCTCTCGGCTTCATAGACCTGATCCGAATCGGGATCGTTGTCACGGGCAGCATTGAAGTGCACCCTCAAAGCATCAATCAGGCGTTCCAATTCCAATGACGGATCGGGCATGATAACTCCTTAGTTTTACTGCAGATGCAATTGATTACGGACCATAGAAACCATCAAGTCAGTACCCTTGATGTCAGCCGTTTCGCGGGGACCGACCACTTCTATGGTCCCATCCCTTGTGACCAACTGACTTGCACCACCATCAGGACCTAACGGCAGAATAACCCATTCCTTGCCAGGCTCGTAAGACGTAGTCATGTTCTGCCCAGCGATCAAATCACGAATATTGGAAATAACTACCCGTGCGTGAGCCCTTGCAGCATCTGCACGTTTGGATTCCTTCACATCCGTAATGTCACCGACCGCGAAAATGCCCGGATGATCTTTTACCTGCAAGTGCTTATCCACATTGATCTGCCCATTGGGTCGCATCACATTGCCGAAGCTCGAAACCAAGTAATCGGAGTTAGTGCGAGCCCCGTAACACAAGAACCAGATGTCGCCCTCGATCTTCTGGCCATCGACGGTTTCAACCTCGAATGGCGATAGAACACCCACGTCAGAACCAGGCATATACGCCAACGGAGATCCCAATACCAGACGCACGCCACGTTCGCGCAGCTGACCAGTAATGGTGTCGCGGAGTTCGTCGACATAGCCCGGAGTGCCTAGGATCGTGTCAGCCTTGTCTACCATGACGATTTCGGTATCGGGGAAGTTAGACGAGATTTCCCCGGCAAATTCCACGCCTACGGTGCCGGCGCCAACCAGCATCACGCGACGTGCTCGGGCCAAATTTTCGCGTGTCTGGCTGAGGCGCGCCTTTGCAACCTCGGATTCAGTCACGTTGTATTTGGCTGGGTATGGGTAAGACGTACCCGTAGCCAGTACCAAATAATCCGCCTCAATCGGCTCATGACCCGAAACGTACACCGTATGCCCATCGACACGCTGCACGGTACCGTGCACGACATTCCCGTTAGACACAAGCTTCGAGTACGGCATGAAGATGGTATGTCCCCACCCCGAATCAACAGCAGCCCTGAGGGCAGCCGCGTGATGGACGAACTGATCCCTCTTCTCGATTAGTGTGACGTCAGCTACGTCATCAAGACCACCAGCAACAGTGATGCCGCCGTAGCCACCACCAATCACCACAACTTTGGCCATAACCCCTCCAAATATGTATCTAACTCGCCTACAAGTTTAGCGAACAAGATGCCGCACAGGCACCCGGAAGTCCTATGTTTTTGTGCCTAGAGCTCGGCAGAAAGTCCTTGTGCCAGGCCACGCGCGATATTTGGTACGAAAAATCCCGGCCCTTTAAGTACTTTTCCGTCCTCTCGGTAGATAGGTTTGCCGTCCTCGCCCAACTTAGACATGTTGGAAGACTGCACCTCAGCTAAGACTGCAGGGAGGTTGATACCGCATTCCAGCGCCATGCCGTAGATGACATACACCAAGTCAGCCAAAGCATCAGCGCTCTCGATGATGTCACGCTCGCCATCGTCTGCCGCTACTGCTTCTTTCACAGCATTTTCAAGAATTTTTCCAGCGGACTTGCCATAAACCGCAGTAACGAGCTCCGTTGCCTCTTCCAGAATGAGGGACATCCTCATATGCACTCGCGAAGGTCGATCCACCGAAGGAGTGTCAGTTTGAATTGGGAGTCCGTATACCTGATGGAATTGGCGAACCAACGCCTCCGGATCCCTGGAATCGGGAAGAGCCTGAGCGCCGGAGCCGCTCCAGGGCGCGACCGGGGTACGTGCATCATCAGCAAGTAGGGAATATACCCATACACCATCCGCTTTCCCAACTCCCCGGCGAATTCCCTCGTAGGTGAATCCGTTACGCCAAGCGACTTTACGGGATGCCCAATTCCCCTTCTCTGCCTTCCACTCGACGCGCCTTGCGCCAGTTGCGAATATCTCATCTAATGTCAGATCCAGAGCTTTATCTATGTAGCCATTGCCTCGTACACTTTTAGCTAGCCACGTGCCGGCTTCATAGCCATCGGCAGTTTTTCGATACTCGAAAGATCCCACAATCGGGCCATCTGCATGCTCACGAATGACCCAGGAGGCCCCACCCTCCTGCCACACCCTTGGGATGTAAGTGTTAATCCAATACCGGGCGTCGGCCTCGCCATATCCTTCAGGCACGGTGGTCCATTTACTAATGGAAGGATCAGAAAGAACCTGCACAAGTTGGGGAATATCTGCCTCGCTAGGCTGATTTAGAACAATTTTGCCAAAGATCTCTGACTGCATCCTGCTCTCCCGGTAATACAAGAAAACCCCGGCGAACCGGGGTTATTCCTAGTGCGCGGAGGGGGACTTGAACCCCCACGACCGTTTAAATGGTCACTAGCACCTCAAGCTAGCGCGTCTGCCTATTCCGCCACCCGCGCAACAAGGAAAAACTTAGCACACATTCGACGCCTCACACCAATCCGCTCACCTAAAATCCCGCGAATGGACTGGAACAACATCTAAAATCTGTACCAACTTATTCGCTACCACCGCTACTACTCCATCTCCTTTTTCTATTACTCCCCTCACAACTAGAGCGTGCGAAGTAGTCGCTACCTGCCGATATCTTTCCCAAAGCCCTGGCGAGCAGACCACGTTAGCAAGTCCGGTTTCATCTTCTAAAGATAAAAATGTGGTTCCTCTCGCAGTATGGGGTCTTTGCCGATGAGTGACCAATCCCCCAACCCAAACTTGATCGCCATCTGCACGCTCCGACAACTCTGCAATTGGATAAACACCCCGCTTCGTCATTTCTTGGCGCAAAGGACTGAAGGGATGAGTAGACAGCGAAATGCCCATAGTCGACATGTCTGCAACCATGCGTTCTTCAATCCCCATTCTTTTCAACTCCGGCACCGATACCACTGGAGTTGTTCCCGGCAAATACGGCTGATACTGGCCTTTCCTTGAAATTGGGTTAGCCACAGCAGCGGCGGCCCACATAACCTCGCGCCTAGAAAGTCCCGTAAAAGACAACGCTCCTGCCTGCCCCAACGCCTCAATTACACTTGCCGGAGCTCCGCTACGCTCAGCAAAATCCCGCAGAGATAAGTAAGGACCAAAAAGGTCTCTCTCACTCACGATCCGGTTGGCCCAGAAACTCCCCACCCCTTTGACTGCTTCAAGGCCCAGGCGTACTAGTCGATCTGTGCGCACATCCAGTTTGACTGGTGACGTATGCAGATCACGACCTATAGAACCTTTTTGCACTGTAGGACCGGTTTGAGACACGTTGCAGTCTGGCCCGCCCACAGCTACCCCATGTCTTCTTGCATCAGAGATCAGCGACTCCGGAGAATAAAAGCCCATTGGCTGGGCACCCAAGATTCCAGCGTAAAAGTATTCTGGATAGTGCACCTTGAGCCAAGCGGAAGCATACACAATATAGGCAAAGGAAAAAGCATGCGATTCGGGAAAACCAAACTCGGCAAATCCGCGTAACTGAGAAAAAATTTTTTTAGCTACGTCCTCGCTAATGCCCCGCTGTTCCATCCCCGAAAGAAGTTCTGGTTCCAGAAGTTCCATTTTTTCTACAGATCTTTTTGCCCCCATAGCCTTTCGCAGCTCGTCAGCACGAGCGGGACTAAGACCTGCAGCATCTACCGCGATCTGCATCAACTGCTCCTGAAATAGCGGCACCCCCAACGTCTTTTCCAAGGCTGGTTTCAAAAGAGGATGAAGGTAAGTCACCTCTTCTCTACCATTCCGCCTATTTATGTAGGGATTGACGGCCTGTCCCTGAATAGGTCCGGGCCGAATGAGGGCCACCTCCACGACTATGTCGTAAAAATTGCGCGGCTTCAGTCGGGGCAAGGTGTTCATCTGCGCTCTAGACTCAACTTGAAACACGCCCACGGTGTCAGCACGCTGCAGGAGCTCATAAACGCGCGGATCTTCGGCAGGCATATTGTGGAGCGCAAGCGGTTTCTCCCTTTGCTCGTCCTCTTGAATTGCGTCAAAAGCTAGCCGCAAAGCAGTAAGCATGCCGAGCCCAAGTAGATCAAATTTAACCAAGCCAGCATCCGCACAATCATCCTTATCCCACTGCAACACAGACCGATCTTTCATTGCAGCCCACTGCACAGGACATACCGAGGTTAAGGGCTGGCGAGTAAGAACCATCCCTCCAGAATGAAGCCCCAGATGTCTAGGCAGTTGTAATAACTGATCAGCCATCTGCGCCACATCCTGAGGAATTCCTTCTGCGCGAGTAACCTTCTTCCGTTTCCCCCCAAATGCATATTTTGTCCAAGCGCTTGCCCTGCCCACCGGATGGCCGAGCGCTCTGGCGGCGTCACGCACCGCCGAACGGGGACGATATGTTTGAATTGCAGCGACTTGCCCAGCATGATGGCGACCATAGGTGGCATACACATACTGGATAACTTCCTCACGCCGTACAGCTTCAATGTCCACGTCTATATCGGGAGGCCCAGAACGAAGCGGAGAGAGGAATCGCTCGAACATCATCTTGTTGGCAACGGCGTCCACGGCAGTAATACCCAAGACGTAACAAACTGCGGAATTTGCTGCGGACCCGCGTCCTTGACACAAAATATTTTTGCGTTTACAGAACTGGACAATATCCCAAACAATCAAGAAATATCCAGGAAAATCGAGTTTCTCAATTACCGCTAGTTCGTGATCCAACTGCGCATAAGCCTGCGGATTTTCCCTCTTTGAACCGTAGCGTTCTTGCGCTCCCAAATACGTTAAATGGCGTAACCAACTAGCTGGAGTATGCCCTTCAGGAACCGGAGGCCGAGGTAGATCAGGAGCTACCAACCTAAGATCAAACGCGCACCTCTCGCCGAAATACGCAGTATTCTCTACTGCCTCAATATGCATCCGGTGAAGCTGACCCATCTCGTTAGCAGAACGCAAGCAAGCCCTGGCTGCCGGCAGGAACCCCTGCGCCTCATCTAGAGTTTTATTCATACGGGTAACAGCTAACACGTCAGCTAGAGGGCGATCTCTCATGCGTGCACACCGGGCGGCAGTAGTAGCCACCAACCGCAAGGACTCCTGTTTTGCCAGTTGCGCAAGATAATCTGCCCACTCTGCTTCTCCGGATACTCCATAAAGAGTGCACTCCACAGCAATATTATCTTTGGGGAAAAGATCTTTTAGACGTCGCAAAGTAGCGCGATCTACGTCCTCCCCCTTCCCTAGTAATCCGTTTTTGGTGCCTGTAAGTATTACCGCTTCATCAGCTAATTGATCACTGAGCTGCCCCAACGTATATTGAGCTTTCTTACGCTCACCTAACGCCAAATTAGCCTTAGAAATAAGTTCACTGAGTGCACTGTACCCCTTAGGCCCACGAGCGATCACCGGAATACAAGCGCCTTCAACAGTTAGTTCTGCACCATACAGAGCATTTATCCCAACACGCCTACTTGCCATATTCGCCTGCACAGCCGCATACAGCCCATCCGTATCAGTGATCGCTATTCCTTCTAGTCCAAGCGTGGCAGCCTCTTCGACTAGGGCTGCTGGCGAACTAGCACCATCTAAAAACGAGTATGCCGAGTGAGCATGAAGCTCATAGTACGGAAAATACACCCCTCAAGAGTATCGAACACCTGTTCGAATGGCTAGTTGGCGATTCCTAGAATTTGCGCAATATCTGCAGTGTCCAAGTTCTGCCCGCTAGCTCCGAAAACCTGTCCAAGCAATTGCTGCTTTCGCTCTTTCAGCTCCATCACCTTCTGCTCCACAGTGTCAGTAGCTACCAGCCTGTAGACGTTTACCGGTTTGGTTTGCCCTAATCTATGCGCTCGGTCGATAGCCTGTTCTTCCACCGCTGGATTCCACCAAGGATCCATTATGTAGACATAGTCAGCCTCAGTGAGGGTCAATCCTGTTCCGCCTGCGCGCAAGGAAATACAAAATACTTGCGCGTCCCCTTCAGAAAATTGCGCTATTGCTCTCGGCCTATTGGTAGTAGCTCCGTCCAAGTAGGAGGTCTTCATGCCAGCCGCCTCAATTTGCGCCCTAACCCTCTTTAGATACTTGGTAAATTGCGAGAAAACCAGAGCTTTGTGGCCCGACGGAATAATCTGGCTCAGCTGCTGAATGAGCGCCTCTGTCTTGGCGGATGGCACATTCGCCTGTTCCTGCACCAAAGAAGCGTCAATTGCCATCAATCGAATCTTTGTGAGGGAGGAAAGCAGCGACACTCTTGCAGATGGATCATCTATCAACCCAAGCGCCTTAGACCGCTCGCGGGTAAGGAGTTTGTCGTAAAGATGCCGATGCTGATCTACGAGTTCTACTTCTAGGACTTGTTCACTCTTTGGAGGCAGATCAGTTGCTACTTCTTCCTTAGTCCGACGCAAGAAATGAGGCTCCACCCGCGCTCGAACGGCCTGCAAAGGTAATTCTTCCCCATCTTTTTCAACCGGCAATACTACTTTTGAACGAAATTGCCGCGCAGATGGCAACAGGCCAGGAAGCGCCAAGGAGGTCAGAGAATGCAGGTCAGACAGGGAATTTTCAATTGGCGTACCAGTAACGGCAAAACACCAGCCCACGTTCAAGTTCTGCAGGGCTTTAAAAGTGGCAGTATCAGAGTTCTTTACAGCCTGAGCTTCATCCAAAATCAAGCCAGCCCACCCAAGTTTGGCGTATCGCTCCGCTTCTAGACGAACCAGGGTATAGGTCGTAACTAGAATGTCTGCCCTCTGCGCCATATCCGATAAAGATTCATTTCTTCTCCGAGCAGTTGTCTGCACCGAAGCCACGTTTAGATCAGGCAAGAATCGTTCAGCCTCGTGAACCCAAGTAGCTACCACAGAGGTGGGGGCAACTACAAGCACTGTTCCTTCCGTTCTAGACAACTTAATTGCGGAAAGGAGCTGAACTGTCTTTCCAAGCCCCATGTCGTCTGCCAAAATTCCGCCCATGGCATTCTGCATTCTATGGGCCAGCCAACTTACTCCGTAACTCTGATAATTCCGCAGTTTCACCCGCAGCCCTGGCACTTCTTCCACTGGCCTTATGTCGTCGGAAATGCAGGGAACCTGTCCCATTGTGAAATCGCCAAGCTGACGCGCCCTCTTTATCCATTGCACATCAGTTTTTGGAATCAGCAGTCCTTCTTCCCCAGGACGCAATAACTTGGCTTCTTCGATCAAATCTCGCAACTTCTGCAGCTCGGGACCGGAAAGGTCTACCCAACGTCCATCTGGAAGACGAAGCGCGGGCATAGCAGAATCCAAGGCAGCAAAAAGTGTCCCCAGCGGAATCTCAGCATCTCCTATGAGTACACGAACTTTCAGATCCAGCCAATCTTTATTTGAAGTGCCCGCAAAGGTCACATGTATCTTTTCGTTATCTAGATGCGCCTCTTGAGCTGCCTCGTTGAACGATATTGAAATGCCAATATCTTCCAGAGTCGGAATAACCTGTCGCTTCCACGCCGCAAGTTCGGGAACGGTGAGCGTCTTTTTATCTATATCGGGAACAATCTGTTTTATTTGCTCCCACGTTTGGGTGAGATCGCTCGGAACGTGCAAGAGCTCATCCTCTTGAGTTTCCTCGGGCCACTCTTTGCGTAGCTTCCACGAAAGCGTTGCTTCGTCCTCGCTAAGATCTATTGCCAGCCCAATAGATACCTCGGCAGCGATGTTCAAGGCCATGGATTGGTCGGAAGAAAAAACCTCGTAGGCGAGCTTTAGTTGCGGTAGCCAATGAGACCTAAACTCCCCTACTTGTGCCTTGGGAATGGTTACGGGTTTTGCCGTATCTAGCCACCGCAACGGTCCAATAGTCATTCCGGAAAGAGATACCAATAAGCCTCTTCGTGGTAATAGGGCGCATGCCGGTCCTAGCCACACCTCTGGAGCTGGGTAAAATTCATCCTCTAATTGGAGACCTACTTGCAGCGTTAGCTTCTCTTGGGCGCGCACGTCGATTCCGCAATGGCCCCCCTGCACAAACTTCACGGGGCGTAGATCCTGCGCACCTACAAATATTTGCACCCCTCTCCCCAGCAACTCACGTAACGCTGGGATTGCGCCTGTCCCGAGTGAGATGAGGTTAAGTCCTGTTTGAGGGCGGGCCATATGCGCTTTTAGACACAGCTCATGCAATGCAGCAAGATGCGTTTCGTTCATTCCCGTCGGAATGGCAGCTCGGCTCGTCGAAGCAATCTGTCTCCAGTTCAGAGCCCGATCAGACCATCCTTCTTCTGACTTTCGAAGAGGTCGAAGTGATAGTCCTTTCTGCCGATTTTTCAAGTCAAAACAGACGGCAAGGCTGTCCCCTTCTTCGCCTATCGGGCTCGTGCCGGATAGTGCTTCCAGTTCTTCTTGCCAATTGGCTGAACTTAGACTGGACAGTAGCAGCGCTACCCCGTGCGCACACCATATTCCGTCTTCACATTCACAGTCCCAGTGAAGATGCTGATTAGGAAGGTTAATTTTGGGTATGGAGACAGTCACTCCATACGTCTTCCCGCTCTCGAAAACTTTGCCCGATACTGTGCCGTTGCCCCATTCTATTCGTGACACCCTGCCCGCTAACTCCGTAGCTTTTTGCCACATACGCGGTCCTACAAGTGCGAGTAGCTGCTCAAAAGAGACGTTTGCAACTTTCCCAAAGTTTCCGCTCATCCCGCTCCTAAGTCTTCCTCCCAATTTTACTTTGTTCCCAAAAACCGTCCACCCACCATTTTTTGTCTATCCACACTGCCAGCATGTCTATTCCTGCCGAACGCAAACGCAGATAAGTTCGTGGAGAACGCTCCGAAGCTGGCCCCCACCACCTATCCAGTACGGGATAGGGCCCTTCTACCCTTTGAATTGCCACGCTATTTCGCTCCCACCGTGCAACAACGGGATTAGCGCTAAGCGCCAACCTTGAGGTTATTTCTACCGCTCTTCCTGTTTCATCCACCAGAGTAAGCAATTTAGGCTTCTCTAAAATCCAAGCAGGGGCATGCCCTTGTAACTGACCGGGCCAGGGGCGATCCAAAGCATATTTAGGAGACCTTTCTTCTCCGACCGGAATTAGAGCTACACGGCTGCGCGGGTCGTAGCCTCCCTGCAGAACCGGGATTGTTGCACCCCGCGGCCCCAAAAGGGCCTGTATTCTGTGCGCTGCTGCCATGGCAGAGTCAGTATTTTTACCGCCAGCACTCCACAGCGCAGACTGTCGTGCAGTTAGTGTGAACAAGTCCACAGCTTCTAGAGTGATGCCCTGTACAGGCCCCGATGTTTCGCTATCAGTGCTGGTCCACGCCTCCAGCTGCCATTTGACGCGATCTGTTAAATCTTTTTCACCCCATCCGGGGTCAAGCATCCAGGTTCTTTGTAGCTCCTTTCCACGAGCGGCGGCAGCGGATATCTTTACTCGCGCACAGGTAAGGCCTTTCTGCTCCAAGGCTCGCATAAATCGCAGTATGCATATCCTTACTGTAAAGGCGGCTTGAGAGTAGCTACTTGCAGGCTCTTCACAGGGAACGCTCACGCTTACCCCTTGTTCCCCTCTTGCTGCAGGCTCTATTCGTATGTCTTTGCCGCTAGCTAAATCATGCAGAGCTAGGCCATCCATCCCAAATCGGGCTCCGACTTCGCGTCTACGCAGCTGCGCTAACTGCCCTAACGTTTCAATCCCGAATTTAGATAGTAGTTGTGCGGTTTTCGCTATTTCGGCCCCTCGTGCCCACACCGCTTCTTTTAGAGGACGGGGCGCCAAGTAATCACGTTCTTCCCCTTCTGGCACTATCACCTGTTCTCGGGCTGCCAGTATTGCACTCAGGGTTCCCGTTGCTATCCCTACTCGGCATTCCCACCCCCCAGCTTCGGCGATCGCTTCGGTCAGCCCCACGCATAGTTCTTGTTCTCCGCCATGCCACTTAGCGGCCCCCCTGGCGGGAGCAAAAAATAATCCTGGCCGCCAAGGCGTAACACCAGCCATTACACTTTCGGCAGCAATCAAGACAGGTTCAAATGTTTGTGTCAGTAGTTTTGAAGGAGAAACTTCTATCAGCTTCGGACAAAGAGACCGGGCCCATCTGATTTTTTGCCCGCTTTGCACCCCATATCTAGCCGCTGCTGGAGTAACAGTAACTATTTTGTTCGCGCTCACTACAGCTGCCGGAGCAGTAGATTCCAAATCCGCAAAAGAGGAGAACTGCCAGCCGGGCAGCCACCCCACACATCTACGCAGGCTCATCCGACCTGTCGCATTCTGGGCCAGTTTTCATCAGTCAAAAGTACGGTGTTACGAGCCCGCATACGCCCCCACAATGAGCGCTGTTGGCCAACGCTTAATGAAATTTTTCCTAACGCCACTACGTCCACACCATCGATCAGGGTTGCAAGTATCTTGGCATCCAGGCCAGTCCCAGAAGGTACTACCAGAATTCGACTCAGATCTATTCCTGCCTGTTCGGCAGCTAACCACCCCATGTCTGGAATCCCCATGACTCCAGCCCAGGCATGTTCTCCCATTGCCTTCGCTAAGTTACTCAGAAGCTTTTGTCTTCCTTGACCTAGGCGCGGTTGCCATCCTCTTTCTTGAACTGTCGGAGCTACCGCTTGCAATACCGCTCTAGCCTTGGCCAGTCTTTCTATCTGCGATGGCACGACTCCCCCTCTCGAACGCTTGTTCGAATATTGTAAGTCCTACCCCTGGCAACTATGACCGCTTTTTAGGCTCTGTGGCGTATACCCGAGCGCTTTCATACCATGAGAGGGAAGGCCAACTATTTAGGAGAAGAAAATGGATTTAACTCGCCCTCAGGCTCCCGCCCCCTATGACTTGATGCCCAAGACTCCCAGCTTCACTTTGACTTCCAAAAATTTACGTGAGGGCGAACCAATGCCAGCGGAGCATAGCGCTCCCGGAGGCAACGTATCTCCACAGTTAACGTGGGAAGGATTCCCAGAAGAAACAGAGTCTTTTCTTCTTACCTGTTTTGATCCAGACGCCCCCACTCCCTCTGGCTACTGGCATTGGGTAATAACTGACATCCCGGCTTCTGTTACAACACTCGAGGCAGGTATCGGCGAATCCGATCTTCGTCTGGAGGGGCCAGCGATGCACCTACGCAACGATGCCGGAGAACATTCTTATTACGGTGCTTACCCACCCGCCGGAGATGGACCGCACCGTTACTATTTCGCAATCACCGCTCTGGACACGCCTTCACTGGAATTAGATGAAGACACGACGCCCACCACAGCTGTATTCACCGCCAACTCGCACACGCTAGCTCGCGCGGTGCTGATGGCAACCCACGAAACCAAGTAGGTCTAGAATCTTAGGGTGCTTCACGTAATTTTTTTTGAACCTAGAATCCCCGGGAACACAGGGGCTGCAATCAGGCTATCGGCTTGCACAGGCTCGATGCTGCACCTGGTCGAGCCCCTGTGCTTCGACATGGACGACACCAAACTGAAACGAGCCGGCCTTGATTATCACGATTTGGCCCACGTGAAAGTGCACCCAAATCTAGATAGTGCGCTTGACGCGGTTCCCGGTAATGTGTACGCCTTCACTGGGCATACCAGCAATATGTACACCGATGTCCACTATGAATCAGATGATGGGCTTATGTTCGGCCCAGAGCCCACCGGACTTCCAGAATGGGCAATGGATCATCCGCGCGTAACAGAGCGAGTGCGCATCCACATGGTGGAAAATATTAGGTCGTTGAACCTTGCGAACTCAGCCTCCATAGCACTCTACGAAGCGTGGAGGCAGCTAGGTTTCCCTGGTGGTGTCTAACGCCCCACTAGGCGGCGAGGATCTGACCAGGCCAACCAGATAATTCCAATCAAGGGTAATAAGGCAGGAAGGTAGTAGAAATACTCCCCTGCCTTTTCCCATGCGAGAGCGACCGTAGTAGCTCCAGGTCGTGCTAACGCCAGCACACAAAGTAGTGCTATCAATTCCCCGACATAAGCTACCCAAGCAATCATGCGCATTTTTCTGCCATTGTGTATGAGGCCGAGTGCGCCAGCAGCGTATCCAACACTCGCCAGCAGGGCAGTAACGCGCACGGGGGCTTGCGCAACCTTGACGAATTCGGCTACTTCAACAGCTCCGATCCAAATAGTGATTGCGGCAACACAGAAGATTAATATGCGTGCCCACCCAAGAGATCTTGTCCTTGGGTCGAGTCGGTTCACACCTGCCGTATTCACTATTTTTCCTTTCGTTTCAGTCTCCTTAGGATACCCTGCGCTAGCGGATAACAGCGAAAAAGCTCTATTCTTTCCAGCGAGTTTTGAATAAAAGTGGGACAATAGACCCGAATGGCCACCGTTGGCCTCTCTTCAACAACGCCAAAGGAGATTAGCGTGAGCGAACCCCAGTACGACATTGTGATTCTAGGAGCAGGTAGCGGAGGGTACGCAGCAGCGCTTCGCGGTGCCCAGCTCGGCATGAAGGTTGCACTTGTCGAAGGCGACAAGGTTGGTGGCACGTGTCTACACAGGGGTTGCATCCCCACCAAGGCAATCTTGCACGCCGCAGAAACTGCAGACAATATACGCGAGTCTTCAAAGTTCGGAGTGAAGTCGAACTTTGAGGGCATCGACATGGCCGCATTGCACAAGTACAAGGATGCGACCATCGGCCGTCTTTACAAGGGATTGCAGGGCTTGATCAAGTCTCGCAAGATCGAATTGATCCAGGGCTGGGGCAAGCTGGTTGCAAAGGATACTGTCGAGGTAGATGGCAAGAAGATCACCGGCAAGAACATTATCTTGGCTTCCGGTTCCTATTCGAAGACAATTCCCGGGCTCGAAATTGAGGGACGGGTAATTACTTCAGAACAAGCTTTGCAATTGGATTGGGTTCCTTCTAAGGCAGTCGTCTTGGGTGGTGGCGTCATCGGAGTCGAATTTGCCTCAGCTTGGGCTTCCTTCGGCGCCGAGGTTACCATTATTGAGGGGCTTCCCCACCTCGTCGCTAACGAGGACGAAGCTATTTCTAAGGGACTCGAAAAGCAGTTCCGCAAACGTGGTATCAAGTTCGAGACCAACACCATGTTTGATTCGGTAACCCAGGATGATTCGGGAGTTCATGTAAAGACTCAGGACGGCAAGTCTTTCGACGCCGACCTATTGCTTGTTGCTATTGGTCGCGGACCTCGTACTGCTGATCTCGGATACGAGGAGCAGGGAATTAAGCTGGAGCGCGGCTTTGTCACCGTAGACCAGAACCTGCATACCGGGGTTGGCAATATCTATGCTGCCGGGGACATTGTCCCTGGCTTGCAGCTTGCCCACCGCGGGTTCGCCCAAGGTATTTTCTTGGCCGAACATATTGCCGGCCTGGATCCTGTCCCGGTAGACGAGAAAGGTATCCCGCGCGTCACCTTCTGTGAGCCTGAAATTGCCTCTGTCGGCTTAACCGAGAAGCAGGCAAAGGAAGAGTTTGGTGAAGACAAGGTAAAGGCCGTTGAATTCAACCTTGCTGGCAACGGTAAGTCTCAGATGCTGGCTACCGCAGGATTTATTAAGTTGGTCAGCGTCGAAGACGGTCCAATTGTTGGATACCATGCCCTTGGTGCCCGTATTGGCGAGCAGGTTGGCGAGGGCGAACTAATCATCAACTGGGAGGCATACCCAGACGATGTAGCAAATCTCATCCATGCTCACCCCACCCAGAACGAGGCTGTTGGCGAGGCCGCAATGGCGCTTGCCGGTAAGCCATTGCACAGCCACAACTAAGCGAAGAAGGAAACGAAATGTCTGAATCAGTGAAGATGCCCGCTCTGGGCGAATCCATCACCGAGGGCACTGTCTCTCGCTGGCTCAAGGAAGTCGGCGACACTGTAGAGGTGGACGAGCCTATCGTTGAAGTATCTACTGACAAGGTAGATTCCGAGGTTCCCTCTCCGGCTGCAGGCACCATCCTCAAAATCTTGGTTCCTGAAGACGAGACTGTCGATGTGGGAACCGAGATCGCAATCATTGGTGATTCGTCTGAGCAGGAAGAGGACTCCTCTGCTCCTGATGCATCTGGCCAGCAAGCCGATGCTCCGAAGTCTGAAGAGAAATCTGAAGGCTCGCATGCCGATGGTGAGTCGACTGATGTGAAGATGCCGGCTCTGGGCGAATCCATCACCGAGGGCACTGTCTCTCGCTGGCTCAAGGAAGTCGGCGACAAGATTGAGGCCGACGAACCGCTGGTCGAAGTATCTACCGACAAGGTCGACTCCGAGGTTCCTGCTCCGGTATCCGGCTACCTAGTAGAGATCGTTGTCCCTGAAGACGAGACCGTAGACGTAGACACAGTCATCGCCCGCATCTCTTCCTCGCAGGACGCTGCCCAGTCCGGCAGCACCGATGACATTCCTTCCTCCTCGAAGAAGGACGGAGACGAGACGATCGTACAGTGGGCTTACCCTCAGTCCGATGGTTCTTCCTCCAAGGAGGTCCCTGGGACCGCATCGGCCGAAGAGGCTACCGATGTGAAGATGCCGGCTCTGGGCGAATCCATCACCGAGGGCACTGTCTCTCGCTGGCTCAAGGAAGTCGGCGACAA
>NZ_JBWPWD010000015.1:0-763 GCF_056590455.1 Winkia sp. C0117E2 | reverse complement strand
TGTTAGTCATCGGGATATTAGTACCAGTCAACTCAAACCCTCACGAGCCTTACATTCCTGGCCTATCAACCCAGTCTTCTACTGGGACCCTCACACACAAACAGTGCACGGAGATCTTATCTCGAGGCAGGCTTCCCGCTTAGATGCTTTCAGCGGTTATCCCTCCCGAACGTAGCAAACCAGCCATGCACCTGGCGGTACAACTGGCACACCAGAGGTTCGTCCGTCCCGGTCCTCTCGTACTAGGGACAGGCCCTCTCAAATCTCCAACGAACGCAGCGGATAGGGACCGAACTGTCTCACGACGTTCTGAACCCAGCTCGCGTACCGCTTTAATGGGCGAACAGCCCAACCCTTGGGACCAACTCCAGCCCCAGGATGCGACGAGCCGACATCGAGGTGCCAAACCATGCCGTCGATATGGACTCTTGGGCAAGATCAGCCTGTTATCCCCGGGGTACCTTTTATCCGTTGAGCGACAACGCTTCCACAAGCCATTGCCGGATCACTAGTTCCTACTTTCGTACCTGCTCCACCCGTCAGTGTCACAGTCAAGCTCCCTTGTGCACTTACACTCAACACCTGATTACCAACCAGGATGAGGGAACCATTGAGCGCCTCCGTTACCTTTTAGGAGGCAACCGCCCCAGTTAAACTACCCACCAGGCACTGTCCCCAACCCGGATCACGGGCCAAGGTTAAGACAGCCAATCACACCAGAGTGGTATTTCACATTACAACTCCACCACACCTAGCGGCGCGG
>NZ_JBWPWD010000014.1:0-829 GCF_056590455.1 Winkia sp. C0117E2 | reverse complement strand
CTCACAGTCTCCCACCTATTCTACACAAGCATAATCAACCACCAATACCAAGCTATAGTAAAGGTCCCGGGGTCTTTCCGTCCTGCTGCGCTAAACGAGCATCTTTACTCATAATGCAATTTCACCGAGCTCACGGTCGAGACAGCAGGGAAGTCGTTACGCCATTCGTGCAGGTCGGAACTTACCCGACAAGGAATTTCGCTACCTTAGGATGGTTATAGTTACCACCGCCGTTTACTGGGGCTTAAATTCACCCCTTCACCAACAAAAGCCGATTAAGGGTTCCTCTTAACCTTCCAGCACCGGGCAGGCGTCAGTGCGTATACATCGCCTTACGGCTTCGCACACACCTATGTTTTTGATAAACAGTCGCTTCCCCCTGGTCTCTGCGCCCCAACCCCCACCAAAACCGCAAAGGTAATGTAAAAGGCCGGGTCCTCCTTCTCCCAAAGTTACGGAGGCATTTTGCCGAGTTCCTTAACCATGATTCACTCGCACGTCTTAGTATTCTCTACCAAACCACCTGTGTCGGTTTAGGGTACGGGCAACACACCCTCTAACGCCGAGGCTTTTCTAGACAGCACAGAATCACCCAATATCCCCACAAAAACAGGTCACCATCACACCTCACCCAAACACGAGCGGATTTACCAACCCGATAGGCCACATGCTTGAACGCCGTAAACCATCACGACGCTGAGCTATCTAACTGCGTCACCCCTGTTAACACGCTTGACTACTACACACATCGGTCCCAAGACCACCACCAGCAAACCCCCGAAAGGGAAAACCAGCAGTAAATATTGGTTAGTACTATGCGCCTCACCAC
>NZ_JBWPWD010000013.1:0-934 GCF_056590455.1 Winkia sp. C0117E2 | reverse complement strand
TCCCAAGACCACCACCAGCAAACCCCCGAAAGGGAAAACCAGCAGTAAATATTGGTTAGTACTATGCGCCTCACCACAGAACGAGAATATGCCGGTACCAGAATAAAAACTGGTTAACCATCGACTACGCCTGACGGCCTCGCCTTAGGACCCGACTAACCCAGAGCGGACGAACCTACCCCTGGAACCCTTAGTTATAAGACGGAAAAGATTCTCACTTCTCAATCGCTACTCATGCCTGCATTCTCACTCCCACACAATCCACCCCGGATCACTCCGAAACTTCACCTCATGCAGGACGCTCCCCTACCCAACCACACACCAACCACCCAACAAAGAGCAGCCAGCACACGTATGGAAGCCACGGTATCGGCGGTATGCTTAAGCCCCGCTAAATTATCGGCGCGCAATCACTAAACCAGTGAGCTATTACGCACTCTTTCAAGGATGGCTGCTTCTAAGCCAACCTCCTGGCTGTCACAGCAACTACACATCCTTTCCCACTAAGCATACCCTTAGGGGCCTTAACCGGCGATCTGGGCTGTTTCCCTTTTGACAACGAAGCTTATCCCCCGCTGTCTCACTGCCAAGCAATAGTTTAATGCGCATTCGGAGTTTGGCTGGTCTCAGTAACCAACAAGGCCCATTGACCAACCAGTAGCTCTACCTCACACAAACCTAAACTCAACGCTGCACCTAAATGCATTTCGGGGAGAACCAGCTATCACGGAGTTTGATTGGCCTTTCACCCCTACGCACAGTTCATCCCCTCCATTTTCAACTGAAGTGGGTTCGGTCCTCCACCACGTCTTACCATAGCTTCAACCTGACCATGCGTAGATCACCCCGCTTCGGGTCTAGAACACGCGACCAAACGCCCTTATCAGACTCGCTTTCGCTACGACTACCCCACACGGGTTAACCAAGCCACATG
>NZ_JBWPWD010000012.1:0-960 GCF_056590455.1 Winkia sp. C0117E2 | reverse complement strand
CACTAACTCGCAGGCTCATTCTTCAATAGGCACGCCATCACCCAACAAACAGGCTCTGACGGCTTGTAAGCGCCCGGTTTCAGGAACTATTTCACTCCCCTCCCGGGGTACTTTTCACCATTCCCTCACGGTACTAATCCACTATCGGTCACAAGTAAGTATTCAGGCTTACCCAGTGGTCTGGGCAGATTCACACGAGATTCCACGAGTCCCGCACTACTCGGGCACCTTCTCCAAACCAGAACAATCATCAAAAACTACACGACTCTCACGCACTACGGCAGGCCATTCCAAACCCTTCGCCAAAACAATCATCCCGGAATCTACTCGCCGGCAGACAAGCAACAAAAAGACCCCACAACACCGCACACGCAACCCCTGCCGAGTATCACACGCACACGGTTTAGCCATCATCCGCTTTCGCTCACCACTACTCACGAAATATCTTCTCCTAAGGGTACTAAGATGTTTCACTTCCCCTCGTACCTCCCACACACCTATCAATTCAGTGCGCAGTAACCCCCAAAACAGGAGGCTAGGTTACCCCATTCGGAAACCCCCAGATCAACGCTCGCTCGCCAACTCCCCAGGGAATAACGCAGGCCGCCACGTCCTTCATCAGCCACTCATGCCAAGACATCCACCGAACGCCCATAGCAACTAACAAAACAAGAACAAACCAAAAACAAAACAAGTTCAAAAACTCGAAAAAAGCATCAACAAAGACACTCACGTCCACTATACAGTTCACAAAACAACCAACCCACAACCACCCAGCACCCACCAAAAACAGCAAACACCAGACAGAAAAGGCACGAACCAAAATGATTGATCCAGCACCCGATAGTGCGAGCCCCAAAAAAAGAGCCAAACTTTTCATTCCCACTCACAAATTGTGTGGTCCCATATAAAAACACCAACCCCCCTGCCCAACCAAACAACAATCAGACAAACAAAAAA
>NZ_JBWPWD010000011.1:0-1663 GCF_056590455.1 Winkia sp. C0117E2 | reverse complement strand
CAACAACCTTCGCACCAGCCTTGACCTGATCACCATCCAAAGAAGCCTTGGTCTTGATAACCGGATTCTTCGGCTCAGGTTTAATGCCAGGCTGATCCGGGGGAACCATACGCTGCGCCTGGTTTACCGCAACCTTGCCGTTAGGTAGGGTCGGCGGAACGTAAGTCAGATAGCTTCCTTCAGGCGCCTTGAAATCAATCGCATGATCAAATACGGAAGGTCCACCAGCCATGGCTTTAAAGCCTGTAAGGTCAGTGAACTCTCCGGGGGTGACGCCACTGTAGGTACCAGCCTGAGGTGAAGCCTGCCCGTTCGAGTTGATAACCTCACCGGCAGTTCCCTGCGCAGTCGGGTTACCGAGCAACGCCTGGGCGTACAGGTTGTACTTTTTAGCCTCGTCGTACTTGCCTGCTTTCCAAGAGTTGATCATGTTAGTGATCATCTTGTAAGCCGCATCGTAGCGCTCTTGGCCGTGAGCGGTGTCCTTAGTCGTGTCAGCGATGTTGGCGGGAGTCAACTTCTGCGCAGTTGACTTATCCCAAATCAGATTCTTGGCATCGGCCGGAGTTCGAAGCCCCAGATCAATACACCAAGCGAAACCGATGTTGGACTTCTTATTGGTGACTCCATTGTCGGATCCACCATTACCGCCCCAAATGATATTTCCCTTATCAGCGTAGTAGCCGCTGCCTTGGGGAATATCCGCGAAGTCGTAGTTCGGAGTGAACTCGACCGTCTCTCCGAGCTCATTACCCGCGGCGAGCGCGGATTGAGGCTCGAAGACTGCAGAAAGTCCAGTCAGAGTGACGAGCAGCGAAAACAGGGCTGCGATGACAGCGCCTACTTTCAGCTCCCTCCTCCTGGCTATTCCTTGGTCTTTCATATTCTTCTTCCTTCAGATAGGTAAGAAAATGGAAACATTGTCGGTGCAATGATTCCTGAATTCCTTAGTGCTGGCAAGTGTTTGCCTGGAAGGGAGCTAGACGCATATCCACGAAAGTATAAAATTCATGCGCGTTTCGACACAGATCATTTAATTCTGTCATCTAACACGCCTGCATAAACATTTACAGCTTACCGTTGCGCCTGTTCACAGCGATTCTGAAAGATTATGAAAGTCTGAAAGAATCCCGGTAAAAGGCTGTGCTCAGCGCGAATGACAGCTTTTTAATCTTTACCAGGCGGTAATTAACGCGTGGAGTCAGATGTAAATCGGGTCACTGTTGCATTGGAGTTGATCACTATCGGCTACCACCTGGAACTTAATCTTGTTTTAATGTTAAGTTTTGCAGGCATTTCCACAGCGAACGCTAACCATCTTTACGCTACACAAGTGTTTTAAAAAAGATACTAGTTTGGCCCTGAGAGCCTAGGCTCTCAGGGCCAAACTAGTTAGAGATCGAAGACTTAGCTACTAGTCTTCCTTGCACCTCCTGGCTGCTGCAATAACGCCTACTCCCGCCAATAGCAATGCGGCGGACGCAGCACCGTACCCGAACACCTGAACACCCGTCTTTGCTATGGAAGTGCGGGCAATCGTCCTGACTACCTTGCGGCTATTACCTCGAACATTCTCAGAGATGCGCACGGTAACAGTGTCAATGACATTACCCTCACCATCCTTAACCTTGGCAACAATCTTGTCACCAGGCTTAGCATCAGC
>NZ_JBWPWD010000010.1:0-3411 GCF_056590455.1 Winkia sp. C0117E2 | reverse complement strand
TTAGGAGCCACAACAGTCCCAGACTCCCCAGCCTTGACCACAGTATCCTGCGCATACTTCGGATCAACCGAATCAGTGATCTGTTTCTTGCCAACATGAATGGGCGCTAATACTACTTTTTCAACACCATTCGGGTAGGTCACCTTGACTGGGATGTTGTAGTCGCCCTCAGGCACGCCCGCATCCGGAGACACTGCAATAGTGCCATCCCCATTGACTGTTGCCCACTTGGGAATTTCCTTGACGGCACCTTCAGGAATCTCATCCTTATCGATATTCGCCGGCGCGAACTTGGTGCCCTTCGCAGGCTTAGTCCCATTTTCGCTATGCAAGGGGGTATCTACAGTTGTGGATTTGCCAGGTTCGACGCTGGTCTGCTTGTATTCGGGAGTTACTTTCGCTGTGAAAGAGTCTGCAGCTAAAGCAGTTTTACGAATGCCCTTAGGGTATAGCTGAGCAGTGTAGGTGGTCGGCTGATCTAGATCCTTCGGAACGACAAACGCGCATGGCTCTAAAACACCCAAATTACTTGAGGTGGCGGTACATGAGCCTACTTCCTTGCCTTTGTCGTCAGTCCAGACAATGTCATAATCCGTGTTTGGGAAGGTGCCAGCCGTCTTTGTATTGACGGTGGTGCCTGGGGTGGCAGGTTTATCCGTGGTGTTGTAGTCGGTCACGTCAAACACCAGATCCTGCATTTTCAGAGCAAAGCGAACATTTTCCACATTCGATAGCCCTGGTGCTGTAGCGTAACCGACCTCTTCACCGCCAAATTGGTATCGGTTCGACTGGAAGTTATTCATAGCCGCACCCAAGCCCTCAGGAAGAACTGGGGAGACATACATGTAGCCAGTGTTTACATGCTTGCTTTGCATGTTTCCAGCAGCCCACGACCCCTTGTTGGCAGGAACGGGTTCACCCCACGCGAGCGTAGAGATACCCTTATCGCGGTAGCTTGTGCCGCCTAGACCGTCGAACTGTAGGTGGTACCTGCCTTCATTATCTGTCACATCGTAAACAGTCTCGGCAATGGCAGATTTACCAGTCTCTGCCTCATACTTTTTGATGATCTCGCGTTGCGCAGCAGTGAACTCATCAAAGGAGAATCCCTTATGAGCCTTCTTCCACTGGTCGAAGCGTCGCGCCACTTCGTCCTGCACATACGAACCTACGACCGTGGTACCCGGAACGCCTACATCGCCATAGATTTTTTCGCTTGCAGTGGGCGCTGCCGTATTGCCGAAAGCGCCGCGCATGTCATAGAAGACGGCCCCCGTGACATCTCCGCCGCCACCCTTACGGGTAGATTTTTTCCAGTCAGCCCTAGCTTTGTGCATCTGATCCGTCTGCGGAATTTCCTGAACGGTCATGTTCTGGTTGTAGACATGGGATAGATCCAGCCAAGTCGACTGGTAACGGTCTCCTACAGAACCGAAGTTCCCATCAGCTTCACTGAAGGACTTCCAGTACTTCGAAGGATCCGGGTTGTCGAACCAAGTACGCAGCTGCTGGCCTATGTGAGATTTGAACTTGTGGCTCCTACCATTTGCATCTTTCCAGTCAGGAAGGGCGATTGAATAAGAACCATCAGATTTTGTATTCGCAGTGTAAACCGGGGAAACCACGCCATCGGCGTCCTTCCACTGCGCGTAAACCTTCACATTTGATAGCGGAACATCGTCAGGCTGCTTGGTGGTGCGGTTGCCAACACGGTCAACGAAAACGTACCCATTGACAGTGCCCTTCTTTAGCCACTCGCCTGCACTCAATATTGGAGCCTGTTCAGCCGCAGCATTAGTTGGCGCCACCGCCGGAGCCAGCACCAAACCACCTGCGGTCATAGCCGCCACACCTAACGTCGCAAGTACCGATCGAGGCGCTAGTAATAAGAACCTTGAAACATTGTTCATAGAACGTTTCTCCTGAGGAAAAATTCGTGAGAGCTGACAACCGCATCTGGTTATCAGGCGGCAACTAAGTTCGAAGGATTGCCTCGAGATCAGTACCGACTTCGCTGTATGCCTCAGGCTAGGGTCTTATTTGTGGGATAACAATAGGTTTTAAAAACATTCAGTCTACATTCAATAAACTAATTTTAATTCACTAATGTATTTCCGGAAGGTTTCATTTTCCATTCACTTGTGTCTGCAATACAAGAATTAGGATTGCATGTTTGGCGCTACCTCAAATATTTGATGCGCCTCACGATTGCAGCCATGGCAACTCTTACTACTAGTAGTATGTGCAAAATGTGGCAACCGTGTCATTCACGCGCACACATGGCGCTGCTCACAAGAGACGACTCGTCTCATATAGCGATACATTATTTATTGGATTTGGAGCACGTATCAGGTCTATCTGAATTATTGTCGAATACCATTGGCTTTAGCTTTATGCGGTCACTAAGGCCCCGGAACAGCAAATCTTTTACCTAAGCTGCTATATCAATTACTTCGTCAGTGTTTACCGGCACCCTATAATTCGAGACTGCACGACAGAGCATTTAAGATAGTGCGCCCCTCCGAAGAAAATCTTCAGAGGGGCGGGAACACTACAGCGGTTTACTATTCCTTCCTACGGCGGGAATATGCCACTATGCCTGCGCCTGCCAGTAACAACGCAACCGATGCGGCGCCATAGCCAAGCACCGCTGTGCCGGTAGATGCCAAGCTCGGCTGACCAACTACGGTTGTTGTGGTTTCAGAATGCCCACCATTACCAGTACTAGTTTCCTTTCCTGGTTTTTCAGGTTTGCTCGGCTTATCGGACTGAGCGATCGTAACGACTAGTTTGCCGACTATCTTCCCGCTCCGGTCCTTTACCGTCACCGTTATTCTGTCCCCGGGCTTAGCATCTTGATCAGCGAGAACCTTAATATTGCCCTCGTCGTCAATTTGAGCTGTTCCAGGACCTTCCGTTTCAACAGTCGCACCGGATATCTTTTCGCCCTTATTGGGTATGGAGGTTTCCTCACCCGGCTTCAGTTCTACTGAATCCCAGGACGGCTGACCTTCTTCGGCTGGTTCTGGTTCGAACTTGACCGTGGTGGTATCGGTAGTCCCATCCGGATAAGTCACCACAACCGGAACAACCACAGGATCCTCCCCCTTAGCAGGAACCTCCGGAATAGTAACAACACCACTATCCGGATCAACCTGAGCCCCATCGGGAGCATCCTCACCAGGATCGAACTTCACCTCATCCTGACCCTCGCCAGCAGCAGGCTTATCTACCTCATTGCCATCACCGTCAACAAAGGTCGGAACCTCAGAAGAAGTATCCCCCTTCACCGGCGGATAAACAGGCTCAACCACACTCGAAGTATCCTCAGGATCAACAGGCTTATCAGCCGCACCAACCTTAACCGGAACCTCAACAGTGTCAGTAGACCCATCCGGATAAGTCACCACA